>NZ_JBPJSJ010000015.1:0-104610 GCF_051225675.1 Natrinema sp. CGMCC1.2065 | reverse complement strand
GGTGCCGTCAGCCACGAGGCCGGCGATCGCTCGCCTACTGGACTGCCGCGCCACGTCGGCCTCGGGAGCGGCACCCAACTCGCGCTGGCAGTGCTGACGGCGACGGCACGGGCCCACGGACTCGAGCCGCGGGTCCGCGAGAACGCGCCCGCGATGGGGCGGGGCGGCCGCAGCGGCGTCGGCGTCGCGACCTTCGAGAGTGGCGGGTTCGTCGTCGACGCCGGCCACCCGACGAACCGCTTTACCACGGAGCCGCCGGCGGAAGGCGACTGGACGGTGCCGCCGGTCGTCGCCCGCCACGACCTGCCCGATGACTGGCGCTTTCTGGTCGTCGTCCCCGACGCCGAGCCCGGCCGCAGCGGCGACGACGAGGACGAGAGCATGCGCGCGGTCGTCGAGCGGGCCGACCCCGCGATCGCCGACGAGATCGCCGGCGTCGTCACCCGGAAACTGCTGCCCGCCGCGGCCGGCGGCAGCCTCGAGCCCTTCGGCGAGGCCGTCGCCGAGATCGGCCGCAAGAACGGTGCCTGGTACGCCGACGCACAGGGCGGGGTCTTCCGGCCGCCCGCGGGCGAACTCGTCGACGCGCTCGAGGACTGCCCGGTCCTCTCGGGCGTCGGCCAGTCCTCGTGGGGCCCGGTCGTCTACGGCGTGACCGATACCCCCCACGCCGAGGAGGCTGCGGCCGCGGCTCGGGACGCGCTCGCGGAGCGCGGGCTCGAGGGTCGCGTGATCCTCGCCGAAGCGGCCGAGAGTGGGGCTCGAGTCGAGACGGATGTCGGTCGCCGATAGTGATGGAGATATTGTCACCGCGAGCGAACGAAACCGCGGCGCGTAGCGCCGCGGTAAGACGAGCGGGCCGACGACCGACCTGAAGCGAGTGAAACGAGCGGCAGGGAGGGAGGAGGCTTTTGATCGACCTTTTGCCGAGCGACCGAGCGACGCGAGGGAGCGGAGCGCAAACGGTCGGCCGCAACCGGTAAACGGACGCGAGCAAACGACCCCGTATGGAACGGATGCCGCTCGGCGTCTCGCGGCTCGATCGGATGATCGGTGGCGGCGCGCCAACCGGCAGCGTCGTCTTACTGGCCGGCGAGTCCGGTGCCGGCGCGCGGGAGTTCTGCTACACCAGCGCCGTGCTGAACGGGCTCGTCGAGGCCGACCCCGATCTCTTCGACCTCTACTACGGCGACCTCGCATCCGACGTGACCCTCCCCGAGGACGTCCACTACGTCTCGTTTACCGACGAACCGAGCGCCGTCGTCGACGAGATGCAGTTCGTCATGGACGAGGCCCTCGTCGACGCGGGGATGGACGACGTCCGGTTCGTCGAACTCGCCGAGGAGTACTTCCAGCTGACGCCGGTGCCGACCGACTGGTACGCCGACGGGATGGCCGACATCACCGAACTCGGCAGCCACAACGAACGTACTGACGTCCTCGAGGCGCTGGGCGAGTACCTGACCGACCACGCTACCGACAACCTCGTCGTGATCGACTCGCTCACCGATCTCGTGGCGGCGGCCGATGATCGGCTGAACTGGTCGGACCTGACCGTCCTGCTGAAGGGACTCAAACGCGCCTCACATCGCTGGGGCGGCGTCATCCTCCTGCTGGTCAACGCCGAACTGCTGGGGCCGACGGAACTCGGCCGGCTCAAGGAGGCTACCGATGGCACGCTGCTGTTCGAGTGGGAAAGCGGCGGCTCCGAACGCGCCCGCACCCTCGTCGTCGAGCAGTTCCGGGGCGTCCTCTCCCGGCTCGAGGACGAGGACATCGTCCGCTTCGAGACGGAGATCCACGACGGCGGCTTCGACATCAGCAACGTCCGCAAGATCAGGTGACCGGCGGCGCGGCTCCCCCTCGAGTTCGGACCAACGCTTATACGCTCGATATCCCAAGTACGGACAGATGTCCAGCCGAAACCACGATGAGCGCGCCGTTTCCTTTGCCGTCCCCGACGAAGCCGCCCGGCGCGGCGAGAGTCGTGACGAGATCTGTCGGCGGCTGGTGACCGCTGCGGCCGCGGTCGCGACCGACGACGACCCGACGCCGACGGCCGAATCGATCGACTCGGCAGTGGCGACGCACAACGACGACACCGGCCCCGAGACCGGCGGTGAGTCCGATGACTGACGACACCGGAGACGACGAGAGCGAGTTCGAGATGGATGCCGGAGCTGAATCCGCGGACGACCACGGAAGCGAATCCGCGGACGGAGACGCCGGAATCGAGATCACTCACGACGCGGATGCGGCTCCGCTCGAGTCCGACGATCCCGAATCGGACGACCATGCCGATCCTCCCGATGGCATCGCCTCGACCGTCGCGGAACCGGACGACAGAGTCTCTGAGACGGCCTATTTCGACGACCTATTCGATCGGCAGGACACCGCCGATATCGACGCCGACCGACTCTGGGAGCAACTCGAGGGCGACAATCTGCCGGCACCGACGGACGCGGACGACAGCGAGGTCCGCGAGGTCGACAAGCGAGCCTACTGCCAGGGGTGTGAATACCTCACCGAGCCGCCCGACGTCGCCTGCACCCACGCGGACGCCGAGATCCTGGCGGTGCCGACGATCGAGACGGTCCGGGTCGCGGACTGTCCGTTCGTCCTCGCGGACGAGGCGGGCGACCGGGAGCGGTGACCCGCCGATCTCGAGTGTTTTTGCCGCTCGGGCACGTACCGGCCGGGTATGCAATTCTGCGACGACTGCGGCTCGATGATGAAGGCTCGCGGTGACCGCATGGTCTGTACGAACGACGACTGCGGGGCCTCGAGCGAACGCGACCGCGAGCAGGAAGACGCCTTCGTCACGACGGAGTCCCAGACCGACGACGACGTGATCGAATCCGACGAGAACGCCAACTTCGAGGGGAAACCGAAGGCAAACGACGTGATCTGTGACGAGTGCGGTGCCGAAGAAGCGTGGTACACGCTCAAACAGACCGCGTCGGCCGACGAGCCGCCGACGCGCTTTTTCAAGTGTACCGAGTGCGGGAATCGGTGGCGGGAGTACAACTGACGACGCTACCGGGTCCGTTCGGCGTTTCTGACTGGATTATCGTGCTAATCGACACCAATGGGCAAGGAATAAGCGCCGGTCCCCCGTATCGGTCGTATGGATGCGCTCGAGCGGCCGACGTTTAATTCCGAGGCCAGCCGGCGTCTCTACGAGTGCGTCGAGCGCCACGGGACCGTCGAACGGCACAAACTGCGCGAGATCGTCTCCCTCCCGGTCGAGGAGTTCCAGACCCGTCTCGAGGAGCTAAAGCAGGACGGCTATCTCGCGGAGGACGGCGGGACCCTCCGACTCGCGCTCGAGTTCGGGGCCGTCGAGAAACACGAGTTGGACGAGTTTACCGTCACCGTCCGCCCCGCCAGACAGGACGACTTCGACGGACTGATCGAGACGATCAGGGACGTCACGGCCGAGGACACCTACGTCGTCGCCGAGACGGTCGCCGAACAACTGCTCTACGACGACACCGTCACCAGACACAACGCGATCGAGACCCGCCAGTTCTTCGTCGCGACCGTCGACGGCGCGGTCGTCGGCTGGACGCACCTCGATCTCCACCGGGTCGAACCGGTCCGGGAGGTCGCCCAACAGACCGTCGGCGTCCGCGAGGCCTACCGTGGCCACGGGATCGGGAGTACGCTCCTGCAACGCGGGATCGAGTGGGCCGAGGCCAACGGCTACCGGAAGCTCTACAACAGCGTTCCCGTGGTCAACGACACCGCACTCGAGTTCCTGACCGTCCACGGCTGGGACACCGAGGCGATCCGCAAGGACCACTACACGATCGACGGCGAGTACGTCGATGAGGCGATGATGGCCTACGAGTTGTAGCGGCGTCGATCCGGGCGGACCGCGGCCGCCGACGGCGGGCGCAACGTTCACGTCGGTCCGGACGAATCGACCGGTAGACGAATGTCCGACGGGCCCCGGCTGCCGGGCGTCGAGCGCGAGGCCGACGAGGACCGGATCGTCTGTCACGTCGACGCCGACTGTTTCTACGCCTCCTGCGAGCGGCTGCGCGAGCCCGAACTCCGGGGCGAGCCGGTCGTCGTCGGCATGGGGTACGAACCCGGCGAGACCGTCGGGGCCGTCGCTACCGCCAGCTACGAGGCCCGCGAGTTCGGCGTCGAGAGCGCCCAAGCGATTTCGACGGCCCTCGAGCGGTTGCCCAGACGCGCGGCGCACGAGGTCGGCGACCTCGACGGGGGGACGGACCGCGAGGAGACCGGCCACTACCGCCCCGTCGACATGGACTACTACGAGTCGGTCGCGGCCGACGTCCGGGAGATCCTCCACGACTGCGCGGACGTGGTCCGGGAGGTCAGCATCGACGAGGCCTACCTCGACGTGACCGAGCGGACGGCGTGGGAGGTCGCCGACGGCTTCGCCCGGCACATCAAGGACCGCATCCGCCGGGAAGTCGGCGTGGCCGTCAGCGTCGGCGTCGCGCCGACGATGAGTACGGCCAAGATCGCCAGCGACTTCGACAAACCCGACGGCCTCACCGTCGTCCGACCCGACGAGATCCGCGAGTTTCTCGCCCCGCTCGCGGTCGACCTGCTGCACGGCGTCGGCCCGGTAACGGCCCGCGAGCTTCGGGAGATGGGCCTCGAGACGGCCGGCGACGTGGCGGCGGCCGACCCGGAGCCACTGGTCGAGCGGTTCGGCGAGCGCGGCCGAGAACTGTACGACCGCGCGCGCGGCGACGACGACCGCCGCGTCGAGCCCAAGGGCGACCCCAAGAGTTTCTCGCGGGAGTCCGCCTTCGCCGAGGCCGTCGCGGAACCCGAGCCGAAGTACGACCAGATCGAGACGCTCGCGGCCGCCGTCGCCGACCGCGCCCGCCGGGAGGGCGCGCTGTATCGAACCATCGGCGTCAAGGCGGTCACGCCGCCGTACGACGTCAACACGCGCGAGCGGTCCCTCCCCGGCCCCGTCGACGACCCCGAACTGGTCGACCGCGTCGCGCGCGATCTCTTCACCGAGTTCGAGTCCGAACCCGTCCGCAAGGTCGGCGTCCGCGTCGCCAACCTCGAGTTCGCGGCCGCCGATCAGGCCAGCCTCGAGAGTTGGGAAGGGGGCGGGAACGATGCCGACGGGGGGTCGAACCTCGAGCCGACCGACGACGAATCAACTGCCGACACAACCGACGACGAGCCGGAACCGGGGGCGCTCGGCGGCGATCGCTCGAGCGGACAGTCGTCGCTCGCGGACTTCTCGTGACTGCCCGTCCGCGTCCGATCCGACCGGCGGCGGCCACAACGCACTCGGCGCTCGAGACCGAGCCTCCGCTCGGATCGGCAATAACATTGAAACTATAACCCCTCCCCCACAACTCGGGGACAGACTACACTTCCCTACGCTCATATGACAGAGGACTTCTACGATCTGCTCGAGATCTCGCCCGACGCCGATCAGGACGAGATCAAGGACGCCTACCGCGAGCAGGTCCGTGTCTATCATCCTGACGTGAACGACGACGACCGCGCACAGGCGCAGTTCACCGCAGTCAAGACCGCCTACGACATCCTCGGCGATCCCGTCGAACGACAGGCCTACGACCGACTGGGCCACGAGGACTACGTCGCCAAACGGACCAGTGGCCTCCCCTCACCCGACGTCTGGCAGAGCGACGACGGCGACGACGAGGGAACGGAGGTGAGCTACTCGGAGTCGGAGACGGCCTCCGCGTCGGCGTCGGCCGCCGGCGCGTCGGCGGCCGGCTCCGCGAGCAGTAGCGCCGGGACCTCGAGTCACGGTTCGACGTCGACCTCGAGCGCCGGTAGGAGTGCCACCAACTCGGGTGCCGGAACCGGTGGCGCGACCTCGAGTACGGACACGTCAGCAGCCGGCGCGACGGCCGACGCCTCGAGTGCGACCGCCACCGGAACCGCGACGGGGACCGGCGGCGGGACGGGTTCGGGAACGAGCAATCGAGCCGGCGGGGATACTGCCGGCGGTACCGATCGATCGCGGACGACCGACAGTGACGACGGGTCGACGGCCAATCCGATCGCCGGCTGGTGGCGGCGACAGAACTTCTCGCTGCCGCTGCTCTGGCTGTCGGTGATCGTCTACGCCGCCGGCCTCGTCCAGTACGGACTCGCGAACGAGGGCGCGCTTCGCTCGCTCCGGGCCGAACTGGCCGGGATCGGTACCGACCCGCAAGGGCTCTGGACCGCGCTCTCGGCCGACCGTGGGGGCGTCGAGACGACCGTCGCGTTCATGCGCGGTCTCGAGGTCGTGACCCCGCCCCTCGAGCGGCCGCTGTGGTACGGCGCGCTGGCGGGCGTCGTCGCCCTCGCCGCCCTCGGACTGCTCGTCTCGCGGGTCGTCCGCCGGGAGGAGACCTGGGGACCGGTGACGATCGACGAGACGATCGTCGTCGCGCTGTCGGTGGCGGTGCCGACGACGCTGATCGGCGGCCCGCTGCTTGCCGGTGCGGTCCTCATGCCGCTGCTGTTCGGCGTCGTCGTCCGACACACGCGACGCGGCCCGGGGTGGACGCCGTCGTATCTCTACGTCCTGCCCGTCCTCGCGCCGCTCGCGGCCGTCGGCGCGGCGGCAGCGGGCGTCGCCAGCCTCCCGCTCGACATCGCGGCGGTCGTCGTCCTACCGTTGCTCGGCGGGCTGGGGCTGCCGTTGCGAGCGACGATCAGGAAACGGTTCGGGCGCTGATTGACCGACGGAATCCCCCGCGGCCCGTGTCCGTCGCGACGGCGTGTACGCTACCGAACCGTTGAAATGCGGCAGATGCCAAACGTCCGCATGGCCAAATACTCGACCGGTTCGTCCGGCGGTGGCGGCGGGACGAACTGCGAACTCTGTGGTACCGAGAGCGACTCGCTGACGCTCGCGTCGGTCGCCGGCGCGGAACTCGAGGTCTGTCCTGACTGCGCGCCACACGACGATTCGAAGGCCCACGGCGGGGGAGACCGAAAGCGAAGCGAGCAGGACGCGGGCTCGACCGACGAACCGAACCGCAAGCGGAAGGCGGCCCAGAACGTCGCGAAGGCCAATCCGGTCTGGGACGGCGACTCCGAACACTGGGAGAGCGAGGGTACCAACTACGACGACGACCCCCTTCCCTACCTCGTCTCGGACTACGGCGAGGCCCTCGTCGAGGCCCGACGGGAGGCCGGCCTCCAGCGCGAGGAACTCGCCGAGGAACTCGGCGCACCCGAGAAGGACATCCTCGCGGTCGAACAGGGTCGAGCGACCCAGGCCGGCGTCGGCGGCGGCCTGATCGACGCCCTCGAGGAGCGACTGGACGTGACGCTCGCGGAGTAAGCGACCGGTAGTTTTTCTCGCGTCGGGCGACGGTCTCGGCGGGCAGACTTTTAGTGACCGAGAACCGACTGGAACCGATGACCGGGCAACGGGCGGCGGCGGAGCCGTACGCGACGCGGTTCGAGACCGAGGTGACGTCGATCGACGGGCGACGGGTCTGGCTCGAGCGCAGTCACTTCTTCGGGGCGAGCGCCGGCCAACCGGCCGATAGGGGGACAGTCGCCGCCACCGCGGTCACCGACGTCGAACTGGTCGACGGCGAGCAGGTCCACGTGCTGGCCGACGCCCCCTCGTTTTCGGTCGGCCACCGCGTTCTCTGTTCGGTCGACTGGTCCTTCCGGATGTACTGCATGCGGGCCCACACCGCCAGTCACGTCCTGCTCGGGGTCGCCGACCGACTGCTTCCCGACAGCTCTTATGCCGGCCTCGAGATCGGCCCCGAGACAGTCCGGGTCGACCTCGAGACGGCGGCGACGGTCGACGACGAGCGGTTGCTGGAACTCGACGAGGCGGTCAACCGCGTGGTCTGGGAGTCCCGGCCGGTATCGTGGGACGACGAGCCGGTGTCGGCGGTCCGAGAGCGTGACGCCGTCGTCTTCGACGACCACGCCGACGACGCCGCCGTGGAAGAGGGCCGCGTCCGAACCGTTTCGATCGAGGACGAGAAGGACCGCCAGCGAACGGGTCGATTCACCGCGACGACCGGCTCCCCGGAGCCGTGGGACGCGCGGGCCTGCGGCGGGACCCACGTCCGCAACACCCGCGAGATCGGTCCCGTCACCCTGCTGGGTACCTCGAGTCCCGACGCGGACGTGACCCGGATCGAACTCGCCGTCGGACCGGCGGCGATCGAACGGCGAACGGCCGAAAAGCGGGCCGCCTTCGCCGCGATGGAAGCGACCGACGCCGCCCTCGAGGACGTACCCGACGACCTCGAGTCGTAGCCGATACTGACGTCGCCTGTCGTATTTTCGCTATCATACATGATTAGTAGGATTCAATTGGGACAGTGTGTGACTGAAGCTACAAATAGCTCTGAAACGTTTTTCTCGTTTATACCAACATACGGATATCAGCTATCATGGATCGGTGAGGTAGTATAATAATACTGCACCAGTGATTTTTACTGCCTGATCTTACGTTAGATATGGTCGAAATATCGCGTCGGAGGGCGGCATTACTGCTTGGTGGTGGTAGCGTACTGGGCTACGGAACGCTCGCCATCACAGGTGGCGTCGGTTCGAATGAGCCGTTGCTACCGAACTCCATCCCAGTAGACGGGTGCAGTGAGCGAGCCGCTTGGCCGACGCTCCAGCGCGATCCAAAACGAAATGCTGCCATCGACCAATCGATGAAGCGTCAGCCCGCGTTGCGAAGCGAAGGGGGGCCTGTGAATTCTATTTCGGGACGGGCAATGGTTGTGTGTACCGACGAGTACGTTATTTGGCATCTCGAGCAGGGAAAGACCGTTCATCGGTATCATATACCGTCGGGTAGGGTCGACTCACTCTCGCTGCAATCTCGGTTACGTGTCTATCCGGCAATCCACTGCTCGCTGTTGGGAGTCCACACGAAATCAGCAGTGTACTGGATCGATATCGATGAGTGGAACATCGTCTCGAAGACATCCGCGAGTACACCGCTCATGGACGTGCTTGTTGACGACGACTTCGCCTATCTTCAACTTGGCGGCGGAATCCAGACGTTTGCAGTCGACACGGGCGAGCCGGCGTGGCCGTTCGAACCCGAGTGGACGGCAGTCGGTATCAGCAGCTCGGACGAGAGGGTTTTCGTGATCGACGCTACCGCGGGCGAGGGCGGGACGCTCACTGCCCTCGAGAAGGGAACGGGGGAGATCCGCTGGACGACCGACGTGATCGGCGAAACGTATTCGTCGCCGGTCGTCGGCAACGCCGTCTACGTCCTGAACAACGAGGGAACGCTGTACGCGCTCGAGGCGGAAACCGGCGACCTCGAGTGGCGGGAGCGCGTGACTGACACGCCCGACCGGTATACGATCCCAGCCGTTCGGGACGGGACCGTCTACGTCTCGGACGAGTCCGGCGGACAGACCGTCGCCCTCGACGCCGAAACCGGCGAGCGAACGTGGGAGGCGCCGATCCCACGCGACGACGGAACAGGCGAGTCGTCAACGACGCTGTCGGCCCCTGTCTGTACACCCGAGTCAGTGTTGGTCGGGGCTGCACCCGGTGGACTGGTCGCTCTCTCGCAATCGGACGGCTCCACTCAGTGGCAAGCGTCGTCGCACTCGATCGTCTCGAATCTCGTCATGAACGCGAACGGGGTGTACGCACTCTCGCCCGACGGGGTGGTAGCGGCGACGGACGCCGTTTCGGACGAGTCCAGTACGTGAACCGGCCAGGATACTCCGTCCCGTCCGGCACGACTGCGCAACCCCGCCCACCGCAGGTGACAGTTATTACTACCGTGCGAGTGAACGTCCGACTATGGGAGTCGATTACTCGAGGCTGCACGACCCGAACGCCGAGTACACGATGCGGGACCTCTCGGCGGAGACGATGGGAGTCACGCGCGAGCGCGGCGGCGGTCGGGATGTCGAGATCACTGACGTCCAGACGACGATGGTCGACGGCAACTTCCCGTGGACGCTCGTGCGGGTCTACACGGACGCGGGGATCGTCGGCACCGGCGAGGCCTACTGGGGTGCCGGCGCGCCGGAACTGATCGAGCGGATGACGCCGTTCCTGCAGGGCGAGAACCCGCTGGACATCGACCGACTGACCGAACACCTCGTCCAGAAGATGTCCGGCGAGGGCTCGATCGGCGGCGTCACGGTCACCGCGATTTCGGGCATCGAGGTCGCCCTGCACGATCTGGCCGGCAAGATCCTTGAGGTGCCGGCCTACCAGCTGCTGGGCGGCAAGTACCGCGACGAGGTCCGGGTCTACTGTGACTGCCACACCGAGGAAGAGGCGGATCCGATCGCCTGCGCCGACGAGGCCGAGCGCGTCGTCGAGGAGTTGGGCTACGACGCCCTGAAGTTCGACCTCGACGTGCCAAGCGGCCACGAGAAGGACCGCGCGAACCGCCACCTCCGGGCTCCCGAAATCGAACACAAAGCCTCGATCGTCGAGGCGGTCACCGAGCGCGTCGGCTCGCGCGCCGACGTGGCCTTCGACTGCCACTGGAGTTTCTCCGGCGGCAGCGCCAAGCGGCTCGCGAAGCGCTTGGAGGAGTACGACGTCTGGTGGCTCGAGGACCCCGTGCCGCCGGAGAACCACGACGTGCAACGCGAAATCACGCAGTCGACGACGACGCCGATCACCGTCGGCGAGAACGTCTACCGGAAACACGGCCAGCGCCGCCTGCTCGAGGAGCAGTCCGTCGACATCATCGCGCCCGATATGCCGAAGGTCGGCGGGATGCGCGAAACCCGCAAGATCGCGGATCTGGCGGACATGTACTACGTCCCGGTCGCGATGCACAACGTCGCCTCGCCGGTCGCGACGGTCGCCAGCGCCCACGTCGGCGCGGCCATCTCGAACGCCCTGGCCGTCGAGTACCACTCCTACGAACTCGACTGGTGGGAGGACTTGGTCGAGGAGACTGTCATCGAGGACGGCTCCATCGAGATCCCCGAGGAGCCCGGCCTGGGCGTCACGCTCGACATGGACGCCGTTGCGGAACACGCGGTCGAGGGCGAAGACCTCTTCGACGAGGCCTGACCCTGCTGTTCGGGGCCGATCGGCTGCCCCTGCCGGCTCCCGTTTTATGTCGCTCGTCGGGGTGGCTATCCGCGTGCCATCGAACGAACGGACGCGACGACGGTTCTTGCGGACGGCTGGAACGATCAGCACCATCGCGGCGCTGGGCCTCGGCGGGGCGGGAACCGGCGCTGCACAGGACGACGGCGACTCGAGCGCGGCGGGCGAGGGCCCCGACGTCGACAGCGAGTACGCGGCGGTGTACGAGGAGTCGATCGACTCCGTCGTCCTGGTGTCCGTCGCCGGGACCGGCGGTCCGGGCGGCGGGCGAGGCGGTCTCGGCACCGGGTTCGTCCTCGAGAACGGATACGTCCTGACGAACAACCACGTCGTCGAGGCTGCCAGTGAGGGCGGGATCGAACTCCAGTTCAACAACGGCGAGTGGCGGACGGCCGCCGTCGTCGGTACCGACGTCTACAGCGACCTCGCCGTCCTCGAAGTCGAGGACGTGCCGGATGTCGCCGACGGGCTCTCGCTGGCCGACTTCCGGCCGGTGATCGGGCAGGAAGTCCTCGCCATCGGCAACCCGCTGGGGCTCGACGCCTCCGTCTCACAGGGGATCGTCAGCGGGCTCGATCGGGCGCTTCCCAGCCCGACCGGGTTCTCGATCCCGGCCGCGATCCAGACCGACGCGCCGATCAACCCCGGCAACAGCGGCGGGCCGCTGGTGAGCCTCGACAACGAGGTGCTGGGCGTCGTCTTCGCCGGGGCCGGCCAGACCATCGGCTTCGCGATCTCCGCGCAACTGGCGAACCGCGTCGTCCCCGCGCTCATCGAGGACGGCGACTACGAACATCCCTACATGGGCGTGGGCGTCCGACCGGTCGGCCCGAGCGTCGCCGAGGAAATCGGCCTCGAGGAGGCGACCGGCGTGCTGGTCGCCGAGGTCGTCCCGAACTCCCCCGCGGACGGCGTCCTCGAGCCGGCGGTAACGGGACGGCCCGGGACCGGCGACGTGATCGTCGCCATCGAGGGGACGCCGATCCCCACGCAGGACCAACTCTCCTCGTATCTCGCGCTCGAGGCGTCGCCGGACGAGACGGTCGAGGTCGAGATCGTCCGCGACGGCGAGCGGGGGACCGTCGAACTGACGCTTGGCTCCCGGCCGGAGCCGGAACGGCAGCGGCCCCCGATTCCGGGCGGTCCGGGCCCGGGCGAGCGACCGCCGGGCCCCCGGCCCTGATCGCCGTTGATCTTGGTCACAAAAACCGGCACGTCCCGGTTACTGCCGTTTCCGACCCGCTTTCGTCGCGGTCTGCGAGTCGTTCGGCGTTACTCCTCCTCGGCTTCGCCTTCCGCTTCCTCGAGGGTCTCCGCGTTCTCCCGGGGCGCGTTCTGCGTCCCGAGAGTACCGTCGCCGTCGTCGACTTCGTCGGGGTCGCGGTCGATCCGCTCGAGTTCGTCTTCGATTTCGGCTTCCCGTTCGGCCTCGTACTCGTCGGTTCTGTCGGTATCGTCTTCAGCCATGCGGCGGCGCTTGGGGGGCGAGCGGTTTGGACGCCGGGCCGTCGAGTGCAACGTCGATAGCTGCCTCGAGTCGGCCCGCTGAGCGGGGGCACTCGTGGCAACACTTCGGCTGACACGAAAGACAGATAAAAGACCCCGCGCTGTGAATAGACAGATATGGACGTTCCCTACGACCTCACCTCGTACGTTCGGGTGTTGAAAATGGCGACGACACCCACGACCGAGGAGTTCCTCCAAGTGTCGAAGATCGCCGGTGCGGGGATCTTCCTGGTCGGCCTCGTCGGCTTCATCATCGGCGCGATTATGCTGTTCATCTCGGGCGGTGGTGGCATCTAATGGGGATCTACGCTGTCAAAACGACGGCGAGTCAGGAACGAACCGTCGCCGACATGATCATCAACCGCGAGGAGCCGGAGATCCACGCGGCGCTGGCCCCCGACTCGCTGACCTCCTACGTGATGGTCGAAGCCGAGGGCAACGCCGTCCTCAACCGCGTCCTCGAGGACATTCCCCACGCCCGCAGCATCGTCCCCGGCGAGTCCGACATTTCGGAGGTCGAACACTTCCTCTCGCCGAAGCCGGACGTCGAGGGGATCGCCGAGGGCGACATCGTCGAACTCATCGCCGGTCCGTTCAAGGGCGAGAAGGCACAGGTACAGCGAATCGACGAAGGCAAAGACCAGGTGACCGTCGAACTGTACGAGGCGACGGTTCCGATTCCGGTGACGGTTCGGGGCGACCAGATTCGCGTGCTGGATTCCGACGAACGGTAGTTCGTCGACGATGCGAGCGGATGCGACGCACCCGTAAACGGACAGTAACGAGCGGTCGCGGATGGGGTCGCTCGGCGCGAACGAAGTGAGCCTCGCGGACGTTTCTACGCCAGTTTGCGAGACACAGTAACGACGGAGGTGATTGTCCGCGGGCACCCGGCATCGTAATCCGAGCGGGCGAGCCACATCCGTCGTCAACCTACCCACGACATTTACCAGCGGTCGCGAAACCGATCGACGGCTAGTCGGGACGAGCTAGCCATCTGCCCTGTAATAAAAACGTTCAGTTCCGAAGATAAAGCGGTAACGACGGACACGAGAATGGGATTGTCGTTCGCTACCACAACGCGAACGATAACTGATGACTCACGAAGCACACGCGGATTCGACTGCGGGGAACAGTGATACGACGCTCTCGCGGCGGCGAATGCTGCGGACGACGGCGGCGACGGTCGTCGCCGGGACCGGGTTGAGCGTCGCGTCGGGGTCGGTCGCGGCCGACACCGACGAGATCATGGAGGTCGACTTCCGGTATGGGACGCCCAGCATCGACGACGCGCCACAAAACGAGGACGAGGTCGTCTTCAACGTCCACGGCTATACGGGATCCTCGGAGAGCGTCAACGAGGCCGCGACCTTCCAGCAGACCGCCAGGGATCTCGGCTATACCGAGACCGTGACCGCCGTGACGTGGGACGACAGCGGCCTCCCAAGTTCCGCCGAAGCGAGCGCTCGAGACACCGGCGACGCCTTCGCCGCTTGGCTCGGCGACTACACGAACGCGAACCCGGACACGACGATCCGCATCCTCGGCCACTCGATGGGCGGAATCGTCCAGATGGAGACGCTCGCGGCCATCGGCGGCGCGTTCACTGTCGAGACAGCAGACAGCATCGGCTCCTACGAGGTGGATGACGCTCCCTGTGAGAGCGGGGACTTTGACGACGCTATCGAGTCCTCGGCCGGCGAGGTCCACAACTACTACTCGACCAACGACAGCATCGCCCGACTCGGGAGCGGACCGGCCGACTGCGGCGGCTGGTTCTCCGACGGGGAGACGGCGAGTAACTACGCCGATGTCGACGTGAGCGACGCCGTCCCCGACCATACCTCCTACAAGGAGAGTTCCGGCTGCGTCTCGGCGATTATCGACAACTACTGACGCCGATACAACGTGGCTCGAGCGGACGGCGAGAGTGAGGACGCCACGGCAGGGACGACGATTGCCGTTACCGCTTCAGTTCGTTCGCGATCGTTTTCATGTCCGCGACCGATTCGATCTCCTCGAGCAGTTCCTCGCGTTCCCGGACCGCCTCGGAGCTGGCACCGTAGGCGCGGACGTACTCGGCGCGACTGTGTTCGGTGAAGGCGTGTCGGATCGCGAGGTAGCCGTCGGGGACGACGGTGCCACAGACCTTACACTCGCGGCGCTGGTGTTCCGTCGCCTGATGGACGACGGCCGACTCGACGTCTTCGAAGACCGATCCACAGCCGTCGATTCCGCATTCCCAGGCCATTCGATACCGGAACTCGCACGGCCGCCCTAATCATCCTTTCGCAGCCGAGCCCATCGGTCGGAAGACAGGTGGCCGATCGGCCGCCGAATCAGAATTCATAACTCGGCTGTCCCGAAAGTGGGGGGCGTGATCGAGGAGTGACGTACCGAGTCGACCCCCACGTGAAGGTGCTGACCGATCGCGTTGTCGAGCGGGCAAAACGGGCCGGTCTCGACGCGATCGTCTACGCACCGCATTTCACCCGGCTTCCGGAGACCCGCGAGCGGGCGGCGGCCTATTCCGACGACGACCTGCTGGTGATCCCCGCCCGCGAGGTGTTCACCGGAACGTGGCGGAACCGCAAACACGTCCTCGCTCTGGGCCTCGAGGAGCCGGTTCCCGATTTCATCCCGCTCGAGACGGCGATGGCCGAGTTCGAGCGCCAGGGAGCAACGGTACTCGTCCCGCATCCGGAGTTTGCGAACGTGAGTCTCTCCGAGGCGGATCTGCGCCGGTACGCCGACGTGATCGATGCCATCGAGATCTTCAACCCGCGACACTTCCCGTGGGATAACCGACGTGCCCGCGACCTCGCCGACTCCCTCTCGCTGCCGCCCTTCACGTCGTCGTACGCACACCTCCCGCGGTCCGTCGGGGTCGCCCACACCGCCCTCGAGGCCGCGATCGAGACGGAAGCCGACCTCCTCGAGGCGTTCGACGACGGGGTCGCTCGCCGCGTGATCTACGACGACGGGCCGTATCGCTGGTCGACGACCGCTTCGGAACTCGGCAATCTCGTCTACGAGAACACCTGGGAGAAGGTCGACCGGCTCTTCCTCTCGGGAACCGAGCCGACCCATCCACAGCATATCGCCTACGACGGGCGGTTCGACGACGCCGCCGTCTATTAGTACCGCCGGGACCGCATACCGTCCGCCATCGATGCTCGAGCCGGTGGTTTGACGTGCGAACGTGTGCCAGTATTTCCCACGATGATCTCGAGTCCCCGTCTCGCCGCGTCGTCGTTCGACCGCGAACCCAGTACCACCGTCGTCGTCGGTGATCGGCGGTGAGGGATTTTTCGAACCACGCCACGGATCGCCCGGCGGGTCACGACGTCGCGATCACCGGAATCGAATCGGCGGTCGTCGACGGAAACTTCGAGTGGAACCTCGTGAAAGTCCACACGGATGCGGGCGTGACGGGGATCGGCGAGGCCTACCGCGGGGGCGGCGTCCCGGAACTGATCGAGTACGCGAACCGGTTTCTGGTCGGCGAAAACCCATTGGACGTCGAGCGGCTGTTCCGGCGCATCGTGCAGGAGACGTCGGGCCACGGCGGGACGACGGGGAAAGTCGTCACCGCCGCCTCGGGCATCGAGATCGCGCTCTGGGACGCCGCCGGGAAGGTCCTGGACCTGCCGGTCTACCAGTTGCTCGGCTCGCGCTACCGCGATCGGGTCCGGCTCTACTGCGACTGTCACGCCGGCGAGGCCTACGCGGTCGACGACGGCGGGTTCACCGAGTACGCCGACGCGGACGCCTACACCCCCGAGGCCTACGCCGCCGAAGCCGAGCGCGTCGTCGACATGGGCTTCGACGCGATCAAGTTCGACCTCGACGTGGAACGGGACAACGAGCCCGATCCCTACAACGGCCGGCTCACCAACGCCGCGATCGATCACAAGGTCGACGTCGTCGCGGCCGTCCGCGACGCCGTCGGGAGCGAGATCGACCTCGCCTTCGACTGCCACTGGGACTACACCGTCGAGAGCGCAACTCGGCTCGCCCGCACACTCGAGCCCTACGATCTCATGTGGCTCGAGGACGTCGTCCCGCCGGAGGAGACCGACGCCCAGAGAGAGGTCGCCCGCCGGACCGAGACACCGCTCGCGACGGGCGAGAACCGCTTTCGTATCCACGAACTGAGCGACCTGCTCGACGACTACGCGGTCGACGTGATCACGCCCGACCCGACCACTTGCGGCGGCCTCGCCGAGTCGAAACGGATCGCCCAGCGCGCCGAGGAGCGCTACATTCCGTTCTCGCCGCACAACGTCTGTAGCCCCGTCGGCACGATGGCCTGCGTCCACCTCTGTGCCGCCGTCCCCAACGCCGACGTGCTGGAATATCACGCCCTCGAGGTCGACTGGTGGGACGACCTGCTCGCACGCGAGGAGCCACTCATCGAGGACGGCTACATCGACGTGCCGACCGAGCCGGGGCTGGGGATCGAACTGGACGAGGGCGTTCTCGAGGACCACCTGCTGGCCGGGACCGACGGCTTCGACTGACCACGCTACGAGTCGCGTATTCTCGCGAGCGTCTCCGCGACCCGGTCCCAGTGGCTCCCGCGCCAGAAGTGCTGGCCACAGTCCCGACAGACCCACGTCTCGAACTCCGTGGGATCCGGCGCGTAGTCCGGCGTCGAGTCGTTGGGGCCGACCGGCTCGAGCGAGCTGTTACACCGCCCGCAGAAGTCGGGGTCGTCGGCGAGGGTGAGATCGACGCCCGCCGCGTCGAGTTCGGCGAGTTGGGCCTCGACGTCGCGGCTCTCGAGGAGGATCGACTCGTCGGCGCGGGCCGCCACGTCGACGTCTCGCGTGACGACGGTTCGGTCCTCCTCGCGGGCGACGGCGAGGAGGTCGTCGTCGGCCTCGAGGCCGCGGTCGCCGGCGTAGGCGGTGTCGTGGTCGCACATCCGCAGATAGGCACGGAGCCCGCCGCACATGAGATCGAGGAGGAGTCGCATGGTGTAGCGGGGACGTGTCAGTGGAGGAACTGCCGTAATTCGTCGAGTTTCCAGGTGTTGATCACGTCCGCGGGCTCGGCCCAGCCCCGGCGTGCGGTGTGGACGCCCCAGCGCATGTACTCGAGCGTCGCCGGCCGATGGGCGTCGGTATTGACGGCGATCACCGCGCCCTCGTCTATGGCCGCCTGTACCGCGCTGCCCCAGAGATCCAGCCGACGGGGGTTGGCGTTGACCTCGAGGGCGGTGTCGTTCTCGGCGGCGGCCGCTCCGAGCGCGGTCGCGTCGAACTCGAGGCCGGCGCGTTCGTTGAGCAGGCGGCCGCTGGGGTGGCCGAGGACGTCGATCGTCGGGTTCTCGACGGCCCGGACGAGCCGTTCGGTCGCGGTCTCGGCGTCCTGGCTCAGGGCGCTGTGGGTCGAGGCGACGATCACGTCCAGCGCGTCGATCACGTCCTCGGAGAGGTCGACTTCGCCCGCGGCGTCGACGTTGGCCTCGATCCCCGCGAGGACCTCGATGTCAGCGTCGTCGCCGACTGCACGGATCTCCGCGACCTGCTCGAGGATCTCGTCGTCGGCGAGGCCCATGCCGCCGACGACGCCCGGGCCCTCGGCGTGATCGGCGATCCCGAAGTAGTCGTAGCCCCGGTCCGCGGCAGCCTCGACCATCGCCTCGATGGAGGTGTTGCCGTCGGACCACTCGGTGTGGGTATGCAGGTCGCCACGGATATCGTCGCGCTCGAGCAGGGCCGGTAACTCGTCGGCCGCCGCGGCGTCGATCTCGCCGCGATCGGTCCGGAGTTCGGGCTGGATCCAGTCCAACCCGAGCGCCTCGTACATCCCCGCCTCGGTCTCGCCCGCGATGCGGTCGCCGATGCGCTGGTCCGCCTCGTGGTCTTCGACCTCGCTGACGTCGAAGGCCCCGTACTCGTTTAATTTCATCCCGCGGTCGATCGCGTAGTTGCGCAGGGCGACGTTGTGGTCCTTGCTCCCGGTGAAGTACTGCAGCGCCGAGCCGAACTCCGCGGGGACGACGACCCGCAGGTCGACGCGGCTCTCGCCGACGCGGACGCTGGCCTTCTCGGGGCCGGACTCGATCTCGTCGTCGACCGACTCCCACGAAACGAACTGCTCGACGACCGCCTCGCCGTCTTCGGTCGCCGCGAGGACGTCCACGTCGCCGATCGTCTCGCGCCATCGGCGGATCGAGCCCGCCACCTCGCAGCGCTCGACCGCCTCGAGACCCTCGAGGTACGCGAGGACATCGTCAGCAAGCGGCCGGGCCTCACCCAGGAGCTGGCGCTGGCCGACCGTTCGGGCGAACTCGAGGTTCTCGAGGATGTTCTGCTCCGTTTTCGGGCCAAACCCCTTGACGTCCTGCACCTCGCCGGCCTCGGCCGCTTCCTCGAGGTCGTCCAACGTCTCGACCCCGAGTTCGCGGTAGAGCTTCCCCGCGGTCTTGGGGCCGACGCCCTCGATGCGGGTGATGTCGGCAATGTCGATCGGCAGCTCGGCCCGCAGTTCCGCGAGTTCCTCGATTCCGCCGGTCTCGACGTACTCGACGATCTTCGCGGAGATGGCGTCGCCGACGCCGTCGATGTTCTCGAGGACCTCGCGGTCGCCGGCCGCGACCCGGTCGGCGATCGGCGACGGATGGGCCCGGACGTTCTCGGCCGCGCGCCGGTAGGCGCGGGGCTTGTACTCGACATCGTCGGCCTC
Organism: Natrinema sp. CGMCC1.2065; assembly: GCF_051225675.1. Taxonomy (NCBI): domain Archaea; kingdom Methanobacteriati; phylum Methanobacteriota; class Halobacteria; order Halobacteriales; family Natrialbaceae; genus Natrinema; species Natrinema sp. CGMCC1.2065. The sequence goes on along the minus strand of NZ_JBPJSJ010000015.1, from coordinate 85,344 downwards.
GAGCAGGTCGGCGAACTCCTCGAACCGGGCCGCGATCTCGGCGTTCGTCGTCATCGGCCCCTCCGGGAGGCTCCGTCGTCCTCCCGTCCCAGCGCCTTCTTCAGGAAGGACATCCAGCGCTTGCGGTCCTGGGCCTGCTTGGCCTGTTGCTCGCGCTCGAGGTCCGTCGGGCCGAGGCTCTCGAGGGCGTTCAACGCCCGGTCGATGCCGATGATGCTCTGGGCGAGTTCCTCGCCCTCCTCGCGGGTGATCGCACCCTCCTCGATCCGCTCGAGTCGCTCGAGCCGCTCGCGTCGCAGGTTCCGCTTGGCCTGCTCGACGCGCTCGCGTTCGCCGGACGGCACCGTCTCGCGGCGCTTGATCTCGAAGACGAAGGTCCGGAGATCGATCTCCTCGTCCTGGACCGTGATCGTCTCCGGGATGTCCGCGCCGACGGTCGCGCCCTCGCGCTCGACGCGCTCGAGCAGTTGCTTGCGCTCGTACTCTTGCACGCCCGGATATGGGAGCCCGCCGGGCAAAAATGTACAGTCCGCCGGGAAGCGATGTGACCGCCGGGGCCGCCGCCGTACCTGACAGCGCCCCGAAACTAGTGACAAACCCCAAATCCCTTAGCGACGCCGCACATACCCCCGGTCAATGGCGAAGTGCGACGCGTGTGGGAACGACGAAAACATGCCGTACAACTGTCGTCACTGCGGCGGCACCTACTGTGGCGACCATCGGCTGCCCGAGAACCACGACTGCTCGGGACTCGAGAACTGGAACGACCCGCAGGGTGTCTTCGACAGCGGGTTCGACGACAACGTCAGTTCCGGCGGGGGGACGTCGCGGGCCTCCGGGATCATGGACAAACTCCCGATCGATACCGGCCCGGGCGGCCCGCTGGCGTACTTCCGCGGGAACATGACCTACACGTTCCTCGCGCTGATCTGGCTCACGTTCCTCGCGCAACTGATCGTCGGGCAGTTCGGTAGTCGATCGCTCTACGAGTCGCTGTTCCTGTTGACCTCGTGGAACGTCGAGTACGTCTGGACGTGGGTCACGTCCGTCTTCTCCCACAGCCCGGGTAACTTCATGCACATCGTCGGGAACAGCATCGTGATATTCTTCTTCGGCCCGCTGGTCGAGCGCTACATCGGGTCGCGGAACTTCGCGGCCCTGTTCATCGTCAGCGGCGTCCTCGCCGGTCTCGGCCAGATCGCGATCTCGCTCGCCCAGGGGAGTCCGTCCGCCGTCCTCGGGGCCAGCGGTGCCGCCCTCGCGATCATGGGCGTCCTGACCGTTCTGAACCCCGGCCTGAAGGTCTATCTCTACTTCATTCTCCCCGTCCCGATCTGGCTGCTGACCGCCGGCTACGCCTTCATCAGCATCTTCTTCCTCACCGGCGCGACCGGGGGCGGAGGTATCGCCCACGGGGCCCACCTCGTCGGCCTCGTGATCGGCCTCGCCTACGGCCAGTACGTCAAACAGAACCGAAACGTCAGCGCGCCCAGTCGCCTCGAGTTCGGCGGCGGCGGTGGCGGTCCGGGCGGTCCCGGGGGCCCCGGTGGTCCGGGCGGTCCCGGCCGCGGCCGGTTCTGACGCCCGCACCCGTCGCAGGACCCCGCAACTGATTTTCGCCCGGCGTCTACCCTCGATCCAATGCACCAGCCCCGTCCCGACCTCGCTCCCGACGGCTCGCTCTCGCGCGCGGAGATGGAAACCCTCCAGCGCGAGATCGCTTCCGTCGCGACCTTCGAGGACGACTTCTCGTTCGATCACGCAGTGCTGTCGAACCCGCTCGAGGCGACTGCGAGCGGCGGTGAGCGACCGGTCGTCGTCGGCGTCGACCAGTCCTTCCTGACGAACGCCGAGGGCGAGCAGGACCGTGCCTTGAGCGCCGTCGTCGCCACCCGCGGCGGCGAGGTGATCGAGCGCGTCCACGCGGTGACCGACCTCGAGATCCCCTACATCCCCGGCCTGCTCTCCTTCCGCGAGGGGCGGCCGATCCTCGCGGCGCTCGAGGAGTTGTCCGTCGAGCCCGATCTGCTGCTGTTCGACGGCAGCGGCCGCATCCACTTCCGACAGGCCGGCATCGCGACCCACATCGGCGTGGTCCGGGACGTGCCAAGCGTCGGCGTCGCCAAGAGCCTGCTCTGTGGGACTCCCCGGGCGGACACCGCTGACCTCCCCGAGGGGACGACGATCGGTATCGAAGCGAACTCGAGGGTCGACGCGCCAGACGGCACTCTACTGGGCTATGCGGTCCAGACGCGCCAGTACGAGTCGCCGAACCGGTACATCAATCCGCTCTACGTCAGCCCCGGTCACCGCGTGGGTCCCGAGACGGCAGCCGAAGTTGCGCTCGCGCTGGCTACCTCGTACAAACTCCCCGAACCGGTCCGACTCGCCGACAAGTACGCCGACGAGGCCAAGGGAGAGGTCGACGCGTAGCCGATTCGACTGTCCACCGGCTGCAGCCTGCTGATCAGCCACCTGCAGCGGGTGGGACTGAAAGGGGCCGGACCGATCGACGAAGCACGACGACGGAAGCACCGCAGCGACCGTCGGGAGCGAGGAGCGCACCGAGGCGCGCGAGGCGATCGATCCGGGGGCTTTCTGGTCGTTTGCCGTCTCGAGACGATCGGTAGAGCCGATCGAACGTGAATCCGATCCGAACAGTACGATCAGCGCGACAAACCATCGATACTTAGGTATCGTCGCACGAACCGGTCGGGTATGGCTACCGATGCGGACGTCGAGAGGACAGCCGACGATGGCTCCGACGGGACCGTCGTCGAGGACGACCCCGGCCACGAGACCGCCGCGGACGACGCGGGCCCCGCAGGCGACGAGGACCGCTACACGCGCAAGCAGTCGGTACTCATCACCGGCTGCTCGTCCGGCATCGGTCGCGCGACCGCCCGCGCCTTCCTCGACGACGACTGGCAGGTCTTCGCGACGGCGCGCAACGTCGACGACATCGCCGACCTCGCGGACGAGGGCTGTGAGACCCTCGCGCTGGACGTCACCGATCCCGAGCAGGTCGCCCGGACCGTCGAGGCGGTCGTCGACGTTGCCGGCTCGATCGATTGCGTGGTCAACAACGCCGGCTACGCCCAGATGGGGCCGCTCGAGGACGTCTCGACGAGCGATCTCCACCGGCAGTTCGACGTCAACGTCTATGGGCCCCACCGGCTGACCCGCGCCGCTCTCCCGCACATGCGGGCCCAGGGCGAGGGCCGGATCGTCAACGTCTCGAGCGTCTCCGGTCGGATCTCGATGCCCGGCTCGGGCGCGTACTCCGGCTCGAAGTTCGCCCTCGAGGGGATGAGCGACGCGTTACGGGCCGAAGTCGACGAGTTCGACATCGACGTGGTGCTGATCGAGCCCGGCCCGGTCGAGACGGCGTTCACGACCCGCGTCGACGAGGAACTCCCGGAGAACGAGCGGACGGCCGACTACGAGTCGCTGTACGAACTCTACGACGACGCGCAATTGATCGGCGGCGGCAGCGGCGGCCCGTTCGCCTCCGAGGCCGAGGACGTCGCTGAAGCGATCCTCGAGTCGGCGACCAGCCCCGATCCGCCCGCCCGGTACCCGGTCGGTCCCCTCGCACAGTACGGGCTGTACGCCCGGTTCCTCCCGGCCTCGATTCGCGACAGGCTCTACGGACTGGTCCGCAAGCTGGTCTGAACGCCGTCCGCCGGCCGCACGCGGCCGCCTACCGCTCCGAGTCGTCGTACCGCTCGGCCGCCGACTCGAACCCCAGTTCCGACTGTTCGCGCCCACGGCGCTGCTCGAGGGCCGCGATCGCCTCGGGCTCGGGCGCGGCGTCATCGGTGATCCGCGCCCACGAGTCGTGGACCTTCGAGTGGCACCAGCGACAGAGATAGACCGTGATCTCGTGGGAGAGGGTCTCGCCGTCGCGGTCATAGGAGAGGTGGTGTTCCTCGAGCAGCGGCCGCTCGTCGTCGTGGGCCATGCGTTTTTCCTCGAGTCCGCAGCGGACGCACTCCCGATCGCGGTTTCGCGACCGGAAGTGAGGGCAGTCGGCCCACGACCAGTCGGATTCGGGGTCGACGACGGGACACTCGTAGTCGTCGGCCGCGCGCTCGCGGGCGAACTCGGGGTCGTGTTCGTAGTGATCAAAGGCGTACCGGCACGTCCCCTCGCCGGTCAGGTAGTCACAGACGCCCGCGAACTCGTAGGGGTCGTCGACGCCGACCGAGGTCCCCTGCGGCGTTTTCTCCATCGTCGCTCGTCCGTCTTTGGCGGACCGACCAGTTGAATTTGGCGTCCGATAGCCACGCCGGAACGTAAAAAGTATAATATGTGTGAGGAGTAACGAAAGTGAATGAACCAATCGGATCCGATTCGAACCGTCGGCGTCGTCGTCGCCGGTTGGGTCGCCCTCGAGGTCACGCTTCGTTGGGGTTTCGTTCTGGCCGGCGCTGCCGCCGGGATCGATCCGGGACTGGTCGATGCGTTCGTCCTCGCGCTCGGATTTCCACTCATCGCGGCGGTTCTCAGCCGGTACGCGCTCGAGCGCGGGCAGGACCGCGAGACCTGGGGCTGGGGCTGGGGCTGGTCCCGGCGGACCGTCGGTGCGGGGGCGCTCGCGGGGATCGTCGGGCTCGGACTGGTAGCTGGGGCGTCCCAGGTCGACGCGGCGCTGTTCGGGTTGGGCGACGGGAGCGGGACCGGCGACGAAACGACGGTGGCGGCGGCGATCCTGTTACTCGTTGGCAACGGATTCGTCGTTCCGATCGCGGAGGAGCAGGTCTGGCGGGGCGTCGTCCAGACCGAACTCGTCGAGGCCCGAGGAGCGGTCGCCGGAATCGCGGTGACGGCCGTCCTGTTCGCGTTCAAGCACGTGATCGTGGATCTGTCGGTAGTCAGACTCACGACACTGCTGACCCTGGCCGCTCTCCTCTGCGTCGTTCGCTACCGGTGGAACACTGTCAGCAGCACGGTGGCTCACGTCGTGGTCAACGCCGCCTTGACGGTCACTCTCGTCGCAACGACTCTCGGCTGACCGAACACGGACGGGCCGACGGGCGGCATTCGCGCGGTCCGACTGCCCGGCGAGAAGGTTTTTACTGGCACCCGTACGACTCGAGGTCGTGCGACTCGTCCACGAGCCGGCTTCCGACGCCGACGACGAGATATTCGAGGAGCGGACGGAAACGCTGGCGATGACAGTCGAGGTCGCGGACACGCTCGTGAGCCAGGCCCGCGGGCTCATGTTCCGCCGATCCGTGCCGGACGACTACGCGCTCGCCTTTCGGTTCGACGACGCGGCGGTCCGGGATCTCCATATGCTGTTCGTGTTCTTCCCCATCGACGCCCTCTGGGTCGAGGACGGGGTCGTCCAGCGCGTCGAGCGGCTCCGGCCGTGGCGGAGTTTCGCCCGCGCCCGAGCCGATCTCATCGTCGAACTCCCCGCCGGCAGCGCCGCGACCGTCGACCCCGGCGACCGGGTGCGACTCGAGGACGCCTGACGGATCGGTATCCGGAACCGGCGGTTTTAAGATACCGTGATACGTTGTGACGGGATACAATGGCACGCCATACGCCATCTGACGAGGATAGAGGAAGTCGGGGCGACCCGGCTGGGCGTGAAATTCTCCGACGAGTATAATCACCGTTCCGACGACAACACCCGCAGTTCCCGCAATTCACCACTCTTGCCTGTAACTCACTCACCCGAACAGACGATCGCATCGGACCGTACAGTACGCCTGCTGGACACGACGCTTCGCGACGGCGAGCAAGCGCCGGGCGTCTCGCTCTCGCCGGACGAGAAAGTCGAGATCGCCCGCTCGCTCGAGCGCGCGGGCGTCTCCGTCATCGAAGCCGGCAGCGCCTGTACCGGTGCGGGTGAGCGACAGGCCATCTCGCGGGTGACCGACCTCGATCTCGACGCCCGCGTCACCAGCTTCTGTCGCGGCATGAAAGGCGACATCGACCTCGCGCTCGAGTGTGACGTCGACGGGGTTCACATCGTCGTCCCCGCCAGCGATCGCCACGTCGAGGGCAAGGTCGGCACCTCCCGCGCGGACAACCTCGAAAACACCGCCGAACTGGTCGCCTACGCCAAAGATCACGACCTCTGGGTCGAGGTCATCGGCGAGGACGGCTCGCGGGCCGATCTCGACTACCTCGAGGAACTCGCCGAGACCTCTTTCGAGGCCGGCGCGGACCGGTTCTGTTTCGCCGACACCGTCGGCCACACCGGCCCCGAACACACCCACGAGGCCGTCTCCCGACTCGCCGACCTCGGTCCGGTGAGCGCCCACACTCACGACGACCTCGGGCTGGGCGTCACGAACGCGCTCGCGGCCGTCTCCGCGGGGGCCGATCTGGTCCACTGCACGGTCGACGGGCTCGGCGAACGCGCCGGCAACGTCGCCTTAGAGGAGGTCGCGATCGCGCTCGATCACGTCTACGACGTCGAAACGCTCGATCTCGAAGAGGTGTACGACCTCGCCCAGACCGTCGCCCGGGCGACGGGCGTCCAGCTCCCGCCGAACAAGGCCGTCATCGGCGAGAACGCCTTCACCCACGAGAGCGGCATCCACACCGACGGCACGCTCAAAGACGACAAGATGTACGAGCCCTACGCCCCCGAGACGGTCGGGCGCGAACGCCGGCTCGCGCTGGGCAAACACACCGGTCGCGCCGGCGTCAGGGCCGCGCTCGAGGAACACGGCGTCGAGGCCGACGACGACGAGGTCGCCGAGATCGCCACTCGCGTGACGGAACTGGGCGATCGCGGCCGCCGGGTCACCGACGCCGACCTGCTGGCGATCGCCGAGGACGTCACCGGCGACGACCGCGACCGCGTCGTCGACCTGCTCGACCTCTCCGCCACCAGCGGCGGTGCCGTTCCGACGGCCAGCGTCCGACTCTCCGTCGACGGCGAGGAGCGCGTCGCCAGCGGCACCGGCTCCGGTCCCGTCGACGCCGCCGTCTCGGCCGTCCGCGAGGCGCTGGGCTCGATGGCCGACGCCGAACTCGAGTCCTACCACGTCGACGCCGTCACCGGCGGCACCGACGCCGTCGTCACCGTCGAGGTCACGATGGTCCGCAATGACCGCTCGGTGACGGTCGCCCGCAGCGAGGCCGACATCACTCGAGCGAGCGTGAAAGCGATGGTCGACGCGCTCGATCGGCTGCTCGCGACCGACCAGCAGCCGCTCGCACCGGCCGACGACTGACGACAGCCGCCGCTGATCAGCGCTCCGGTCGCTGACGCGGCCACGCCGTTTTCCCCGATTCGACCCGACAGTAACAGCAGCGTCGACGCCCGCCGTCTCCTACTCCTGTCGGAACGGATCGCTCACGACGTTCCACGGGTCGAGCGCGTAGATGGCGGCCAGAAACAGGGCGACAGCGACGACGAACAGGCGAGCGACCGCGCTCGCAGACGTGGGGACGCCGATCTCGAGGGTCGTCGCCATCACGATCGCGACCCCGATCCAGAGGGTGCCGACGATCGTTCGTTTTCGACGGTCCATAGTCGCCCGTTCGGCTCGAGTCGCTTGAATGCGTGGGGTTTCGAACGGCCACTGACTGCCGTCTCGATCGGGGTGAGGGGAGGTCAAGACGAGTCGATCGGCCCGAGGCCGACGGTCTCCTCCTCGAGGGCGTTCTGGCGCGTATCGAGCATTCCGACGTCCTCGTACGAAACCGGCCCCCTGACCTGATGAGCTTCGGGCCCGGGTTGGTGACCGAGGTAGTCGACGTTCGGGTTCGTTCCGATATCCGCGAGCAACTCGAACTCGTTTTGGGGCGCGTTGACGTAATCCTCGAACAATTCCTGGGCGACCTCCGCCGTGTCGGCGACCTGGACGTCCTGACTCGGCCCCTCGAACTGGTCCGGCATCAGCCCGAGTTCTCGGCGCACCTCGTCGCTTTCGAGGTCGAGGCCGGTTTCTTCGATCGCGCTGACGACCTCAAGGATGCCCGCTTCCTTGTCCGGGAGCGAATCGCCCGGCGGCGCTTCCTCCTCGTAGTCCTCTTGGGTAATTCGGATCCCCGTCGCGAGCGCGATTCGCCTCCTCGTGAATTCGTCGACGGCATCGATGACCGCGTCCAGGTCGCCGCTGACGCCCTCGAGCGACGACGAAACCGAATCCGCGGACGGAAGCGCCGCATCCAGGTTGATGATCGTTCGCGATCGAGCCGGGTTCTCCCTGTACCGTTCGGGATCGCTCGCGGGGTTGTTCTTGTCGCCGAACTGGATAACGTTCGGCGGGCAGGCGACCTCGCAGGCGCTCGTGCCGATGTTGCCCTCGCCGAAGTTGCCGTCCTGACGGGCGGGATCGAAGACGCACTTCGACATGACGCCGCGAGGGGCACGACTGCTGACGCGCCGGTCACGATAGTCATAGACCATGTCCGCACTGAGTTCGTCCTCGTCGGTTTTCGGTTCCCCCCACTGGAAGTAGTTAACGCCGTACGGGCAGGCGACCTGACAGTACCGGCAGCCGATGCAGACGTCGTAGTCGGTCAGCACCAGCCCGCCTCTGTCGCGGGTATGCCGGGCCGTCGTCGGACAGACCTTCTCGCAGGGCGCATCGGTGCAGTGCTGACACGGGCGGACGAGGTAGTTGAAGTCGTGAACGACCGGGTTATCCCCGCAGTCCTCGGGATCGACGTCGACGGTATCGGGGTCCGGGGACTCGACCGCGCCGTCCTCGAAAGCGAGGACGTACATCCAGTTTGCCCCCTGGTCCCAGTTGTGTTCCTGATTGCAGGCCGTTACGCAGGCGAGACAGCCGTCACAGTTCTCGAGGTCGATCGTCATTCCCCACTGGGTTCCCTCGTCTGCGTCCTGGACTTCTCCCGCTTCCTCGACGGCAGGTTCCGGCTCCTGCTGATCGACCGCGCCCCAGCCGAGACTCGCGAACCCCAGCCCGGCCCCGGTCTTTTTGAGCATCTCACGACGGGAGCCGTCGCCGTTGGCGAATTCCAACAGCGTCGACCCGATCCCATCCTCGTTGCCGTCCACATCGTCCGGACTGGCAATCGGCCGTTCGTCCTCGCCGAACTCCGCCATCACGTCGTCGTGATACCGTTCATGGAACTCCTCTTCCGAGAGTTCGCCCTTCGTGACCCGCATGGCGTCTCTCCCCATCTCCATCCCGAGTTCGGTGTCGTACTCGGTCTCGTCGAGCATCTCCTCGAGGTCGTCCTGCCACGACTCGCCGAGGGGGTGAAACGCCTCGTCGTCCGAGGTGTCGTCGTCGAAACTCATCGTCCCCACCGGTCCGGTGTCGCTCGAGGTCCGTTCATTGTGACTCGTGTTCCCACACCTATCACAAGTCTTCGCAAAGAGGCCCAGCCTGCAAATGACGGGATCGGCTGTCCCCCGAATCGGCACCTGCCGTGAACTGCCGCCGGAGGGGGTGGGTCGAGAATCGAAGTATCCGAGCAGCGCAACCTTGCGGTGTCAGTTCGGACGATCCGTACGTTCGGGTTGCGGTCTCCGGAAACTGTCCTCTCCGACAGGCATCACGATGGCGGATGGCTGGCTCTACTTATCGTCTTGTGCTATACCGAAAACCGAGAAGGCGAGTCGAATCACGCCGAGACGTCCCGGATCGTTCGCTCCGCTCACGTCCCGGACTGCGCCTCGTCTGGTTCAAATCGTCCGTAATCGTTTTGCAGCACCGAACATCGATTCGCACCGCTACGCGGGGCTCATCGGTTTGTTGCTGTAAAAGCGCCGAGAGGGAGATTTGAACTCCCGAGTCCGTGAGGACAGCAGATTTCGAATCTGCCGCCTTGGCCGGGCTAGGCTATCTCGGCTCACTCCTCTCTACTCGAGAGACGTTTTTACCCGTTTCGATTTTTTCGCTCCGTGCGAACGGTTCGCCCGAGGGCGATAGCCCCTCGAGCCGAGCGGCGTTACCCGGTGTTCTTCATCCCGGCCGCGATCCCCTTGACCGTCAGTCGCAGCGTTCGCTCCTCGATGTCGGTCCGGTGGGTCCGGTCGAGCAGGTAGACCTGAAGCATGTTCAGCGGGTCGACGTAGGGGTTTCGTCGCTCGAGGTTCTCGCCGAGCCAGTCGCGGGTGTGTAACTGTTCGCGCTGGCCGATCTCGGTGATCAACTCGCTTGCCCGCGCGTACTCGTCGGTCACCCGGGGGAAAAAGCGCTCCCGGAGGTCGTCGTCGGCCATTTCGGCGTACCGTTCGGCGATCTCGAGTTCGGTGCGGGACAGCGAGAGCGCGGCGTTGTCCAGCGTCGTCCGGAAGAACGGCCACTCCTCGTACATCTCTTGGAGCGTCTCCATCGAGCCGCCGTCGTCTGCGTAGGCGTCGATCCCCGTCGCGAGCGCGTACCAGCCCGGGAGGATACACCGCGACTGGGTCCAGGAGAACACCCACGGGATCGCCCGCAGGTCCTCGACCGTGCGCTCGCCGCTGCGGGAGGCCGGCCGCGAGCCCAGATCCAGATCCTCGATGACGGTGATCGGCGTCGCCTGCTCGAAGTAGCGGACGAACCCGTCGCTCTCTAAGAGGTCGCGGTACTCCCGGCGGGCGGCGTCGGCCATCGTTTCCATCGCGTCGACCCACTCCTCGGGGACCTCCTCCTCGGGCTGGTCCAGCGCCTGCTTGCGCGCCCGCAGTTGGGCGTTGAGCATCTGTTCGATGTTGCGCTCGGCGATGCGGGGGTTGGCGTACTTCTCGGCGATGGCTTCGCCCTGCTCGGTGAACTTGACCTGGCCCGTGACCGTGGAGTTGGGCAGGGCCAGCAGCGCCTCGTTCATCGGGCCGCCGCCCCGTGAGATCGAGCCGCCGCGGCCGTGAAACAGCCGCATCGTCACGTCGTGATCGTCACAGATCTCGCCCAGCCGGCGCTGGTTCTTGTACAGCGACCAGTTGGCCGCGAGGAAGCCGTTCTCCTTGTTCGAGTCGGAGTACCCCAACATGATCTCCTGGGTCCGCCCGCGGGCCTCCAGCGCCTGCGCGTAGGCTTCGTTCTCGAACAGCGTGCCCATGATCCGGCGGGCCCCCGAGAGGGCGTATTCCGTCTCGAGTAGCGGCACGATATCGATCCCCGAGTGTTCGGGCAGAGAGACGACGCCGGCCTGATCCGCGAGGAAGAGTACCTCGAGGACGTGGCTCGGCTCTTCGGTCATCGAGATGCAGTAGGTGTCGATCGCGTTGCTCCCGTACTCGGTCTGCCACGCCGCGAGGCGATCGAACAGGTCGAGGACGCGGGCGGCGTCGTCCGAGAGGTCCGTCGTCCGCTCGAGGTCGATCACGGGCTCGTCCTGCAGGACGGCGTCGGTCAGGAACTCGACGCGCTCGTCCTCCGAGAGGCCGTGGTAGTCGATCCCCTCGGCCTCGAGGGCCTCGGCGATGGCGTCGGTGTGTTTTTGCTGGTGATCGCGCAGGTCCAGACTCGCCAGCGAGAAGCCAAAGGTCGCGACCCGCCGTCGGATCGGGTCGACGTGGGCGTCGACGACGCTTTCGGCCCCGTTGTCCCGGAGGCTCTCGGCGATGACCGCGAGGTCGTTGCGCAGGCCCTCGACCGTCTCGTAGCCGCCGGGGCGAACGTCGCCGACCCGGCGGAGTCGCTCGCGCATCAGCTTGAGCTTCTGTCGGTACGGCTCGTCGGGGTAGCGCTCCTCGGCCGTCCGAGCGGTCCCCGGCAGCCGCTCGCGATCTTCCTCGAGCGAGGCCTGGAACGCCGAGCCAGCGTCGATCCGGCTACCGTCCTGGCTCAACACGCCGGAGAGGCGCTTGAGCTGATCGCGGTACTGCTCTAAGACGACCGAGCGCTGCCGTTCGAGGGTGTTGGCGGTGACTTCGGGGGTCACGTAGGGGTTGCCGTCGCGGTCGCTGCCGGCCCACGACCGGAACTCGAAGAGCTTCGGGATTTCGAGACTCCCGGGTACTTCCTCGTCGATCGCGTCGGCGAGTTCGTCGTAGACCTCGCCGACGACGTCGAACAGCGTGTTCTCGAGGTACCACTGGACGTTGCGCGCCTCGTCTTCGGGTTCGGGCTGGCGATTGCGGACCTGTGGGGTCTGCCAGAGGCTCGTGACCTCCGCGTCGACGTCCCGCCAGACCTGCCCCTCTTCCTTGTCGGTCAGCAGCCGCTCGTCGACGGTCTCGAGTGACGTCGAAATCTCCCGCAGTTTGGACTTGACCGTCTTCCGGCGGGCCTCGGTCGGGTGGGCGGTAAACGTCGGCTCGATCAGGACGTCGTCGAGTACCTGCCGGACAGTCTCGACGTCGGCCTCGCCCAACTCGGCGGCCGCGGTCTCGAGGCTGTCCTCGAGGGTTCCTTCCTGGGACGCGGTCCGAATGGTCCGGACCCGCTCGCGTTCCTCGGCGAGGTTGATCAACTCGAAGTAGGTGGTAAACGCCCGGGCGACGATCCGTTGCTGGTGTGGCGACAGTCCCTCGAGTTCCGCGATCAGCGGCTCCCGGGACTCGAGGTCGCCCGACCGGTACTCGATCGCGGTCCGGCGACAGGACTCGACGGTCTCGAACGCGCGTCGGGAAGTCTGGTCCTCGAGGACGTCGCCGAGCAACGCCCCGAGTTCGCGGACGTCCTGGCGGACGTTCCTGTTGTGCAGTCGCATATCCCGTCCGTACGGGGCCCACGGGAAAAACCCTCGGTGGCACACTCGGACGGAACGACGGTGACGGCCGGGGGCCATGTATTCCGGTAGCTGTAGGGGGGTTGGTGTGACGCCGGTTCCGATTCACTAATCGCGCGTCTCAGCCGTGTGATAATGGATCGCAGGACAGAACGTCAGCCACAAGAATAATATTATCCCACTACTGTCAGTACCGACATGAGTATCCGTTCTGCAGTGGTTCTCGCCGCAGGGGAGGGGGAACGGCTGCGGCCGCTGACGACACATCGGCCGAAGCCGATGCTCCCTGCGGCGACCAAACCGATCCTCGAGCACGTCTTCGACGCGCTCGTCGATGCCGGGATCACGGAGATCACCGTCGTCGTCGGGTACGGCAGGACACACGTGCAATCGCACTTCGGGTCGACATATCGGGACACGGCGCTCGACTACGTGGTCCAGGACAAGCAACTCGGAAGCGGGCACGCGCTGTTGGCCGCCGAAGCCGACATCTCGGAACCGCGACTGGTCGTTAACGGCGATCAGCTCGTTGCGCAACGGATCGTGACGGACGTCCGAGAGGCCCACGCCGACAACGACGCGATCGCGACGCTCGGTCTCATTCGAGACGCGGCCGTCGAGGACTACGGCGGGGTGATCCGCGATGATGACGGACACGTCTCGGAGATCGTCGAACGGCCACGTGACGATCGGACCTATCACCTCAATGCGGGCGTGTATGCGATCGATCCGACACTGTTCGACTATCTCCGCGGCCCGGAACCGCACCTCAATGAGTACTCGCTCGTCGACGGGATCACGAACGCGATCGCCGCCGACGAGGCCGTCCGTGGAACCGTGTCCGACGGGATCTGGATCGACGCGACGTATCCGTGGGATCTCCTCGACGTGACGGCGACGCTCTTCGAGAGCGACGACGGCGTCGAGAGTCGCGTCTCGTCGAACGCGCAGGTCCACGAGTCGGCGACGCTTATCGAACCGCTCGTGATCGCGCCCGACTGCGTCGTCGGTCCCGGTGCCGTCGTCGGACCGAACGTCGCCCTCGGCGAGAACGTGACGGTCGCGGCCAACGCCGTCGTCGAGAGAAGCGTCGTCGATATCGACTCCCGGATCGGTGCGAACGCGACCCTCGTCGACTGTGTGACCGGTCGTCGCGTCCGAATCGGTGCCGGTTCGACCGTCGTCGGCGGACCCGGTGACGTTCGCGTCGGCAGCTCCATCCACGAGGACGAACCGCTGGGGGCCGTGATCGCCGATCGGGTTCGCGACGGCGGCGGCGTCACCTACGCACCGGGGACGGTTGTCGGCCCCAATGCGGACCTCGCGGCCGGGACGCGCGTGGCAGGCGTGATCGACGGCGGGACGGAGGTCCAGTGAGATGTGCGGTATCGTCGGTTACGTCGGCACGACTGGAGGCGCTGCTGCCGTCGATGTCGTTCTCGATGGGCTGTCGAGTTTGGAGTATCGCGGCTACGACTCCGCCGGCCTCGCCGTCCCGACGCCGTCGCTGGCAGTCCACAAGGCCCAGGGGGAACTCGCGGCACTCGAGGGGATCGTCCCGCGTGGCGACCTCGCGGGCTCACTGACGGGCATCGGGCACACGCGCTGGAGTACCCACGGTGCGCCGTCGGACGTCAACGCACACCCCCATACCGACGAGGCGGGGCGAGTCGCCGTCGTCCACAACGGTATCATCGAGAACTACCAGCGCCTGCGCGACGACCTCGCGGAGGCAGGTGTTGTCTTTCGGAGCGAGACCGATACCGAAGTCGTCCCACATCTGATCAGACGGTATCTCGACCGCGGTGTGAGTCCGGAAGCGGCGTTCCGACGAGCGATCGACCAACTCGAGGGGAGTTACGCGATCGCTGCCGTTTTCGAGGGCTCTGAAACGGTGTACGCGGCCCGCCAGGATTCCCCGCTCGTCGTTGGCTTCGGCGAGACTGGAACCTACCTCGCGAGCGACGTTCCCGCGTTCATCGAACATACGGACCGCGTCTGCTACCTCGAGAACGGCGATGTCGTACGGCTGACCGCAGATGGGGCCGTCGTCACCGATTCCGCGGGAAATCCTGTGGACCGTCCGACGGAAACGGTCGCATGGGATCCCGAAGACGCCGAGAAAAGCGGCTACGACCACTACATGCTCAAGGAGATCCACGAGCAGCCGACGGCCCTGCGTCAGTGTCTCCGCGGCCGCATCGACGACCTCGAGGGAACAGTGACGCTCGAGGATATCAACGGACTCGACCACGACGGCCCGGTTCAGTTCGTTGCCTGCGGCACGTCGTATCACGCGGCGCTGTTCGGCGCGGAACGGCTCCGCCGGAACGGCATGGCTGCCCAGGCGTTCCTCGCCAGCGAGTACACGACGGATCGTATTCCCGTCGACGCGGAGACGCTCGTCGTCGGCGTTACCCAGAGCGGCGAGACCGCCGACACGCTCCGCGCATTACGGGAGGCTGCTCGCACCGGTGCAACGACGCTGGCGGTGACTAACACGGTCGGGAGCTCCGCCGCCCGCGAGTGCGACCACGCACTCTACATCCGGGCCGGGCCCGAGATCGGCGTCGCCGCGACGAAGACCTTCGCGAGCCAGCAGCTCACGCTCGCTCTGTTGGCAGCGAAACTCGTCGACAGCTCGAATCGAACGGCCCTCGAGGCGCTTCGGGACATTCCGGGGCAGGTCCAGACCGTTCTCGATACGAGCGACGCCAGAGCGGTCGCCGAGGAATTCGTCGACGCCGACGGCTTCTTCTTCATCGGCCGTGGCTACCACTATCCGGTCGCGCTCGAGGGCGCGCTCAAAATGAAAGAGATCACCTACCGCCACGCCGAGGGGTTTGCCGCCGGCGAACTGAAACACGGCCCGCTCGCGCTTGTGACCGAGGACACGCCGGTGTTCGCCGTCGTCACCGGCGACGGCGAGGGCGCTCGGAAAACGATCGGCAACGTCGCGGAAGTTGCAGCGCGAGAGGCACCGATTGTGGCAGTCACCGATGGGGGATCAGACGTAACGCGGTATACCGACTACGTCCTCGAGATTCCAACCACCGATGATTTCACTGGCTCAGTCCTCGCAGCCACCCAGTTACAACTGGTGTCCTACTGGCTTGCAAACCGGCTCGGCCGGTCGATTGACAAGCCCCGAAACCTCGCTAAGTGCGTGACAGTGGAATGATTTCTGTAGTGGCCTGCCCAGTGATAGCAGATCTTATCCGTCCACTTGACGAGAGAGACGTTCAGACAATTTAAGTAGTCGCAGGAGCCCGGTATCAGCAGTGAGTCGGGTCAATTTAATCGTGGCGATCCTCGCCGGGATCGTCCAGGGGATCGTCGAGTGGCTGCCCGTCTCGAGCCAGGGCAATCTCGCGTTGTTTCTGACACTGGTAGGGACTGATCCCGGCGTTGCGGTCCAGTTGGCGCTGTTCATGCAGGTCGGGACGACGCTGTCGGCCACGATGTACTACTGCGCGGAGATCGCGGCGGCCGTCAGGGCGGTTCCCGGCTGGCGGCCCGCCGCCGCCTACGACGGGGCGAACGCGATCCCGTCGTACGTCGTCGTCGCGACGGCGATGACCGGCCTCGTCGGGATTCCCCTCTACGTCTTCGCGGTCGACCTCGCCGACCGGCTCACTGGCGGCGTCTTCATCGCCGCGATCGGCGTCCTGCTGGTACTGACCGGCGCCCTCCAACTGGTGTCGGAGTCCGTCTCGATAGGGATCCGCGACGCGCCGACGCTCTCGGACTCAGTGCTCGTCGGGGCCGTGCAGGGCGTCGCGATCCTCCCCGGGATCTCGCGGTCGGGCGTGACGACGAGTGCCCTGCTCTTTCGGAGTTACGATCCGCCGGCCGCGTTCCGGCTCTCGTTTCTGCTGTCCATCCCCGCTAGCCTGGGGGCGGCCGCGCTCACTATCGCGGGCGCCGGCGGCCTGCCAGGCATCGATCCGGTCCCGGCGCTGGCGGCCCTCGGAGTGAGTGCCGTCGTCGGCTACCTGACGATCGATGCGCTCATGCGGGTCGTCGATCGCGTCCCGTTCTGGCTCGTCTGTTTCGGCCTCGGCGGGCTGGCGGTCGTCGGCGGGGGCGTCGTCACCGTCGTCTGACGGGCCCACGGTCGGCGCTCTGTCTGCACAAACGGATATGATGGGCGCCGTCACGAACAGAACCTGTTTACCTTGAGGCGCGGTACTAACTTTGACAGTGTCCCCTCTCGCCTGCAGAATCTGGGTACGGACGATCTCGGCCGACTAGTCTGCCTGCGCAAAAAGACTATAACACGATCGTGAGTTGGTTCGGCTATAATGCAACTGCCAGACCAGGCCACGGGCGAGCAACATCTTCTCGAGAACCTCGAGGGACAGGCCTGTGCGTTCTGTGAGGAGGGACAACTCGTGCGCGGCAGCTACAAGGGAAACACGGCTGCGCTCTGTGACGAATGTGGGACGCCGGGCGCGCAACTCTGGTAACTCGCTGTCGTTCATCGGGAACGAAAACATGATAGCCCCGTACACGCACTTGCAGAATAATGTCTACTGACGGCGACGTGGATAGAATCGCGGAGGCGACCGCGTCGTTTCTTGAGGATCGTGATGACGGGGAGCGCGCGCTCGAGGCCGTCCTCGCAGTCGATTCCAATCACGAGAGGTGGACCTTCGACGATGTGGATCTGGACTCTGGTACCTTCGGGGAGCTGGTTTCGAGAGGGATCGTCACACAGGCCCACGACGCATATCGGGTCGCGGAGCCGACGGTTGTCGAGGCCGCTCTGACAGGCGAGGACCCCGAGCCGGAGACTAGAGCGACCAGCAGCGGGTTTGAAGTTGGCCTTAATCGGTTCTGGGACGCCGTCGACCCCCGGACCCTGACGGCACTGTTGGGGGCCCTACTGGTCGTGGCCGCGGCTCGGCTGACGGCGGTTCGATCAGTGTTCCAGCAGGGCTATGTCGTATCACCGGGAAATGACCCGTACTACTTCCGGTATTGGATGGAGAAGTTGCTGGCGGCGAGTGCGGGACCGGCGGACTACGGTGTGTTCGTTGACCTGCCACCCGAGGCGGCCGGCCGGCGGCCGCTGTCACATGTTACGAACTGGTTCCTCACCGAGTTGCTTGGTGGCGGCCAAGGCGCAGCCGAGACGGTAGCAGCGTGGCTACCTGTCCTTGCGTCCGTCGCGCTCGCGCTCGTCCTCTACACGCTTGCCGTTCTGCTGACGCGAGACGTCCGGGTCGGGATCACATCGGTTCTCGTCTTCGCGGTGACGCCGATCCACGCGGTGTATACGGGGCTTGGCTTCCTCGATCACAACGCCCACCAGTATTTCTGGCTCGGAATCACGCTGGTGACGCTCACGTGGCTCGCCGTCGATCTGCAGCGGCGACTCGAGCGTAGCACCGATCAGGAGACAGCCGTTCGAGAGCATCTCCGATCACCGCCAACGTGGGCTATCACTATCATTTTCGGCCTCTCGGTTGCGGCTGGAACCCACACGTGGGGGGGCTCACCATTACTGCTGATTCCACTTGCGGCATACGTTGGGTCACGCGTGGCACTCGACGTTCGAGCGGGGCTCTCACCAGTGCGTGCAAACCTGCCGCTCCTCGGTGGACTGTTCGTCGGCAGTAGCCTCTCGCTCGCCGTCCACTCCCAGTGGGGGTGGCACGCATCGTTCGTCGCGGCCACACCCATACTGGTGTTCGGGGGGGCGGTTGCCGTAACTGCGCTGGGGGAACTCTGGCGGCGGCTCGAAGCCCGATCGCGAGGGTTGATCGCCCTCGAAGCGGTCGTCGCGATCGGCGGGCTCGTCGGGTTTCGGATCCTCCGTCCTGCGGCGTGGGCCACCGCGGCGACACGGGCCACCGATCTCTTTTTCCGCGGTGGCGCGACGGAGACGGCCTCGCTGTTCGCCGCGGAGTACTTCGTGATCTTCGGGCCGTTGTACCAGCTCGGTATGGGGTTCTACGTCGCGCTGGCAGTACTGGGCTGGGTGGCATGGACCGTTACCCGTGAGTACGAACCCGGATGGCTGCTCATTGGCACCTACGCGAGCTATCTGCTCGTGTTGGCGGGTGTTCAGGTGCGATTCGCCGGCCAACTCGCGATTCCGCTTGCCGTCCTGACCGGGCTGGGGATCGTCCACCTGCTTTCGGTCGTCGATCTGGCGCGCACACCGGTTCCGTTCCGGGATCGAGAGTCCGGTTCAACTAGGGGGTCTCGGGAGCGGGGGATCGTTGCTGCGGACGGTGGCCAGGCACTCGAGCCATCGATTTCGCTCCCCGACGGCCGTGCAGTCGGGTACGTGATCGGGATTGGCCTGCTCGTCTTCGGGCTGAGCCTCATCTACGTCCCTGGACTGACGGCGGACGTGACCCATAGCGAGGCACAGGTCGAAGCTGCAAGCGCGATCGACGACCACGCCGCGGCGGCGGACCGCACGTATCCCGAAACCTACGTGCTGAGCGAGTGGGGCGACAACCGGATGTACAACTATCTCGTCAGTGGAGAAGCCAACAGTTACAGCTACGCGCAAGACAACTACGGTGCGTTTCAGTCGGCATCTGATCCCGACAGCTGGTACGACCGGTTCGACAGCCGGGTCGGCTACATCGTCGTGACGGCGACCGACGGGGAACGTCCGGCTACTAGCGCGCAGGCCCGCCTGCTCGAAAACTGGGGCGCCGGCGGATCCAATACCGAGGCGGTTTCCCACTACCAAGCGGTATATATCGCCGATGAGGTGGGGGCGTTCGCAGTGGTGCCCGGCGCAACGATCAATGCATCCGGGAACCCGGGTGAGAACGTAACTGTGAGTACCGAGGTATCCGTCTCAGACGAATCGTTCACGTACGAGCGGACGGTGACGGTTGCGGAGAACGGCCGAGCCACGGTGACGGTTCCTTATGCTGGAGGATATTCGGTCGGCGAGCGCCAAGTGTCGGTCACCGAGGCAGACGTCGAAAACGGGACGGCAGTGACACTTGACAGGGAAAACTGACATCGGTCTTATTCGCTCGTTTCGCCCCCGGTGGACTTCGGTCAGAACTCGAGCACGAGGGACTTCTTGCGTTTCTCGTACTCGCCGGTACTACTCTCGAGGGGGTAGTTCGGCCGTCACTCGCCATCAAGGCCGGAAAGACGGTCTTAGCGGTGTTCACGTCATCGCGGCGATCTGCAGGCGGCTCGTGCTAACTGCGCTCCTCTAGCAGACGAGCGAGGTATTCGAACTGGGGTGACCGAAGACGGCCAGACTTGACGGACACAGTAATCGTCAGCGAAGTGTTCGTCTCTCTTCCACCGTCGAGACTTGTCTCTCAGTCGCTCCTCAGAACCATCGAATACGGTGGCTCAGGAGGTTTGACACTCAGTGTTTGTCCCGATTGAGTCCACGCGCAGTGAGTAGGTTCCCGGACTGGAGCGGTGGGCGGCGACGAAAGCCTCTGCCCTTACATTTTTTGGGGTTTGCCACTTCGTTCGCCAGTACTTGCTGACATCTAGCTTTACCTTGCTCCATGATCCGTCGTCTACGGGGAGGAAGACGAAGCGCGCCTGCTCTGATTCATCGTATACCATGGTTTTGGTGGTGTTCGGAGAAACCGTGAAGACAAGTCGATTCCCTTTCTCGTCAGTGAACTGTATACCTTTTCGGACAGACGTGTCGTGCGCGGATGTGGTTCCGTTCTTCGTTAGCACGCACGCAGAGAGCGTACGATCGGGATACGAAATCGTCTGTTCAATGCCCGTGTGTGCCCAGTCCTGTTCGCTACCGCCGCTGCGCCCATCCTGCGTGACGGATAATTCGAGCGCCGACTGTTCTCCAGAGTTGACGGTAGACAGGCTGACGTCGTCGCCCTCGCTCTGCAACCGGATGTGTCTCCAGTCTACGGGTGGTCCGTCGCTTCCGACGGTGACGAGGCCGCCGTTTCTTACTACTGGAGGGGTATCTGTGGGCTTATATATTCTAACATTCTCCGCTTCGGTACCAATCACGTGCACTAGCTCTGCGTTACCCGTGAGATTCTGCTTGAACGCATTTACTTCCGCCTCCCGCCCTGGCCCCCAAGAGCGGATCCACGGGTCGGTCATAACGTAGTCAGGGTTCTGCTGCAGGATCTCCTCTGCCGCCTTCCTCTCCTCTTTTGGCATCAGGAACATGTACGCGTAACTATCGAATTGGGCAACGCTCTGTGTCTCCTCGGAGAGCGCCAGTATCGTGGGGCTGGTAGCGTACGCCAGATCAGCGTCGTGGCTCTCTACGTACTCAATGGTCTGGTCGTACACCTTTTCCGGGTTGTCGTCCGAGATGGTGTTCTGGATATCGTAGCCGAGGTAGTAGAACGGAATTGGCAAAGAGGATACCAGCAGCACGAGTACAATCAAAACGGCGACAAGCGTTGACTTGTCCCGGTTGGAGAACAGTCGACGACGGAGTGAGGACAAGGTCTCGGAGAACTGTGGGGTGGGAAGCGTCGTTGCCGAGACAAACGCCGCCACTAGGACGATGAGGAACGGATACACGGCGACGTAGTACCGCTGTAGGTAGAATAGAGGCTGGCACATTACGATAACTCCGAGGATAGCCACTGAAAGGAACCGCTCGGCAGGCGTGTGAGCGCGCCGGATCCCGTACAGTGCGATCGGCATTGATGCGATCACCGGGAGAGAGTATAGTGAGGTCGACTTTAGATGGATTATATTCGACATCGTGAGACGTACCAGCGCGAGCAGCGAGGGGAACTGCGTTCCTGAACGTCCTATGTGATAACGGAGCGTCTGATTCAGGAACTCTTGTGGAGCCAGCAAGATGAACGGCCCCGCGGCTAGGAGGAACGACGTGACGCCCCCGGCGGCTAAAATCCAGGGCGGACTGGCCCTAGCGGCGGTGACCGCTGTTCTCGCCCCGCGCTGCAGGTTGTCAGTCTTGAAGGCCGCCAGCGCGAGTACTGCTACCGGCAACAAAAATACAACGGCGAACGACAGCATGTCCGCCGTCTCTAGGAAGAGGGGATCAATAATCGGGATCGGGAGACTGAGGCCGAAGCCGCCGCTGAGAAACAGGACCGCGACCCACGACAGCAGCACCAACATCCCGTACCAGTACCACGTTTTGAATTGGCCGATGATACGGGCGCTGTCCCACCACTTTTCATCTATGTTTACCAGCAGTAATGCGGCGAAAACGCCGAAGGCGGCCGGAATGAATACGTACTTCGTGGCGACGGCTAGTCCCAGAAGTCCGCCTGCGAGAAACACCGGTTTTCGATCCGGTTGTTCCAAGTCGGTTCCCAGTACGACGTATAGCGCGCCGAACACTAGTACGAGTCCCAGCGGCTCTTGGACGATGCGCCGTCCGAAGTATACCAAGTTCGGAGCGACTGCGACGAGGCTGGCAGCGAACAGCCCCGTACTCTCCGCGCCGACTCGTCGGCCCACGCCATAGGCCAGTACGATTGCCACTGCCGAGAGGGCGATCGAGAGATATCTCCCCATAAAAAAGTCGTACCCGAACACGGCGTAGACGGCCCCGAGAACGGTGGTGTGGAACGGCGGGTGAACCAGTACAAACTCTCTGTACGGCACGTGGCCTTCAGCAAGGAACCGCGCTGCGAGGGCCCACGCTCCCTCGTCGTAGTCATTGAAGTAGCTAAACCAGTGGTGTGTGTTCAGGTACCGGAGCACTACCCCAACAAAAAGTACGAGATTCAGGGGGACACTGACTCGCCGAGCTGGGAGCCGGTCCGACATTCGGCTAAAGGCGCTAGATGTGTGGTCCCAGTCCATTATATTTAGTCTCACTCACGACTGAAGTTCAGCGCGTACAGCAACTTCACGTATCCAAGGGCGGTCCCAAACTCGTCCATCTTGCTTTCACCGTGTTTTCGCGGGTCATAGGTGATCGGAACTTCCGTAACCGAAAAACCGGCTCGGGTCGCCCTGACCAGCGCTTCCGGATAAAACTCGAAGTTCTGGAAGGTGAGATTATCCCGTATCTCCCTGATGACTTCCGCATCGTAGAGTCTATATCCCGAGCTCACGTCGTTCGCGTCGACTCCGAACAGACCGGATACCACTTTCGCGGCAAAGGGGCTAGCGAGCTTCCGCCACGAGTGAAGGTCGTCGAAGTTGCCCCCTTCAACGAAGCGCGAACCGATGACGACGTCACCGTCACCCCGGGCATTGAAGAGCCGGTCTAACTCCTCGGGCCGGTGGTTAAGGTCGGCGTCCATTGTCAGCACATGGGTCGTCTCGTCGGAAATTGAGTGGAGCCCGACCTGGTACGCTTTACCGACACCAAGGGGATCCGGATAGTGATCAACGGAGATGTTCGGGTACTCGTCGGAGAGTTCTTTGATCCGCTCTGCGCCCCCGTCGGTTCCCTGGTAGACGTAGTGGAGCGAGTACTCGTCCACGTGTTCGGCCAATACGGGATCTAGACGTCTCGTGAGTTCCTCTATATTGTCTCGTTCATTATAGGCAGGAATAACTGCGGTAATATGCATTATGAGGTACCCAGATACTACGTGTATATATTTGTTCTGCTCTGCCAACGTCTATGTTCCAGAACTCCATACGAACCGTTCGCTGAATCCGTAGTTCCAGAAAGTCGCGAGACCGATACCTGCGAGGTTTGCGAGCATGTAGTATACACCCGCGTACTCGGTCAATACGCCCAGAACCGCGATATTTATGGCCATTCCTCCTGTGTACGCCAGGTTGAACTTCACCATCCTTCGCAACCGGTTTTCGTCCTCCGTGACTTTCTCCTCGAACGTCCAGATCTCGTTCAGCAGGAAGTTAGAGATGATTGAAATTTCGATCGCTATGGCCGAGGAGAGTAGGTAGTGTATCCCGGCGATCTCGATCGCTACGTACAACAGGCTGACGTTCACGAAGACACCGCTCAGTCCAACGAAGCAAAACTGGACGAATCGGCGGATCGGTATGTCCTGATACGACATCGATACTGGGGGATCTAATCCTCCAGCGATTCGATCGCCTTTCGCCGACCGGGTTCGGCGTCCGCCTCCGTTTCCCAGTGGGAGAGCGTCTTTCGTAGGCCGGTCTCGAGATCCGTAGTGGCCTCCCAGCCGAGCAGATCCTTTGCCTTGGAGATGTCTGGTCGCCGGACTTGGGGATCGTCAGTTGGGAGCGGCTCGTACGTGATTCCGACATCGCTGTCGGTCATCTCTAACACCGTCTCGGCCAGTTCCATGATCGTTATCTCGTGGGTGCTACCGAGATTGACGACGGCTCCCGAGCCCTCCGAGGGAGGTAGCTCGCCAAACGTCCGGATTCCGTCTATTAGATCTGCGACGTAGCAGAAGGACCTCGTCTGGCTCCCGTCTCCGTACACCGTGAGATCCCGGTCGTTTAGAGCCTGCGAGAGGAAGTTCGGGATGACTCGGCCGTCATCGGATCGCATGCGGGGTCCGTACGTGTTGAAGATACGAACCGTGCGGATATCAGTGCTGTGTTGCTGTCGGTACGCAACCGCTAGCGCTTCCGCGAATCGCTTGCTTTCGTCATAGGGCGCTCGCGGACCGCGAACGTTCACGTTCCCGTTGTACGTCTCCTTCTGAGGGTTCTCTTCCGGGTCTCCGTACACTTCGCTCGTCGAAGCCAAGATCGTCCTCGCGTCGTGTCTCCGGGCGAGGTCGAACACGTTTCTGGTCCCCATGCTGTTCGTAAGAGCGATCTCCACTGCGTGCGATTCGAAGTCGGCGGGGCTCGCACGAGACGCGAGGTGATAGATCTGATCTACGCGGTCGAAGTCAGGCAGGGGATTACGGATATCGTAGTCAACAATGTCTACCAGCGGGTCGTTTCTGTGGCCGTGGAGGTTCGCAGAGCGACCGCTGCCGAAGTGGTCTATTACCGTTACTCTGTACCCGTCTTCGCGGAGTTCGTCCACCAGATGACTCCCGAGGAATCCTGCACCGCCTGTAACGATCGCGTGAGGGACTTTGTCACCAGAACTCATGTATAACCAGTGTTGCTAACGGCAGCGGTCGTCTCTGATATCGCAGAGCACGCGTGCCTTACGTAGTGATTAAGTCACTGCCTTCATTATAAGTGTTACCTTACTGGACCGGATACCTCCTCACTATCAGGTCGTATGCCATTCGTTCTGCGATCAGTACCGTAGACCACTAGTCCGCGACGATTAGAGATGTCTTAATTGTCCAGACGAGAAGGCTTATTGCAGTAGTAGGATAAGAAGCCGCTGATGACTCGTCTTGACAAGGTTCTGGTAACCGGCGGTGCCGGTTTCGTGGGTAGTCACGCCGCCACGTACTATCGCAATAAAGGTGCGGATGTCACTGTTCTTGATAACCTCAGCAGAACCGATACGCTGGAAACGGCCGACGAAGACCGTGATACGTCTTCCTACAACCTGCAGTTCCTACGGGACGAGTACCCCGAGATTGAGATCGTGGAGGGCGACGTGCGGGACGCCGATCTCGTCGAAGACATCGTCGAAGGACACGACGGCGTCGTCCACACCGCGGGACAAGTAGCTGTGACGTCTTCGCTCACCGATCCCCGGACGGACTTCGAAGTGAACGCCGAAGGGACGTTGAACGTTCTCGAAGCCGCCAGAAAAGCCGAGAGCGACCCCGCCGTGGTCGTCGCTTCTACGAACAAAGTCTACGGAGACAACGTGAACGACATCCCAGTTGAGGAACGTGGAGACCGATACTGGTACGACAGCCCCGAATACCAGGACGGAATCCCGGAGTCCCTCTCCATAGACAGCTGCGAACACACACCATATGGTGTCTCGAAACTCGCCGCAGATCTTTACGTCCAAGACTATGCCGCCCGGGATGTTGTGGACGCGGCGGCGTTCCGCATGAGTTGCATCTACGGTCCTCGACAGTTTGGAAACGAGGACCAAGGCTGGGTCGCCCACTTCGCGATCAGCACGTTACGTGACGAACCGCTGACCATATTCGGCGATGGAAAGCAGGTCAGAGACATCCTCTACGTCGAGGACCTCGTGCGGGCCTACGACGCGTTCCTCTCCGATCCGGAAGGGAAGTCGGCGGTCTATAACATGGGCGGCGGGTCCGAGAAGACAACTAGCTTACTCGAGTTCCTCGACCTGCTGGAGTCGACGACCGGGAACCGGTCGGATATCACGTTCGACGACTGGAGAGAGGGCGACCAGAAGGTGTACGTCTCAGACATCTCCCGGGCACGAGAAGAACTCGACTGGGCGCCGCAGGTCGACTTGGAAGAGGGAATGCGCCGATTCTTGGACTGGTACCAAGACAGATAACACCCTCTACCCTCGAAGTAAACGGGCGTAGACGTCTTCCGTTCTCTCGATCATCCGCTCTCGAGAGAACGCCGTTTTTACCCGTTCGTAGGCTTGATCTCCGTAGCGGCGACGAAGCGACCGGTTTTCCAGTAGCTCCTCGATAGCGGCGGCCAGCGCTTCCGGATCTTCGGGCGGAACCGTCGTACCCGTTTCACCGTCTTGACTGACCCACGGCACGCCCGTGGGGAGGTTCGTGTTGACTACCGGCGTCCTGTATGCCATCGCTTCGAGTTGGACGACTCCGAAGGCTTCGCTCTCGGCGATCGACGGGAGAACGAACACGTCGGCGGCGTCGTAACAGGCGTGCAACGTCTCGTCTGAGACCCGTCCGAGGAACCGTACTCTGTCCGTTACCCCCAGTCGGTGGGCGTGGCGCTCGAGTTCGTCGCGCCGTTCCCCATCCCCCACGACCAAGAGGTCCGCGTCGAGATCGACCATCGCCTCGACGAGGTACCTGACGCCCTTGTAGTAGGTGAGTCTCCCAACGAAGAGGACCGTCTGTCGGTCCGTAACCGGAAGGCCAACCGACGGCGCCTGCCCTCCAAACTCGTCCAGGTCCACGGAGAGGGGGACGACCGTACATTTCTCGGCGTACGGTCGAAGGCGCTCCGAGTGTTCGACCATCGCAGGAAACGTGACGATGATCGCGTCTAACTCGTTGAGAAAGCGCTCGAGTACCGGTCTGTAGATCCGGAAGGCAGTCTGCTGTCGGACGATGTCGCTATGATACGTCGCCACCAGCGGCCCCCGTGTGGTCCCTGCCGCAAAGTGAGACGCCACTGCCAGCGGATTCGGCAGGTGGTAGTGGACGAGGTCCGCGCGACGGCTCATCGCGCCGAGCCGAACCGGGAACGTCGGGGCGATCGGGACTGATTTCACGGTGCTGATCCGTCCGGCACGGGCTACCCGGACCCCATTTACTTGCTCGCTACGTCCGATCCGGCGCTCTGCCGCCGCTAGAACCCGTACGTCTGCGGTGAGGCCTTCCGCGAGCGCTCGAACGACCTGCTCAATGCCGCCGACAGCAGGAGGGTAATACTTGCTCACCTGCAGAACGGTCGTCTGGTCGATCACGACTCGAGCACTCTGTCGACCGTGTCGCGGATCGACTCGCGAAATCGGGTCCGTCCATACAGCGCTTCGACGTCAGGGAGCGCTTCCCGCAAACGTTCCTGACGTGCTGGATCGCCAAGGACGCGGTCGAGCGTTTCGACCGCCGTGTCGACATCCTGGTAGAGCAACTCTCGTCGTCGGTCGACGATCTCGCGCTGCCCGCCGCTGTCGTGGACGAACGGGAGCGTTCCTCCCGCCGCGAGTTCTGCGACGGCCATCCCAAAGTGCTCCTCCTTTTTCCCGTGAAGGCCGTACCGGTGCGAGCAGACGAGATCGACGAGTTCGCGGCGTGGAAGCGCGCCCTCGAGTTGGACGAACTCTCGTTGGTCGGCCGCCTCGCTGACCTTCTGAGCGTAGCCGTCGTGTGCGACCGGTCCTATGTGATGAATGTGAACGTCGTGACCGCGCTGGTGGAGTCGCGATACTATCTCGATATTCCTAAGGACGTGTTTGCTCGGTTCGACGCGGCCGATAGAGACGAACCCCGCCTCTCGGTCGCTCCAGGGCGCTCCCTCGAACCCCGCAGTGTCGACCGGCGGGTACACCACGTCCGGCCGAACGTCGTACACGTCTTCGACGACCCCCGCTGTCCACTCTGAGTTGGCGAGCAGCGTACTCTCACAGATCTGAGACTTGTCGAACCCATCGATAACGTCGCAGATCCGATCGTACACCCGGTATACGCGGCTGTTTCTGGACACTCCGAAGTTCGGGAAATGGATGTACTGGATCGCCGGAGAGTCGAAGCTGAACTCGTTGTACGTGCTGAAAATGAGATCGTGGTCGCGTCCGTCGAGATACCGATTCAGGATAGAACTCTGCAGGCGGCCAAACGTTACGTCCGCGTACTCCGCGGCGACGGCGCCTGCCGTCGCTAGCGCACTGCCGACGGGTCCGAAGTGATCAACTCCTACGTCCGAGACGTTGGTCCTGTAGTACTCGTTCAGACCGTCGAAATCGGGGGAGACGATCGTGTACAGCGTCACGGTGTGATCTTCCTCGAGTGTATCAAGGATGTTCATGCAGACGGCCTCTCCACCACCGCGGGAGGTGAGATCCGGGTGGAAAACCGCGATGTCAGCCATGGCAGTCAGCGGCAAAGTACGTCATCGTGGTCCGATCCGCCGTTATAGCCATCACGGCGTGTTTGCCCGAGTCGAAATATAGGTGTTACTATTGTCGATGACCCCTCCGCGGCCGGTGCGTCGGATTCGCTCCGAACCGTGACCGAGCCTCCGACGCAGAAAACGGTACGGTTTTTAATGGCAGGTCCGCTATCTGGATACCGTATTTCGGGCTCCCGAAACCGTCGGACACACCGGCGGCGATCTGTTCCATGAATCTCGCCAAGGCCACTCTCAAACTCTTCTCGGCGAACGTCGCCAACGCCGCGATCTCGTTCATCGGAATCACACTCTTCGCCAGAGCGCTCGGGGCGTCGCAGGTCGGCAGCTATTTTCTGTTCGTCGCGCTGCTCGGCGTACTCACTGTTCCCGCCGACTTCGGGCTGAGGGGTGCTGTCGAGAAACGAATCAGCGAGGGGACGTTGCCCGATGCCGTGTTCGGTACGGCACTCGTCCTGAAAGCAGTTCCGGTCGGTCTCGTCGTGGTGCTACTCGTACTGACACGCGACCGGGTCGCGGCGTATCTCGGTGCCGACATCGTCGGACTGCTCGTCGTCGCTCTGGTCATTCAAGAACTCGCACGCTTGGCCCTGAGTGTACTCAAGGGAGAACTCAAGGTCGGCCAGACGGCCGTACTCGAGTTGGCCCAGAAGGTGAGTTGGCTGCTCGTCGGTGGCGGACTGCTGGTGCTGGGGTACGACGTGCGCGCTCTCGTTTACGGACTGCTCGTCGGCATGCTCGTCCTCCTAGTCTGGGCCTGGTACCGGAACGGAGCGACGATCGGACGCCCGACGAGAGCGCACGCCCGCAGTCTCCTCGGCTACGCCAAATACAACTCGGTCTCGTCCATCGGGAGCCTGTTCTACAACTGGATGGACGTTCTAGTGATCGGTGTCTTCCTCTCTCAGTTCCACGTCGGCGCCTACGAAGTCGCCTGGCGGATCAGCGCGGTCGTCGTCCTGTTGAGCGAAGCCACTGCGACTACGATCTTCCCGCAGGTGAGCAGGTGGGACGCGGAGGATGCCGCGGACAAGATCGAGACCGTTATCCCGGACGCGACGACCGCCGCGGTGTCCCTCGTGATACCCGCGTTCTTCGGTGCCGTCCTTTTTTCCCGCGAGATTTTGCAGATCACCTTCGGCCCCGAGTTCGGCGTCGCCTGGCTCGTACTCGTCGTCCTGCTGTTGGAAAAGGTAGTTCAGGCGCTCCACATGGTCATGGGACGTTCCTTGCAGGCGATCGATCACCCGGATCTCGCGGCGAGGGCGACGCTGGTGGGTATCGTGGTTAACCTGCTGTTGAACGTGTCGCTAGTCTGGGCATTCGGACTCCCGGGCGCGGCCGTGGCGACGCTGATCGCCGCTACGATCAGCGCGTACCTGCATGTTATGTACCTCAATAAGTTCCTGACGCTCCGCGTCGATCGCAAGGCACTGGGCTGGTGTACGCTCTCTGCGCTCGGTATGTTCGCCGTCCTGTTTCCCATCTCCTCGCGTCTCACGATCCACACCGTTCCCCAACTGGTCGCCGTAATCGCGGCTGGTGCAGCTACTTACGGCATGTTTCTCGTATCTTCACCCGCAATGCGGTCGAAGCTCACCGCGCACGTCGAGTCCGTGTCCCGATGATCGGTCCCTCGATTGCGCGGCCATTCAGTAAGATGCGACGTCGAGCACGACCAGCCAGATCTGCTTGAAGAGTATGTAGCAGTCGAGGAGGAACGACTGCCGGCGAATGTACTCCAGATCCGATCGTAGTTTGGCTTCAGGCGTCGTGCTCCCTGCGCCGCGGATCTGGGCAAGACCGGTCAACCCGGGCTTTACGAACCAGCGCTTCCGCCAGACCTCGGTCTCGTCCTCAAGTAACGCCTCCTCGTCGGTCCACACGGGACGGGGCCCTACGGTGCTCATCTTTCCGACGAGGATCAGCCAGAGCTGCGGTAACTCGTCGAGATGAGTCTTCCGAAGCATGCGCCCGACGCGCGTGATGCGGTCGTTTTCCTCGTCTTCGATCGGGACTGATGACTCGCCCTCCGGATACATCGTACGGAACTTGAACACGGTGAGCCGACCGCCGAGCCCCGCCGTTCGCTTCTGCCGATACAGCACCGGGCCGTCGCTGTCAAGTTTGATCAACACCGCGATACAGGCGATCAACGGCGCGAACACGATCAACCCGGTCACCGCGAACGTGATGTCGAAGCCGCGCTTCACTAGGTAGTCCTGGAGATCCCAGGGTTCGATCTCCACGTCGATTAGCGGCCTCGAGGATGACTCGGACGTGAGGACGCTGTCGGCGTACTCGTAATGGACCTTCGTGGCGACGCCGTGCTCGGAGCAGATATTGAGTGCCCCGAAAAACTCCTCGCGATCCGACTGCTGGAACGCGAGAACGACCGTATCGACATCGCGTTCGACGAGCGTATCGTTGAGCCGTGAGAGGCCGCCGAGTCGTTCGAGATTACTTATCGGATCGCCACCGTCGACGATAGCCGTGACCCGTTCCCGGGAGTCGACGGTACTGACAGTCGTCGGGCAGAGGTACCCGATAAACGGCATCGATACCTCTTCGTGGATCCGCCGGATTTGATCGATATCGTCGCCGACGATAAGTACCCGATCAGGATCTGTCGATGGCGCTCGCCGTACTAGCACGAACCAGAGGGGGAGCGCTACCATTAGAATCCCAGTGGCCATAACTAGCGTCGCCCGAGGGAGGCTGTGTGACCGGTTGAAGTACCCTAGCGTTGCGAGGGCGAGACCGGCGACGAGCGTACGCTTCTGTACGAGCGTCACCGTGTCTATGTGCCGGCGCGGACGTGGTTTGTACAGCGGGAGGAGGGTGACGACCGTGAACCCAATACTCAAGCTCAGTATCTGTACGAATTTTTCGCCGGTATAAACGGTTACGGGGAGGCGATTGAAGACGGGGACGTACGTCGTGAATAGGTACTGAGGGATACGGTGGTTCGCTACGAGAACTGCCGCCGCAGTAATCGCACATACGCCAATGATACTCAGCAACCGGTACCGCCACCCCGTTTTCATCGTAGTTGTGTCCTCGCAGCGATCGACATAAGCCCTGTGCTGTCCCGGTCGATTCTCATTTCTCGATTCGTCCGCCTTCGAAAACGACTCTCAGACCGACCCTAACCGTATTTTTCTTGATCGAGTACTCGAGTTCTCCGAACGCACTCGAGTCCGCGGCACCCTCCTCGAACGCCCTAGTCTCGCTCTCGGTGTAAACCGAAAGTGCGTTTCCGATCGTCGCTTCGTCATCCGGGTGGTTGCACAGAACCGAGCGGACAGTCTCGAAAACATCCGGCTCCCGTCCGAGCTCCGTTGACATTACTACGAATGGTGAAACCTAGGTGTGATGGGTTTTTCGTTTGGTCGTGCCCCCTGAAGTCCCTTCAGAGGCGCCGCTTTACCAGGTCAGTCCGTCATAGTCGATGCCCTCGCGGCGTTCAACGATCCGGCGGCCGTCGACGACAACCGGAGTCGCCATTGTGTCGAACTTCTCGTCGAGCGCCGTGAACTCGTCCCAGTCGGTGACGACCAGTGCACCCGCGGCTCCTTCCAAAGCCGCTATGGCCGAGTCCGCGTACTCGATTTCCGGGAATCGATCTCGCATATTCTCGGTAGCGATGGGGTCGTATCCGACGACCTCGGCACCTCGTTCCTGGAGCCCCTCGATCACGGGGATCGCCCGCGAGTTGCGCGTGTCGTCGGTGCCCGGCTTGAACGCCAATCCGAGCACCGCAACACGTTCCCCTTCAACGTCAACGTGCTTGTCCAGCAGCGCCAGCATGCGCTCAGGCTGTCGATCGTTGACCTCGATACCCGCCGCCAGCATGGCAGGATCGTAGCCTGCCTCCCGTGCGGCGGCGACAATCGCGGCGACGTCTTTCGGGAAACACGAGCCGCCCCAGCCGACGCCCGAGCGCAAGAACTGCTCGCCGATGCGGTCGTCCAGCCCGATCGCGTCGGCGACTTCGTAGGCGTCGATCCCGAACTCCTTGCAAATATTTCCGAGGTCGTTGACGAGCGAGATCTTCGACGCGAGGAAGGCGTTGTTCGCGTACTTGATCATCGTCGCCGTCTCCGGGTTGGTCCGGACGACATGGGTATCGTGATCGGCCAGTAGCGGCTGGAACACTTCCTCGAGCCGCCGGGTCGCCCACTCCGATTCGGTCCCGAATACGACCTTTTCGGGCTGCAGGAAGTCTTCGACGGCAGTACCCTCCCGGAGGAATTCGGGATTCGTCGCGACTTCGACGCGGTCGGCGGCGTCGCCCGCGCTGTCGGCGACTGTCGATCGGATCTCCTCGATGCTCGGCGGTGTGATCGTGCTCTTGACGATGATCAGGTGGTCGTCCTCGACATCGGCGAGCGCCTCGCCGGTCATCTCCGCTGCCGCGGCGAGTGGGGAGATATCGATACTCCCGTCTTCCTGCGACGGCGTCTGGATCGCCAGAAATGTCACGTCAGCGTCGGCGACGTTCTCGTACGAAGTAGTCGCCGTTAGGTTCTCGCCAGTGTGTTCGGCGACTAGGTCACTTAATCCGGGTTCGTGGATCGGTGCCCTCCCGTGTTCTATGGTGTTGACTACGTCCTCGTCAATATCAACCGCCGTCACTTCGTGACCGAGGTCAGCGAGGCAGGCAGCCAGCGTCGTTCCGACGTAACCGCTCCCCACGACATTTATTTTCATTATCCGAGGACTGGTGATCCGTACCGTATTAACTTTGTGTACTCTTCACCGAACGACAGTTAATCGTTCGAGGCCGCTGTAGCCACTGGCTTCTCCTCATCTTCTTGTAGGCGTCGCTCAGCCTCGTCGCGATCCTCGGGGTAGCCGACGTCGACCCGCCAGCCGTCGAGGCCGATTGCATCGATCGTTCGCCCGCTCTGGATTAGCAGGTCGATCGCCTCGCTGATCTCGTACTCTCCCCGGTTCGAGGGCTGCACTAGGTGGCAAGCGGGAAAAATCGCCGACGTAAACGTATAAAACCCGGTCATCACGAGGTTCGACGGTGGGTCCTCGGGCTTCTCGACCACATCCGTGATCTCACCGTACTTGTTGGTGTCACAGACGCCGTACCGCGAGGCTTCATCCCAGGGGACTTCTTCGACGAGGAACGCCGCGTCCGTGCGGTCTTCCTGCTGGCGACGGACGACGTCCTCGAGGTTCGCATCGAAGACGTTGTCGCCCAGGATCAGCATGAAGTCATCGTCGATATGCTCTTCAACGGTCAACAACGCGTGGGCGAGACCTTTCTGCTCGCGCTGATGAGCGTATGTGATCGGCACACCACGATATTCGTCACCGTAATGGTCGATAATCTCTTCTTTCAGGTAGCCGACAACCACGATAAACTCCTCCGCTCCGAGTTCGACGAGATTATCGAAACAGTGTGTGAGAATCGGTTTGTCATTGACCTCAACCATCCCTTTAGGTTTGTCTTCTGTTAGTGGTCGGAGCCGTGTCCCCTCCCCCGCCGCAAGTACGACTGCCTTCATCATCGTTTACATGAATATGGATGCCACATAGATTTTCTGGCCGAATTGGGGTTGGGTTTCCGCCGAAATAACACCTCTAGGATGAAGATTAATCAGAAAGGCATTTACATAAAACTACCTATGTAAGTTAGTACGTATTACGGAGATCGGTACCGGCTACATGGGGATTACGATCACAGCCTATTTCACTGAGTTTGACCATGAAGTGACGGTGATCGATATCGACGAGGAGATCGTCACGCCGCTCAATGATGGCCGGGCCCCAATTACTGAGTCGGAGTTAGACGAACTTCTTGCAACACATGTTGGGATCGCCTTGCGGCAACGACCTCCTACGACGCTGTTCCCGACTCCGACATCAGGTTCCTGGCGATCGGCACACCGTGGAACGAAAATGGCAGCATTAATCTCGTGACATTGGAAGTGGCCGCCGAGGTGACTGGTGATGACCTGGCGGGTGCGCGACGGCGGTGATGTCTTTCGGTATCACTACTGTAGCGACGCCTGTCTGCCGGCAACGGCCCCTGAAACGCCGTAACCGCCCGTCACTCCGTGACTTCGGTGCGCGATCAGCGTCGGTCTGCTAGCAGCGACAAGCAGGGTCGTGCGGCCGACCTGCGACTGGTCGACCCACCCACTGGCGTAGTGACTACCTTTCCTTCTCTTGTTTCCAGACGTGATCACAGAGCTTACAGCCGTACTCAACGAAGCGGGCCCGCTCCTCAAGCCAGACGTCCGATTCGCCGCAGTTCGGACACGTTTCGGTACTGGCCATACCGCGGCTACCACGGCGAGCCCCTTCAGCGTCCGGTCAGATTTCTCACGAAGAGATCACCGATTCGATGTCGTGGTCCGTCTCGGACCGAAAGACGCAGAGACTCGAGCGATCGGTTAGTCGTCCTCGAGTTCGCTCACGTCGAGGTCGCCCTCGAGATACGCTTTCCCCCTCTGACTCACCTGGTAGTATCCGGCGTCGTCGACTTTCTCGATCAACCCGTGGGCCTCGAGCTCACCGAGCCGCTGGCGAACGGTCGAATAGCC
Source organism: Natrinema sp. CGMCC1.2065 (assembly GCF_051225675.1). NCBI lineage: Archaea > Methanobacteriati > Methanobacteriota > Halobacteria > Halobacteriales > Natrialbaceae > Natrinema > Natrinema sp. CGMCC1.2065. The sequence goes on along the minus strand of NZ_JBPJSJ010000015.1, from coordinate 50,617 downwards.
GATCTCGTGCCCGTGGCGATTCAGATTCCGGTAGAGCGGCTTTGCCGGGAGTTCCAGATCGTATTCCTCGAGGAACTCGAGAATGAGACCATCCTTCAGTGACATCCACTCCGGCCGGGGGCGCATTCGCCGCTGTTGTCCCACTGATGGGCATTAACTTGATTTGGTTCGCCGATATTTTGGCCCATATTGTATCTATAAATAGCGCATATACGCTAAGAAATAAGTACGTGGCAGTCGACAGTGCAAGATACGGGAGCAGAAGTACGGACGCGGCGCTCAGGGTTCGGAAATAGCGGACCGGTGCTTGGTCCACCGAGTCCGCGAGTAGCTCCCGTACGCCCCACGGAAGCATGACGAACGACGAGTCACGGGATCATGAAGCTCCCGACCGATCGGACGCATCGACACCGACCGCTCGAGCCGATACCGATCGCTCGGTCCGTGAACGGCTCGCGGCGATCGACCGACTGGCACGGAGCGTCCTCGCGGACGTTCGGGCGACCGACGAGACGGGCCTGGACCTCGAGTCCGAGACGCGACGGGCGGCGACGCGGCGGCTCCGAGAAATCCGTGCCGAGGCCGAGCGCGTCGACCTCGAACTGTTCGGCTCGCCGCTGGCGTCGCTCCCGGACGATCCCGCGACGATCGTCGGTCGCGGATCGCTCGCGACGGCCTATCGCGGGCCGGCCCCCGGAGCCGCGGACGACGCCCTCGAGTCCGCCTCCGACGACGAGAGCGTCGCTCCCGATCGCCGGGACGGGTAACCGGTCCGCGTCGACTGTCTGCCCGGCGATGACTCTCCCTACTCGGTCGGCGACGGTAAAGGCAGTGCGGACGCGACGGCGGGTCCTCGAGGGCGAGTACCGACTCACCACGACCCGCCGTCAGCGCCGCCCGATCAGTGCCCGACTAGCCCTGGTCGTCGACGGCCCGCCCACAGTGCGTACAGAGGTCGTCCTGCCAGGGGACTGTGATTTGGACTTCCCGTTCGGTACCGCAGTGGTGACAGTGTCTCGTCTCCGCTTCCGTGTTCTCTTCCATGTCCTCCCCCACAGTTTCGAACGCCAACCCGGCCGTCCTTGAATATTCTGGCCGAATACCACACGATATCTAAAGCGTCCGTCGAACCGATAGGTCGTCCACATACACGACGTCGCGTCTCTGCCCGGGCTACTGTCGCGGCTCGAGGGCGAGCCGTGTCCGCGCTGTGTCGGCGACTCGCTCGAGTGCGGAGTCTACGGTAGGCCGTCCGGGCTACGAGACGCCGCGGCGACAGCCTGTGGCGGACCGTACCCACTGGCCGAAAGCGAACTGCAGGGCCTGTGAACGAGCTGGGCTCAGTCCTCGGCGTACTGCGCACAGACGCGCCGGATCCCCTCCTCGAAGTCGATCTCGGGCTCCCAGCCGATCGCCTCACGGATCTTCGAAATGTCCGCGCAAGTGTCGTGGACGTAGACGTCCTCCGGAATGGGGTTCTCGACGTATTCGGGCTCCACCGCGGTGCCGAGTTCGTCGTTGATCATCTCGACGACCGTCTCGAAGTCGTAGGCCTCACCGGTCCCGAGGTTGTAGATCCCGTCGAGTTCGGCCGCTGCGGCCCCCTCGAGTCCGCGGACGACGTCGGAGACGTGGGTGAAGTCCCGCGTCTGGGTGCCGTCGCCGTACAGTACCGGTGACTCGCCGTTGGCGATGTCGTCGGCGAACTGCGCGATCACGTTGGCGTACTCGCCCTTATGTTCCTCCGCGCCGCCGTAGCCCTGATACACCGAGAAGAAGCGCATGCCGGCCATCGACATGTCGTAGTGGTTCGCAAAGTACTCGCCGTAGCGCTCGCGGGCGAGCTTCGAGGCCTCGTAGCCGGTGTCGACGCCCACGTCCATGTCCTCGGGCGAGGGCTCGGTCCGGCTCCCGTAAATCGACGAGGTCGAGGCGTAGACCACCGTGTCACAGCCGTCCTGTCTGGCCTGTTCGACCACGTTGACGAAGCCCTCGACGTTCACGCGAGCGCCCGTGGTCGGGTCCTCCTCGTGCATCGCATAGGATGACAGCGCCGCGAGGTGGAAGACGACGTCGACGTCCGTCGGCAGGTCGTCCTCGAGGACGCTCGCGTCGACGAAGTCGACGTCCTCGTCGAGGTTCTCCGGCGTGCCCAGATACTGGTCGTCGACGACGGTCACGTCGTTGTCCGCGGCGAGGTGGTTCGCCAGGTTCGAGCCGATGAATCCCGCCCCGCCGGTGACGAGAACGGTCCGATCGTCCAGAGTCATATCGAAAATCCCAGGTCGGTGATCCATAGGTGTTTTGAAAGCCCGAGCGGTGGCAACGACTGCGACTGACGCGACCGGCCAGCAGTCGACGACCGGCCGGCGATCGACGCTCGAGTCGCCTCGAGTGACGCCGCCGACCGACCGCCGAACGTAGCTTTAATGTATATGATACCATACCCCAAACAGTGAGACTGCTCTCGAACCCGTATCGACGGCGCTGGATCGGCTGGGGACTGCTCGTGGCGTCGTTCTTCCTCGTTAGCCTCCACCGGTCGTCGACCGCGGTCCTCTCGGGGGAACTGATGCGTGCGTTCGACACGACGGCGACGAGCCTCGGACTGCTGCATTCCTCGTTTTTCTACCTGTACGCGGCGTTTCAGGTGCCCGCGGGGCTGTTGACGGACCGATACGGTGCGCGGGCGATCGCCGCAACGGGGACCGCCGTGATGAGCGCCGGCGCGGTCGCGTTCGGGCTGGCGTCGACCTATTCGGTCGCGTTCGGCGGCCGCGTGCTGGTCGGGCTGGGGGCCAGCGTCCTCTTCGTCGCGGCGCTGCGGTTCTGTGCGAACTGGTTCCGACCCGACGAGTTCGGCACGATGACCGGCGCGACCTTCAGCGTCGGCATTCTGGGCGGCCTCGCGGCGACGACGCCGCTCGCGATCGCCATTTCGCGGCTCGGCTGGCGGGGGTCGATGGTCGGCCTCGGCGTGGCCGGCCTCGCGGCCGCGGTCGGCATCCTCCTCGTCTCCCACGACTCGCCGGCCGACGCCGGCCTCGAGCCGATCGACGACGTGCCGGACCGACCGGACGTGACCGACGCCGCGACGCTCAAGCGGTACGTCTCGGACGCGGTTCGCGAGCCCGAGACGTGGCTGTTGGGGATCATGCTCTTTTTCATGACCGGCATCGGGATCACGATCTTCGGTCTGTGGGGGATCCCCTATCTCGTCCAGACCCACGGGATCTCCGTGACGGAGGCGTCGGTCTACCTGCTGGTGGGCAACGTCGGCGGCATGATCGGGCCGACGGCCTTCGGCTGGCTCTCGGACCGGTGGGGGCAGCGAACCGGCCTCATCGTCTTCTCGACGGTCGTGTTCGGGCTGACCTGGGCGGTCTTCGCCGCCTTCGGGACCGTCCCCCTGTTGCTCGTCGGCGCGATCTTCCTCTTCTCTCGCGTCCTGCGCGGCGGCGTGCCGCTCGCCTTTACCGTCATCAAAGAGCGCCACCCGGAGGGAGCCAGCGGGACCGTGATCGGCATCGTCAACACGATGGGCTGGATCGGCGCGGCCGTCTTCCCGGTCGTCCTCGGGGCCGCACTGGATGCCTACTGGACCGGCGACACCGTCAACGGGACGCGGGTCTACACCGAGTTGGGCTACCGGGTCGCGTTCGCCATCGCGGCCGCTGCGGGATTGCTCGCCGCGGCCTGTGCGATCCTGCTTCACGTCCGGACGCGGGCCGAACGGCCCCTCGAGACCGGGACCGACCTCGAGCAGCCGACCGACTGACGTTCGAGTTCCGGACGACCACACACCGTCGCCTGCCTCAGCCCACAGCTACTTGCCGATACGTACCACACCACACGGTCATGCGCTACTACGAGGACATCGAGGTCGGGGAGACCCGGGAGTTCGGCGAGTACCACGTGACCAAAGAGGAGGTACTCGAGTTCGCCGAGCAGTACGACCCGCAGCCGTTCCACACGGACGAAGAGGCCGCCGAAGAGTCCGCGTTCGGCGAACTGGTCGCCTCGGGCTGGCATACCGCCGCGATGTGTATGCGGATGCTCGTCGACGGGCCGATCCAGGACCGCGCCAGCATGGGCGCTCGCGGCGTCGACGAACTCCGGTGGAAACAGCCGGTCAAACCCGGGGATACGCTCTCTGTCCGGACCGAAATCGTCGACAAGCGGGTCTCCGAGAGCGATCCGACCCGCGGCTACGTCGACAGTAAACTCGAGGGGATCAACCAGGACGGCGACGTGGTCATCTCCTGGATCGGGCTGGGCATGATCGCCCGCCGGCCGGGCGACGCGGAGGAGTGAGGATGGCCCGGGTGCCGCTGCTCGAGGCCGACGACCTCCCCGAGGAGTACCGCTATCTGTTCACCGAGAACGACGTGGGCGACGCCCACATCTTTCAGGCGATGGCCAACGCCCCGGAGCTGCTCCAGTGGTACATGCGCTACTCGACGCGGCTCTGGGACGTCCTGCCGGCCCGCGAGCGCGAGGTGGTCATCCTGGCGGCCGCGCGCGCCCTCGAACACGAGTACGAGTGGCACCAACACGTTCGGCTGGGCCGCGAGGCCGGCGTGACGGACGCAGAGATCACCGCCATCAGCGAGGGCGACCTCGCGGCGCTTTCGGACCGCGACGCGGCGCTGGTCACCTACGCCCGTAGCGTCGCCCTCGGCGATCCCCGCGACGGGGACCACGACCGACTCGGCGAGTACTACGGCGTCGAGACCGTCGTCGGCGTCGCCATGCTCGCGGCCCACTACGTCGCGACGGCCCGGGTACTCGACGCGTTCGACGTCGCGACCGAGGAGGCGTTCGTCGGCTGGCGGCCCTGATCCCCCGCGGCGACCGCGGGTCGATTTCGGCCCGAACCCGTTCGGATCGTCTCTTATCCGATTCGCCGCCGTTCCGTCGGTATGGCCGATCTCAGGCAGTTCGACGTGCCCGAGAGCGTCGAGCCCGACGAGTGGCGGCTGTCGGTGACCGGCGCGGTCCGGCACCCGATCGACTTCGCGCTCGAGGACCTCACCGACCTTCCGCTCGAGACCAATACGGACGACTTTGCCTGCGCCGAGGGGTGGGTTGCCGAGGGGCTATCGTGGCGCGGGGTTCGGGTCGCCCGACTGCTCGAGCGGGTCGAGCCGACCGACGGGAGCGCGTACGCGCTCGTCGACGGGATGGACGAGGGCTACGCCTGCGCGTTCCCCCTCGGGCGGCTCTCCGAGGCGGTGCTGGCCGTGGCGCTCGACGGCGACGCGCTCCCGGTCGAACACGGCGGGCCGGCGCGGCTCGTCCCCACCGGCGAGGCGGCCGACTGCTGGGAGAGTATCAAGTGGGTACGCGAGATCGAGGTCCGCGAGACGGAACCGACCGCGGACGACACTGCGAAGGACGTGGCGCTGTCGCGGCTCGAGTGAGCTGGCGGTGCGACGAGGCCGGGGTCAGGGCTCCGTGGCCCGGTTACCGAGGAAGGTCCCGGTCGGGGTCTCGAGCCCGTCGATTTCGGCGGTCAACGCTCCCGTCGAACTGTCGAAGACCAACAGTTTCCCCGCGTCCCAGCAGCTGACGTAGACCGCCTCGCCGTCGCGGGTGAACTCGGGATGCAGCGACCGGCCGGGGGCCCACTCGGTCGTGTCGATGACCGTCGAGACGCGCAGGTCGTCGGGATCGATCGCGTAGATGACGCCCTCGTTGTCCCGATCCGTGTCGTCGAAGATCACGTCGCCCCAGACGTAGTCGCTGTCGGGGTGGGAGTTGCAGAACATGCCGTGGCCGGGGACCTCGATGTCGGCGACCGGTTCGCGGCTCTCGAGGTCCCACGCCGTGACCGCGTCGCTCATCACGGTCCCCGTAAAGCCGAGCCCGCGGGACTCGTCGATCGCGCCGGGGGTCGGATGCGGCGGGCCGGCCGTCGGTACCCGGTCGACGACCGCCCGCTCCCGGACGTCGAGGACGTACAGGCACTCGTCTCCCTGCGAGGCGAGGTAGCAGTACCGCTCGTCGGGGCCGTAGACGGCGTCGTGGAGGGTCCGGCCGACGGCGACCTCGTCGACGATCGGGAACGAGGGATCGTCGTAGTCGACGAACCAGGCCCTGCCGGCGTCTTTCAGGACGACCAGAAAGCAGCGCTCGCCCGGCACGTCCCGGACGGTACAGATCCGCGAGGCGATCGACTGACCGTCCGGATCGACCGCGTGGGCCGGGAGCCGATGCAGCGGCTCGAGCGTCTCGGCATCGAGGACGACCGCGTGGTTGGGGTTGTAGTACCCCGCGAGGAGGTAGTTCGAGTCCGCGGAGATCGCGATGGCCCGCCCGGAGGTGCCGGCCCGGACGCGGCGAACGAGGTCGCCGCTGGCGAGATCGAGCTTGCTCACCCACCCTTGCCGGGACTGGACGTACGCGGACGCTCCGGGGTCGTTTTCGGCCAGAGACCGGTGGAAGACGATCGAATGGGGCGCTCTCCCCACGTTCTCGATGCGACCGAGCCGCTCGTGACGCGTGGTATCGATCACTGCTACCGACCCTGGCTGGCGTTCCGCGACGAGCAGCAGGTCCCGCAGGTCCGGACAGTCGTATTGTGGCGTTGCCGGTGGGTCAGTCTCCTCACGGTGAACCTCGAGGGAATCGGCGATCTCCTCGAGCCCCAATTCGCGAAACGACGGCGGTCTGACGGTGCTGGCGGCGAGTTGCTCGCTCATCGAGTCTCTCGGTACTCCTTTCGACCTGACTCGAAAATACACGTCCGCGAAGACGTTCGGGACGGACGACGGACAGTGAGCCGAGCCGGGTCGGGGTGGATCGTGATGTCCGCTCGAGGGGGCCACGGCCCAGCCGCGGACGGAAAAGCACGCGAAACACGAGCGCGCGGCGGGCGTCCGGATGGGCGGCGATTACCCTCGGAGTTATTGGCCGCGGCGTCGAGACGGACCGTATGACCTTTGTCGTCCCGTTTGACGGATCGGAACTCGCGGAAGCCGCGCTCGTCAGAGCCGTCGAGTACGACGCCGCCCTCGAGGAGGGGGTCGCGGCCGTCGCTGTCGTCCCGGAGCGAAAAGGATACGCACGGGAGAAAGGCTGGATCGACGAGGACGAACCGTACGACGTCGATGCGGTCGTCGACCGCCTTCGCGAACGAGTGCGGACGCTCGCACCGTCGGCGGCGTTCGAGTGCGAACGGATCCGCGAGTTTCCGCCCGAGGCCCAACTGGCCGGCCACATCGAGCGACTGATACGGAACCACGATCCGAGCGTCGTGTTCCTCGGCAGCGACAACGTCGGCCGCGTCGTCACGCCGTTGACGAGCGTCGGCGTTCACGTCGCCGCCGATGAAGCGTACGACGTCTTCATCGTTCGCCAGCCGACACCGCCAGCGCTCGAGGCCCTCGACCCCCATCCCGACTTCTACCGGGACACGGAGTCGACGTAGCGATCGCGATACCCGGTGTGAGAGTCCGATCGGCGGCCTTCGACGGATCGACTCGACGTGGTGGGTTTATGCTGCCGAGCGATGTGCGATCACCGAACCTATGAACTTCGACGAGTTCACCGGCGACGTCCAGCACCGACTCGAGCTACCCGGTACCGGCGAGACCGTCCGCGCGATCAGGGCCACGCTCGTGACGCTCGGCCAACGGCTTCCCGAGGGCGCGGCCGCGGACCTCGCGGCCTCGCTGCCGATGGAAATCGACTGGTACCTGACCGGGGCAGTCGACGAACACGGCCAGCGGTTCGACTGGCGGGAGTTCGTCTCGCGGGTAAGCGACATCGAGAGAACGGACGAGTCCGAGGCCGCCTACCACGCCCGCGTCATCGTCGATCTCGTCCGGACGCAGGTGCCGGCGTCCGACTTCCGTGAACTTCGCGACCAACTTCCCGAGGACCAGTCGGACGAGAACTGGGCGGAACTGTTCGACGTCGTCGACGCTGGCGGCTGGGGCGACGCCGAAGAGGCCCAGACCGGCGGCGGGCCACAACCCGAACGCGAGTGATCGCCGGCCGACTCGAGGCGGGAGGCGAGCCCGTCGTCCGAACGTCGTCACCGAGCCCAGCGATTAATGATCACGTCGACCAAGGAGACGGTATGTACGACCGAATTCTCGTTCCGACCGACGGGCGCGAGGAGACCGAACGGGCGATCGACGAAGCGATCGCGCTCGCTGCCGAACACGACGCGACGCTGCACACGCTGTACGTGGTCAACTCCGCTGCGATCGCTCCCGGCATCGACTTTAGCGATCTCGAGGACGTCGGCAGACAGGCGGTCGAATACGTCCGTGATCGGGCGACGGCCGCCGGTGTCGATCGGGTCACGGGTGACGTGACACATGGCCTTCGCCATCGCGCGATCCTCGACTACGCCGCCGACCATGATATCGACCTGATCGTTATCGGTCGCCATCGGGAACTCGACCATCTCGTTCGCGGGAGCGTCTCGAAACGCGTCTCCGAGGCGGCGACGGTCCCGGTGTTACTCGTCGAGTGACCGTCAGCCGGGCCCCGTACCCACACCATTAATCACCGAGGAACCGAAGTCTTTCGCCATGTCACCGACAACCGATGCGATCGATTCGGTCCTCCTGCCGACCGACGGCAGCGACGGTGCGCTCGCGGGGGCGAAACGGGGCGTCGATCTCGCCGCGATGGCCGACGCGACCGTCCACGTCCTCTCGGCCGTCGACACCTCCGCGATTGAGGGCGTCGCGTCCGTTCTCGAGTCGGATCTGGACGAACAACGGGCCGCGCTCGAGGCCGACGCCGAGTCGGCCGTCGCGTCCGTCTCGTCGATGGTCCGCGACCGGCGGCCGGACCTCGAGGTCACGACGGCGACCGAGCAGGGGACGCCCTTTCGGGTCATCGATCGCTACGTCGACGAACACGATATCGACGCCGTCGCGATGGGAACGAAGGGACGAACGGGTGTCAGACGAGTCGTTCTCGGAAGCGTGACCGAAAACGTCCTCCGGACCGTCGGGGCCCCGATACTCGTCGTGCCGCCGGCGGCAAGTGACGAGCCGCTTACCGAGGACACCGTCCGGAACGTCCTCCTGCCGACGGACGGGAGCGACGGTGCGGCGGTCGCCGTCGACTGGGGACTGGCGCTCGCGGCGGCCTTCGACGCGATGACCCACGCGGTCTACTCGGTCGACACGAGGCGGTTCTCGCCACGGCGAGCGCCCAGTGAGGTCCTGTCCGAACTCGAGCGCCCCGGGGAGGACGCCCTCGAGTCGGTCCGCGAACGAGCGCGCGAGCGCGGCTGCACCCTCACGGGAACCGTCGCGACGGGGCCGCCGGCGAGAGTCATCCTGGATTACGCCGACGGCAACGATATCGATCTCATCACGATGGGGACACACGGCCGCTCGGGCCTCGAGCGCCACTTCCTCGGGAGCGTGACCGAAAACGTCGTCCGGAACGCCGAGTTGCCGGTGTTTTGTGTTCCGATGAACGCCACCTGAGAGCGATAACCGGGACGCCGGATGTCCCCCTGCCGACCCCGTCAACCGGAGACAGTCGGCGAGTCCGGCCGACGGGTCGCTGTCGCCGGCCGATCGGCCGGCGGTTCGAACACGGTGCCGGTATTATACCGACGGTCGTCGTAGCGGCCGGTATGAGTGACCGACTCCTCGTTCCCTACGACGGGTCAGCGCCGGCGAAAGACGCACTCGAGTACGCGCTCGAGAAGTTCCCGGATGCGGACGTCACCGCCCTGTACGTCGTTCCGGTTCCGGACGGGTACTGGACGGCGTTTCAGGACCCCGAGGATCGGGTTCCGGCCGTCGAACGCGGCCGCGATGACGGGCGCGATATCCTCGACGAAGCAGTCGATATCGCCGCAGACCACGGCCACGATATCGATACCGAAATCGCGACGGGGAAACCCGACCAGGAGATCGTCGAGCTGGCGACGGTGGACGACTACGAGACGGTCGTTATCGGAAGCCACGGCCGCGAGCGAATGTCGCGTATCATGCTCGGCAGCGTCGCGGAAAAGGTGGTCCGCCGATCACCGGTGCCAGTCATCGTCGTTCGCGACTGAATCGGTCGACAGCTCTCCTCGGGACCGACGCCCGTCGGTCGAACGAGGACGGCCGGCCACCGATCGAAGTGACAGTGTACTGGCAGTGCCGCCGGTAGATACCGACGTTCCAGCCTGCCGGAAAGTAGAAGTGTTTTTATATGAACTCTCGACGAATCGTCAGTTCATGGAGCCGATCGAAATCGGCGGACGGTTGATCGCTGGCATCGCCCTCATTCTGGCGAACGCCTTCTTCGTCGCGATCGAGTTCGCGCTCACTCGTGTCCGACAGTACCCCGAGTCGGAGTTCGACGAACCGGGGCTGCGGCGTGCGTGGGAAATGACCAACGAACTCGAGATCTACCTGACCAGCTGTCAGGTGGGCATCAGCGGGACGAGCATCGCCGTCGGTATCGTCGCCGAACCGGCCCTCGCGACGATCATCCGTCCCGTCTTCGAGAACACCGCACTCGCCTCCGCAGGCGCGGGTGCCGTCCTCGCGTTCGTCATCATCAATCTCCTTCATCTCACTCACGGCGAGCAGACGCCGACCTATCTCGGCGTCGAGCGAACGAAGTTCGTCGCGAGGTATGGGGCCACCCCGCTGTACTGGTTCGCAAAACTCCTCTCGCCCGTGATCTGGTTCGGAGACGCCGTCGCGAAGTGGACGCTACACCGGTTCGGGATCGAGATGACCGGTGCGTGGCTCGAGACCGAGACGGAGATCATCGAAACGCGTGCCGAACTCCGGAACCGACTCGCGTCGGTCCTCGAGCGGGGCGACGTCCCCGACGACCGACGCGAGGAGATCATCAACGCCCTGACGGTCGGCGATCGGCCGGTCGAGGACGAGATGACGTCCGTCGAGGACGTCACGTTCCTCTCGACGACGGCCTCCACTGCGGAGAACGTCGATCGGATCGGCTCGAGTCCCCACACCCGGTTTCCACTGATCGAGGAGAGTCCGGAGTCGTTCGTCGGGATCGTCTACGCCCCGACGGTCGTCGACCGAATCGACGACCTGCGAAACGGTGACGTGTCCTTCGCCGACATCGCGACGCCGCCGATGACACTGCCCGCCGATATGCACGTCAGCGACGCGATCGACGAACTACAGGCAGCACAGCAGGAACTCGCGCTCGTCGAGGCCGACGGGACCGTCGTCGGACTCCTGACGGCGACCGACGCCCTCGAGGCGCTGGTCGGTGACTTCGAGGACCCGCTCGTCGTGAACGACGGCTTGCTACAGGGACGATCGTAGTTCCGACAGCGTTCGCTTTGGCTGTCATCGACTCGTCTCCCGTCGCAGTCGCGTCGGTAACGGGATCAAAACTGGAGTCCGCCTCCAAATATCACTGGTCGATTCGGAGTGAGAGAAATGCTCCGACAGGGATTCGAACCCTGGTCATTGCCGTGAGAGGGCAATATGATTGGCCGGACTACACCATCGGAGCGCGCTGCGTCGTGTCCCGACGCGTCGCGAGTGCATTCCATCGTAGCGCCGTCTGACGTTTAAGCATTCCGTTTCGTCCCGGGGGTGTTGAACGCTCTCACGCAGGTATTTGTCGATCGAGCTACTCTTCGAACGGCGACTTGGTCGCCTCGGGTTCGAACCCCTCGAGGCTGATGATGTTCTCGCGGCCGACGCGGAGTTTGCTGATCGTGCCTTCCTCTTCCATGTCGGAGAGCAGCATGCTCACTTTGGACTTCGACCAGCCGGTGTCCTCGACGATGTTGACCTGTTTCATTCGGCCGCCGTTCTCGCGGATGAGTTTGACGACGCGGTCCTCGTCGGTCAGTAACTCCTCGTTGGGGATCGACTCGGAGTCGTCCGCGGCGTCGGTGGCCGGATCAGCGGTCGAGCCGGCACCGGCGGCCGCCCCTCCGGCAGGAGGCGTCGGTTCGTCGTCGTCAGACGCCGATTTTCCGCCGCTGATCGGGCCGTATCGTCGGTACCAGACGGCGGCCACGACGCCGACGACGAGCAGCAGGACACCGACGAGGATCGGAACGAGGTTCCCGCCGAGCAGCCCCGCGTTGCCGTCGCCGATGGCGGCCGAATCGGGACGGTCGAACACGACCCGCGGCCGGCCGTCGATGAACTCCCGTTTGCCGCTCCAGCGAACCGACTCCGCGTCCGTGAGCGAGCCGCCGGCGTACTGGGCGTCATCGGGTTCGATCGACCGGAAGGTCAGATCGCCGGCGGCTTCGATGACGATCGCCTGATCCGCGGAGAGCGGAACCCCGTCGAAGACGTCCCCGACGACGATCCGGTCGTCCTGAACGTCGGCGAAGTTCGTCCACGTAAACGACATCTCGACGACCCCGGTCGGCGTGAACTGGTCTTCGACCCGTACCGATCGCCGGAAGTTCGTCGCTTCCATCTCCCGGCCGGATTCCTGCATGCCAGCCCGGGTCAGTTCGCGTGACTGGTTGGTAAACCGATCGTAGAGGCCCGTTTCGTTCGCCCGGAACTCCTCGGCGAAGGCCTCGAAGTTCTCCCGGGTTCTGGTCGCGTTCTCGTCGTCGGTAAACCGCTGTTCGTAACGGAACGTCCAGGTCGCGCTGCCGTTCTCGTGGACGCGGATCTCGAACGTCGTATTGTCGAACTCCCGCGTCTCCTGTCTGAGCAATCCCCGTGAGTCTTGAGGTGCGATCGCGGCCCCAGTCTGTGGCTCGACCGGCGTCGTCGAGACGGCGTCGCCCGGCCCGCCGGCCGCCAGCGATGCCGTTGTGCCGACGGCGAGGACGGACGAGAGAACGAGAAGGACGACGAGTCCGACGGATCCCGGCCGATTCATTCGTCTTCCACTACGTGCCGGAGCTAAAAATGCTTGTGAATATCGCTACCGAACCGATGGGGTCGACAGTTCGGTCGGTACGCTCGGCGTACCTGTCGTGTCGGACGCCACGGCTGCGTGTCGATACCCACAAACCGATCGGCCGCGTACCGCTGGCTATGATTGCCAATCTCGCGCAGGGCGTCCAGGTGTTTACCAGCAACGTCTTCCTCGTCGACGGCGACCGACCCGTCGTCATCGATACCGGTGCGAACTTCGACGTCGTCGCGGCCGCTCGTAACCACGTCGACGACCTCGAGGCGGTGATCCTCACTCACACTCACCGCGACCACGTCGGGAACCTCGCGGCGGTCAAAGACGCCTTCGGCGTCGACGCATGGGGTTTCGACCCGTCGATCGACGGCGTCGATCACGCCATCGCCGACGAGGAGACGGTCCGGTTGGGCGACCACGAGTACGTCGCACTGCATACGCCCGGCCACAAGAACGACCACCTCTGTTTCTACTCGGAATCGGCCGGCGTCCTCTTCGCCGGCGACCTGATCTTCCAGAACGGGAGCTTCGGCCGCACCGACCTCGAGGAGGGCGACCGTGGGACGCTGGTCGAGAGCATCGATCGGGTCCGCGAGCGGATCGATCCCGACCTTGCAGAGATGCACACCGGCCACGGCCCGAGCGTGACGACGGATCCGTACGATCACGTCGAACTCTCGGGGCGGATGGCCCGACAGTCCTGACCTGCGGGCGTTTTTTGCGAGCTACGCCCGCCCGGCGGCGTCCAGCAGTGCGTCGTACGCGTCCGCATACGCGCGAGCGATCCGTGCGGAATCGTCCCGTTCGTCGCCCCCGAGCGCCGGCAGTCGAACCCGCTCGAGGGGATCGAGATACTCGAGAACGTCGGGGACGCGTTTCTCGACGGCACCGTCCCTGGGACTGGAACTGGCGACCTCGCAGGCGCGACAGTAGCGTTCACCCGGATAGATCCGGGCACGGCCCGGCTCGACGGCCGCGACGGCCGCGATCGACGCCGGCTCGAGGGAGTCGAGCGGGAGCGCGATGTCGCTGTAGGACTCGACGACGGCCACCTCCGTGGCCTCGATCTCGGCGGCCAGTCGCTCGAAGGCGGGGACGTACTCGCGCTCGGCGAGGGCGTTGAACTCGTCGACGGTCTCGACGGGGACGGCGTCGGAAAGCGGGAGCGCCTCGGCGACCCGGTCCGGAACGTCGGCGGTGGCGTTGCGAACGAACAGCGGGTCGTCGGGGTCCCGGCCGATTCGGTCGATCTCCCCCAGCGCTACCGGCTCGAGGCCGGCCGCTGTTCGGAGTGCGGTGCGCTGTCGTTCCCGCCGGAGGGCGCGTGTGACGACTGCGGGGCGCTCGCCGAGTACGACCCCATCGAACTTGCTGGCGAGGGGACCATCGAGGCCGTTACGACCATCTCCCAGGGCGGCGCACCGCCGGAGTTCGCCGAACAGCAGGCCCAGTCGGGCGACTACGCGGCCGCGATCGTCGCGCTCGAGACCGATGGCGGCGACGAAACCGTCAGTGCCCCGGCGATGGGTACCGACGCTGACCCCGACGCGTTCGGAGTCGGTGATCGCATCGAGACGACGATCCGCCGGGTCTACACGCAGGAGGGCGTCACTCGCTACGGGTTCAAAGTGCGACCGGCCGAGCAGTAACCGGCTCGAGTCGCCCGTCGGCTCGAAAACAGTTATTTATCTGAATTGCAGGCGCTAAAACCCCGTCTTTCAGGGCGGGGATACAGCGCCGTCATCGTCTGTCTTTCGTGTGAATCGGCAGTTTCACAGTCCCACGCGGTGTATTGTGGACTGTGCGCGGGAAACTGGCAGTTGACTCGGTGTTTGCCACGACGAGAGCCGAAATCAAACAAGTGAGCCGACCGCGCCGACCGACACAAAACAAGATACCTCCAAGCCGTCAACACGGTAGGAGTAACGGCTTCGTGGCAGAGCCAGCGCCGTCGGTCGCAAACCTTAGATTCCCAACCTTCCGAATTGACGGGAACCGCCACTTGTGCGGTTCGGGAAGCCCCGCCCTTTAGCGTGGGGAGGATGTCACACTCCAGTCCCCCGCGTCCCTCGAGTCCCTAGTTCCCCGTCAGCGCCTCGCTCGCCGGGGCGAACTCGATCGTCTGTCCGAGTCCCCGTTCGCTGGCGCGCTCGTAGAGGAGATACGCCGCGGCGACCGTCTCGATGCCCGTCCCGCCGCTGTCGAAGACCGTGATCTCGTCGTCGCTCGTCCGGCCCGGTGCGTTGCCGGCGACGACCTCGCCCAGTTCGGCGTGGACGTGGTCCTCGGTGATCGCGCCCGCCTCGAGAGCCTGCATGAACGAGCCGGCGTCGAACGTCGCCCGCTCACGGAGGTCCGGAACGTAGGTCGCGTTCGCGATCGTGTCCGTGTCCAGTTCGCGTGCGTCCGCCGAGTACTGGCCCATCGCGGTGATGTGGGTCCCGGGTGCGATATCGTCGCCGTCGACGACCGGCTCGCTGGCTTGCGTCGCCGTGATCACGACGTCCGCATCGGCGACGGCGGCCGTACTCGAGTCGACCGCGTGGACGTCGGCCGCGAGCGTGTCGTCGAAGTCGGCGGCAAACGCCTCGCGGTTCTCGGGAGTCGGCGAGTAGACCCGCACCTCGGTGAAGTCACGGACCGTGGCGGTCGCATGGAGCTGGCCGCGGGCCTGAGCGCCGCTCCCGATTATCGCGAGGGTGTCGGCGTCGTCGCGGGCGAGTTCGTCGACGCCGACGGCACCGGCCGCGCCGGTCTTGAACGGGTTCATGCTCGCGCCGTCGAGCAGGGCCAGCGGCGCGCCGCTGTCGGCGTCGAAAAGCGGCGTCATGAACCAGCCGTCGCCGGCACCGAACCCTGCGCTGTACATGTAGCCACCCATCGCGCCCGTCTCCGGGAGGATGGCGGCGTAGCTCGTGAACATCCCGGCGGGATCCGCACGGAGGAACTTCGACCGTGGGTGGGCCGGTGCGCCCTCGCCGCGCTGTCGATACCCCTCACGAACGGCGTCGACGTATTCGGCCGGCGTTGCGAGGTCATCGACGGCGTCGCTGGTCAGAAACAGCGTCTCAGTCATAGACGATCGAACGCGGCGGAGATGGGAAAAGGAACCGAAAGCGGAAGAACGGATCAGTCCGCGTTGATCGGCGGACGCGCCGACCGGGTCTCGTCGGCGGTGTCAGCTGGCGTATTGACGAACATTGCGTGGCCGATGATCCCCATCGCGACGACTGCCCCGAGCGGCACTGCCGCGGTCAGCGACACCCCCACGAACGTCAGGGCCGCGGTGATACCGAGCAGTGCGACTGGGATGAGGCCGAGAACAATGTCGTAATATCCAGTCATAATCTATCCTATAGTATGAGGAATAGCCATATAAGTGTTTCCCATAATTAGCCCATGGTGGATGAGTTTCTGATTTGCATTATCGGGAGTGAATCTGCATAAGTTATATCGAAGGAACGGAACGGACGAGGGATCGGATCACCGCTCGCTCGAGAGACGTGACGGACAGACACAGTCTCTGATCGATTACGTTCTCGAGAGACAGGCCGTCAGAAACGCGGTCCCGAATAACGTATCGAATTTCGGATGACTATACTCTCGAACCGATATCGATCGCGAACCGGCGCGTCGACAATTTACCTCGTCGCTGATAGATAGAGGGTATAGACCAGTCGCCAACCGAGCAACACGGCCAGCCCGGTCGCGGTGATAACGACCGGAAACGGCCACGTCGTCCCGCCATCGAACAGCGGCGAGCCACGGAGCATGAGCCCGACGTTCGCCGCCGCGATCCACGCGACGGCCGGCAGTCGGAACTCGCGGCTCGCTCCCGCCCGTTCGGTCGCGTAGACCCCCGCCAGCGCCGCGACGGCGAGCCAGCCGACCACGAACGGCGTCACCGTCTCGAGCGAGGCGATCGGTTCGGCGATCGGATTGCCGCTGTGACTGATGCGGCCGAGGAGGACGATCCCGACGATACAGAGGACGTCGACGATTCCGGCGACGAGGCGGTCGCGGTCGGCCGCGCCATCGTGCGTATCCGTCCGAACTGCTGTGTCCATACGCGATACTCACGACTGCGAGCCCATTGGTGTCCCGGTTCGATCGTCGAAATACCTGACAGGAGAGGAGGAACTCGGCGGCCGTCGGCCACCGAGTGCCGTCCAACGGACAGCGCGTCTCCGTGCGAGGGGACCCTCGCACGTCCGGTCCATAGCCGGCCGACTACTTCGTTATCCGTTCCGTTCGGACCGGTCGGCTGTCCGCCCGGTCTCGTTTCACCACGTAGTCGGAGCCTACACACCGGCCCCGACCGACGATCGGGGCCTCCCTCCGGGCGAACCGAGCCGTCCGAACCCGTGACTGTCAGCAGAAGAACTAATATGGGACGAACCCGAACCGCCCGGGTAATGGCAGTGGTCGGTGAACGACAGGCCGGCTGCGACGGATGTGGCCGGACGGTCGCGCTCGAGGATCTCACGACAGTGACGATGCCGGACGGCGAACGGGTGGCGTGCTGTCCGGAGTGTGAGCCACACGCCAGGGCAGCCGCCCGAAAGGGCGCGTCGCTCGATCAGCGGCGGGCCGCCTGTGACGGGTGTACCGGCACGTTCCTCGCGACCGAACTCGAGGACGTCGTGCTGTCGGACGGCACCGTGTTGACCTGCTGTCCGTCGTGTGCGGCCGAGGCCCCCGGTCCCGATGCTGGGGCCGAAGGAGATGGCCCGGCGACCGACGGGAACGCCGACGCGACCGATACCGGCGACACCGACGAGCGAACCCGATGCACACAGTGCCGGGAGTGGGTCGACGAGGAGCGGTTTCGCGTGACCACGATCGACGAGCGGACCGAACGGCTGTGTTCGGACTGCAAAGCCGATGCCGAGGAGCGCGGCATCGTCGCCGACGTCGCCATGCGAAAGACCGAGGCCCGCGACGTACTGGGCCTCGAGCGGGCCGTCAGCGACGAGCGGCTGCGGGAGGCGTTTCACGAGCAGGTCAAACGCGCCCACCCCGACCGCAAGAGCGGCAGTGAATCGGCGTTCAAACTCGTTCGGGACGCCTACGACCGGCTTCGGGACGAGGGCTGAGACGCCGGCACGTTCTCACGACCCATGAAGCCGATCGTCGCCGGCTCGAAGTAGTACGTGATCCCACAGTCCGCACACGAGGCCGTCAGGAACTTGCCGTGTGCATGGAGCTTCCAGAGCTTGGACTGATCGTGTTCGAGTTCGAGCGTGACCGGCCCCCTGCAGTCGGGGATCGTACACGGGAACCGGATATACCAGTTCGGAACCGACAGCGCGCCCAGCGGCGCGAGTTCGCTTCGGAGCTGACACAGCAGGTTGAAGATCGTCGCGGAGAGATCACCGCGATCGATCGTCACGCCGTCGACATCGCTGACGAACCCTCGCCGGTCGATCCCCTCGTCGAACAGCGGCAGTACGGGAATTCCCTTGGCCACCGCGTAGCCGATTTCCTGATTGATCCACTCGTCGTCGGCCGCCGCCTCGGTCAGTACCGCGACGACGAGGTCGCTGTTGGCGAGTCGTCCCTCGAGTCGCGTTCGCGAGCGGCCGGACTCGACTTCCTCGTGTGCAATGTGGACGCCGAAGGGGAAGTTCTTGACCGTCGAGAACAGGTCCTGCACGAGGTCGAGATCGTCGGGCGCGTGGGAGACGTACACCTGCTCTCCGGTCATGGAATCGTCTACGACAAGGACTGACGCGAACCATTATTAATCTATCTCCGGGACGTATTTAATCGGTGTCACGTCCGCTCGGTCGGTCCCGGACCGTCCCGAGGACCAACCCCGAGAACTCCACCTGCGAGAAGTCGGTCCCGAGCCGGTCGAACCACTCGCGCTCGACGTGCCAGCGCCCCCGAACCGCCCCGTCGGTCGCGAACGAGGTCACCTCGAGCCGCCCCGGCGTCCACGACCGCTCCTCGCCGATCGACAGCAGCGTCCGCAGGACGGCCCCGACCTCGTCGCGCGTGACCGCGGGCGCGTCGGAAACGGCCTCGTACTCGAGGGAGATCCCGGCGCCGTCGGCGGGTGTCGTTGCCTCGCCCTCGCTGTCCAGCCACTCGAACGACGTCACGTAGTAGCCGTGACTCATCAGTCGATTCTCGAGTGCGACCGAGACCGGATGCGTCGCCGTCTCCGTCCCGCCGTCGGACGCGGAGTTGTTGTCACTCATACACACACCTTCGAGCGACAGGGAGAAAAGTGGGACGGCGGGCGCGTTATACGGACTGCTGTAAGTCATTTCCGGCGCGACCGCGGGACGAGTCGCGGTCACGCCGGCAAATCGGTACAGCAGACCGTATTACAGCGGGGCGACGAGATCCTCGAGGGCAGCCTTCGGGTCGTCGGCTTTCGCGACGCCGCTTGCCAGCAGGACCCCGCCGGCACCGAGATCGCCCGCGGCGACGACGTCGTCGCCCGTACTGATGCCGGCTCCACAGAGGACCGAGACGTCGGGATCGACGTCGGCCGCGGCCGCGACCGCGTCCTCGACGACGTCCGGGTCGGCCTGACTGACCGGCGTTCCCGTTCCGATGAGTTCGGGGGGCTCGACGGCGACGGCGTCGGGGCCGAGCGCCGCCGCGGCACCGATCTGGGCCGGATTGTTCGCACAGACGATCGTCTCGAGGTCGGCCCGCTGGGCCGCACGGACCGTCCCGTCGATGTCGGCCAGTTTCAGTCGCCGCTCGGAGTGGTTGACCAGGGTCCCGACCGCGCCCGCGTCGGCGACGTGTTCCGCGAGGGCGTGGCCGGTGTTGCTCCCGTGATCGATCGGATCGACGTGCTGGGCCCACGTCTCGGCTCCGGTCTCGGCGACCCGTTCGATGTGGGTCGCCGCGGGTGCGACCGCCAGGCGTGCGTCGGTCGTTTCGTCGACGTCGCGGACGGCTTCCGCAACCGCGACCGGATCACACGGATACGTCTTCAGGTTGACGAGGACGAACATATCCGCAACCCCACCCGCACGAAAGAAATAGCTTGCGAGTCGGCGGTACGGGAACCGAGGGCGGACCGGACATCGCCGTTAGTCCTTGCGCTTGACGACGTCGCCGAGCGTGTAACTGCCGGTCGAGGAGCCGCCGGACCACTCCGAGTCCTCGCCGGACGCCCCTTCGGCGTTCAGGTTGATCTCGAGGAAGCTCTCGAGTTCGGACTGCACTCGGTCGCTCGGGAGGGTATCGCCGCGTTCGATCTTGCGGATCAGGCTCGCCTTCTCGTTGAGTTCGTTCGCGAGTTCGGACTGGCTGAGACCCTTGCTCTCGCGGGCGTTGCGAACCCGGTCGTCGTAGTCGGTCGCCAGCTCGTCCATGTCGTCGAACATGTCCGAGCGGCGCTGGCTCGAGCCACCCGAACTCGATGAACTCGTGGAGCCGGACGACTGGCCGCTCCCGCTCGAGGACGACGAACTCGAGCCGGTCGAGTACTTCGTCGACGAACTCGAACTCGAGGGCTGTTTGACCTCGGTGCCGAAGTCCGTACAGTCGGAACACACGTCTAGCTTCGCGCCCTCGACTTTGATCGTCTTCGGGGACGACGTCTCGGCCCCACACATCTCACACTGAACCATGTCCGTTCCTATATCGTGATCAGGGATAAAGCATGCGGCGCGCTCCCGCCCGTCAAAAAGGGCGGAAGCGGGCCACAGCGGCGCTCACTCGAGGGCTTGCCAGGAGTAATAGAAGCGCTGGAGTGCGGTCAGGTGGCCGACGACCGCGAGGAAGACCAACAGGAGCCCAACGAGCGTGAACCCGCCGACGATCGGCCCCGTGATCGGATAGGCCAGAAAGCCGACGATCCCGATGATCGCCAGCCGATCGGCGCGCCCGACGAGCCCGCCGTAGACCCGATCGAGGCCGACGGCCTGTGCCTGCGTGCCGAGATACGAGGTCATCACGACGCCGGTCACGGCCGCGAAGCCGAGCAGATAGTCCTCGACGCCCGCGGCCAGCCCCGCGATGACGACGATGTCGGCGTAGCGGTCGAGGACGTGATCCAGCAGGTCGCCGCCGGCCGACGCAACCTCCTGTTCGCGCGCGAGCGCGCCGTCGACGATGTCGAGCCAGCCATTGAGAAAGACCAGCGCGGCCGCCACGGCGTACCAGACCGGGTCCTCGAGCCCGCCCAGTGCGAACGCGACCGCGGCGAGGATCGCCATCCCGAAGGCGACGACGCTCACGCCGTTTGGCGTCATGCCGACGCGGTCGAACCCCTTGACGAAGGGGTCGAGAAACCGCGAGACGTACGGCCGGAACTTGTCGAGCGTCATGTCAGATACCCCATAAAGTCGACCTCGCCGGCGCTTGGCTCGCGCTCGCCCGCGACGACCGCCTCGAGTGCTGCCGCGACCGCTTCGGGGTCGCGATCGGTCGTGTCGACCTCGTAGACCGACTCGAGGCCGTGTTCCTCGACCGCCTCGGAGAGGATCACGTCCAGCGCCTCGCTCTCGGCGTTCTCCTCGGCCTTCGCGGCGGTCTCGCCGCGCTCGAGCAGGCGCTTCTCGAGCGTCTCGGGGTGACACCGCAGGACGACCACACGGTCGGCGTCGAAGTGATGGGCGAGGTGGGACTCGACGACGGCGTCGTCCCGGCCGGCGAGCCACTCGGAGAGGGCCTCGATATCGGCGACCTTGCTCTCGCGGTCGGCGTCGACCTCGGTGTAGAGGCCCTCTTCTTCGAGGACGCGGTTGAGGTGGATCACCTCGAGATCGGGAGCCGATTCGCCGTCGGCGTCCGTCGCCGCGTTCGGAGCGGCCTCCTCGTCGGCCAGCCGCGACGCGAGCAGTTCCGTCGCGGTCGTCTTCCCGGTGCCGGGCGTGCCGGTGACGGCGACTCTCATGTGTCGGCGACCTCCGTGTCCGACTCGTCCGCCGGGGACGATTCGACGTCGAGGTCGGCGAGGACCTCGTTGAGCGTTGCGACGGCCCGTTCCGTTTCGTCCTCGGTTCCGCAGGTGATGCGGACACAGCCCGGCAGCCCGAAACTCGAGCAGTCACGAACGATGACGCCGCGTTCCTGCATCTCGGCGGCGACGGCCGAAGCGTCGCCGACGTCGACGAGGACGAAGTTGCCCTGACTCTCCCAGACGTGGGCGTCGATGGCGTCGCGCATGTACGCGCGGGATTCGCGGGTAGTTTCGACGGTCCGGACGACGTGTTCCTCGTCGTCGATGGCCGCGAGCCCGGCCCGACAGGCGAGTTCGCTCGCCGCGAAGGGCGTGTTCACGCGGGCGTAGGCGTCGGCCCACTCGTCGGGCACGACGGCGTAGCCGAGACGAACGCCGGCCAGCCCGTAGGCCTTCGAGAACGTCCGGAGGACCGCGACGTCGTCGCGGGCCTCGAACTCGTCCCAGCCGTCCAGCAGCGCGATGGCGCTTTCCTCGTCGGCGAACTCGCCGTAGGCCTCGTCGACGGCGATCAGGGTTTCCTCGTCGGTCTCGTCGGCGAGGCGTTCGATCTCCGCGAGGGGCATCGTCGAGCCCGTCGGGTTGTGGGGGCTCGTGACCCAGATCACGCGCTCGCCGTCGTAAGCCTCGAGGACAGTGTCGGCGTCCTGCGTGAAGTCGTCGGCTTTCGAGAGAGCGTACTCACGGACGCCGCCGTGGTGAAATCGGGCACTCATCCCGTAGTAGGCGAAGCCGGGCGTGGGAACGAGGACGTCATCGGCCGGTTCCAGCGCCGTCCGGTGGAGGTAATCTATCGCCCCGTCGCCGCCGTTTGCCAGCCAGACCTGGTCGTCGGTGACGTTCCAGCGGCCGGCGACGGCGGTCGTGAGATCGGCGTGGGCGGCTTTGGGGTAGGAACTCACGCTCGAGGCCGTCTCCCGGATGGCGACGGCGGCGGCCGGCGAGGGGCCGTGGGGGTTCTCGTTCGAGGCGAGTTTGATGAACTCCGAGGGGTCCCGGTCGAGTTCGCGGGCGACCTCCTCGATGCCTCGACCCGCCTCGTAAGCGACGTGATCGGACAGGTCGCGCGGTTGCATACGCGACTCCAGTTTCCCACGGCTCTTAAGGGTGCTTACATGTGGTCGGTCCGTCCGCGCCGACCGACACGCTATTCGACCGCTGTATGCTGGCGGCGACGGGAGCGCCTACCGGAGCTTCCAGAGCAACGACCGCAGTTTGTATCCGATCGAACCGTTCCGATAGCCGGTCCAGCCGCTCATCCCGCCCGCGAGCGTCGCCGCGTCGTACCCCTCGTCCGTCAGCACGGCGGTGGCGCGCTTGGCTACCATTCCCATCTTGCACACCACGACCACGTCCTCGTCGGCCGGGATCTCCTCGAGCCGACTGCGCAACGCGTCGTCGTCACCGCCGCGTAACGCCTCGTAGACGGGGACGTTGTGGCTGTTCTCGATCGCGTTCGACTGAAAGGCCGACCGCGGACGGATGTCGAGTATAAACGGCTGCGCTCCCGACTCGAGTCGCTCGTCCAGCTCGTCCGGGCGAATGCTGCTCATCGGCCGAATATTGTCTTAAGTACACAAAACCGTGGCGCTTCGAGCGACCCGTCGGGCCGCGAGCTACCGCCCGTGAAGCCGCTCGAGTCGCTCGAGCGAGTCAGCGTCGTCGGGGTCCTTGTCAGACCGCACGCCCTGGAACCGCGGGAACCGCAAGGCGTAGCCCGACGAGTAGGTGGGCGAGGACTGGATCTCCTCGTAGCCGACCTCGAAGACGACCGCCGGCTCGAGGTCGACCGCCTGGCCGTCCTCGGCGGCGATGTGGGGCTCGAGCAACTCGGTCAGTTCCTCGAGTTTCTCGTCGGTGATCCCGGTCGCGACTTTGCCGACGGTCTCGAACTCGTCGCCCGCGCGCACGGCGAGTTCGAAGGTCCCGAGGAAGGTCGCCCGTCGCCCCTCGCCCCACTCGGCACCGGTGACGACGCAGTCGATGGTCTCGACGTCCGGCTTGCGCTTGCGCCAGTGTTTCCCGCGTCGGCCCGGCGAGTAGGTCGACTCGGGATCCTTGAGCATGATCCCCTCGTGGCCGGCCTCGAGGGCTGCGGCGTCGATCGACTCGATCTCGTCGGGATCGTCGGTCAGTCGGATCAGGGAGAGGCCCTCGATGTCGGCGTCTGCCGTCCCATCGGTGCCGTCGTCGCCGTCGGAATCGGCGGCCGCGAGTACCGACCGGAGCCGGTCGTGGCGGGTCGTCAGGGGTTCCGCGAGCAGGTCCTCGCCACCGGCGTGCAGGCAGTCGAAAAAGACCGGGCGCACCGAGACGTCCTCGCGGGCCTTCGCGACGTCGTGTTTCCGGCGGAACCGCTTGAGGACTTCCTGGAACGGCAGCGGTGAGCCGTCGTCGTCGACGGCGACGACCTCGCCGTCGAGGATTGCGGGGGCCTCGAGCGTCTCGTCGGCGAACTCGACGACCTCGGGGAGGGCGTCGGTGACCTCCTCCATGTTTCTCGAGAAGACGCTGACCGACTCACCATCGAAATGGAGTTGACAGTTGTGTACCGCGGTGAGCGGAACGCAGTAACTTTCGTCTTCTGCGACCTGTAGATTGTATACCTTTTGGCGCGGGTCTACCTCTCGTGGGTTCTTTCGAGAGAGTTCCGTTTTAGAGAGTATATCGACGACAACGAAGTCGTCCTCGATTCGTGCATACCGGTCGGACTGAGATATCGTCAGTCGATAGTACGTTTTGTCGTTCTTTCTCACTCGTCGAATTCCGAAAATTCGTCCGAACGTCAATCCGATAAGCTGTATTACGGACGCGAGATATCGTTCCTTCGTGGTGATATACCGTCTCTCTTGTGGGTCTTCGTATCCGTCTGCTTCCTCCCAACCCGTGAGAAATGCATCAAACTGGTCCTCCGACAAGTTCCAAAACCAGTCAGGTACTGTTTTGTCTCTCAATCCATCTTGGTCCTTTTTTCTGAAATTTCCGCATAGCCATTTGAATAGTGGACCGTCTGTCCAATATATATCGGTCGCACTACCGTGGTCATAGGTGTGGACGTTCTCAGGAGAGATTCCGAGAGCATCGACGACAATCGACCGGTATTCTTCTAATAAATCCGCATCGGTGTTACTAAACATCAATCCGATTCGGTTGTTGCCGTTGTAGTCGTTCGTAGAGCCGTCGCCGACCCAATAGCCGAGAAACCGGTAGAAAGACGGCGATAGTTCGAACTCCTTCGTGTAATTATCGATGGTACTGAGTTGCAGGCGGTCGGGGGGTGTCGAAGTAGGACGGATGGTAGGGACCGGAAAGGCGAGAGTCTCATTCTCGGAAACATCTTCGATCGGAACCCACTCGGTATCACCTGAATCATAAACCAACATCTCGTGTCCCTCTGTTATTTTAAACTCTGTACCGAAATACGTTGAGAACTCAAACACTTTCTCCTTGCTATCTATGCTTCGTCTATTTTTTGCTACGATCTCCCTGAAGCGACCCTCGTGTGTGAGAACGCTGTCCCCGACTTCGACGTCACGAACGGCGATTTGTCCTCGTTCGCGAGTGTAAATCGGCGTATACCCAGAAATGCAACGAGCGCCGTCGTATTTCCACTCGACCGCCGCCTCGTCCCACTCCTCGAGGGCGTCGGTCACGGTCCCGGCCTGTGCGAGCATCGCCTGGACGGGGCGGCCGACCGCGAGGTCCATGGCGTCGAGCCCCGCGACGCCCTCGTCTCGTGCGATTCGGGCGACCCGTCCGTAGTCGTTCGACACCTGCAGGGCGCGTTCGACGCGGTCCTCGGGGACCTCGAAGGCCGCGGCGATGGCGTCTCGGACCGTTCCCTCGCCGACGCCGATGCGCATCTCCGAGAGGACGAGCCGAGCGAGATATCGGGCTTCCTCGCTCGAGGCGCGGTTGAACAGGCCAAAGAGGAGGTCGACCTTCCGGTCGTGGCTGCCCGATCCCTCGGCGGCGGCCAGTTCGGTGAGAGTATCGGCGACCTCGCGGACGGTGAGATCGTCACCGGTGCCGCCGGCGTCGTCCGTGAACGCACCGAGGCCCTGCTGACCGCCGAACTCGTAGCTGGCCGCCACGTCGCCGATCTCGCCCACGTCGGCGAGTCGCTCCTCGACGTCGTCGCCGCTGACGTTTTGCCCCGCTGCGCGGGCGATCGCCTCGTAACACGCGCTCGGGCCGATATCGAGCGTCGTCGAGTCCCAGGCGGGGAATACCCGCCCCTGGACGAACCGCGCGACGACCTCGATCTCGTCGTCGGCCGCCGCGAGCAGGTCCCTGACGTGGGCGACGATCTCGAGGTCGGCGGGTTCGGCGTCGATCGTCCCGGCACGGTCGGCGAACGTGGCGAACTCCATCGGCGGTGTGTATCGCCGGGGGGAGTAAAACGGTTCTGAGAGCGGACGGAGCGTCGGGACCGGACCGACGCGCGGCAGCGGAGAGGAGCCCGATGGCCGCCTTTAAAGGTGATCGGGTACGCACTCGGTGGTATGTCAGAGGAGGAACTCGCCGCGCGGGTCGCGGACGTCCTGTCGGTCGATGCCGACGACTTCCGCCGGTCGGCCGAAGCGGACGCCGAGGTGATCAAAGAGGGCGTCGAGGAGGGAGTCTTCGACAATCCGCAGGCGATCGTCGGCCTCGAGTACGAGTTTTACGCGGTCAAGGCCGACGATTGCGCCCTACGGCGGGTTCCGCGCCGGCTGCTCGAGTTGATCGGCTTCGAGAAGGAGTTGGGGCTGCACAACGCCGAGATGACGACGAGCCCGCAGCCGCTGAACGCCGACGGGCTGACGGCCCAGGAGGCGGAGGTCAAGGCCCGCCTGCGGACGGCGCTCGACGTGACCCAGTCCGAGCGGATGCGATTGGTCAGCGACGCGCTCTGGACGCTCCCGCCGGAAGGCGAAGACGCGGCGACCTATCTCACCGACAGCGTCGAGCGGACGACGACGGACGACGATGGAACCGAACGCGCGGTCCGGGTCGCGACGAACATGAGCGACTCGGCCCGGTATCACGCGATGGCGAACACGGACCGGGCCGAAGCCGCGGGGATGCGAATCGAAGCGCCCCACGTCTCGCTGCAGGGCGACACCGTCATGCCCGAGAGCCTGATCACGTCGATCCAGCCCCACTACCAGGTACCCCACGCCCCCGACCTGCCCGACTACTTCAACTACGCGCTGCGAGTCGCGGGCCCGCTGCTCGCGCTGGGAGTCAACTCGCCGTTTTTCCCGGCCGATCTCTACGACGACGACGCGAGCCCCGAGGCGATCCTCCGGGACGGCTGGATGGAACACCGTATCAGCGTCTTCGAGACCGTCCTCAACGATCCGACGACGGGCGAGGGGAAGGTCCGGTTCCCGCGCGATCTCGCGTCCGTCGACGAGGCGATCGATCGGATCGCCGCCGACGACACCATGGTCCCGATGCCGGTCGAGCCCGGCGAACGCTTCGACGACCAGTTCCCCCACTTCAGCCGGAAACACGGCACCTACTGGCGGTGGATCCGCCCGGTCTTCGGCGGTCCGACGCGCTCGGCGGCCAACGCCCGCATCGAGTTCCGCCCCATTCCCGCCCAGCCGACGGTCCGCGATTCGGTCGCGTTCCTCGCGGCCTTCGCCGGCCTGATGGAGAGTCTCACCCGACTCGAGCATCCCGTCGTCGAACTCGACTGGCAGCTTGCCCGGGAAAACTTCTACGCCGCGATGGTCGACGGACTCGAGGCCGATCTCACCTGGATCACCAACGACGGGAAGGAAACGTCCGATTCGCTCGCGCTCTACGAGGACCTGCTGGCCCACGCCGAGGACGGGCTGACCAACCGCGGGCTGAGCGAGGAAGACGCCGCCAAGTACCTCTACCCGCTCCGGCGACGCGTCCGACAGGGCGTGACCCCGGCCAGTTGGAAGCGCGAGCAGGTCGAGACCGCGCTCGCGGACGGAGCCGACCTCGAGGCGGCAATCGAGACGATGCAGCAGACGTACGTCGCCCGCCAGTCGGAGACGCTGCTCGAGGGGAGCTTCGCGGACTGGATCGGCGAGTAGCGACTCGAAGCGCGGTGGTCGCGGACGAAAAAGGTTACCGGGCCGGTTCGACGTTCTGGTTCAGCCGGAACAGGTTCTCCGGATCGTACTCGGCCTTGACCTCGGCCAGCCGGTCCCCGTTCCGCCCGTAAGCGAGGTCCTCTTCGCCCGTCGCCTCGCTGATGAAGTTCGCGTAGACGCCGCCGGTCGCGTGCGGTGCCATCGCGTCGAAGAACGCCCGCGACCAGGCGATGCACTCGTCGTCCATGGCGGGATCCTCCCAGCGCGTGTGGACGTTCATCGCGTACTCGGCGTCCCGGTGGGGGTACGCCGTCGCGTCCGACGGGACGCGGGCCATCGCGCCGCCGAGCTGTGCGAAGAAGATCTCGGACAGGGGCGACGGGAGATCGGCTGCGTACTCGACTGCTGTATCGATGGCGTCGTCGGAGAGTTCACTGAAGTTGTGTGACTTCCAGTAGTTCCGGGACCCCTCGGTGAGTAGCGGATCGAACGCCTGCTGAAACGCCGCGTACTGGTGGGGGCCGACGGCGTCCGCGATCGGGTCGCCGTACTCCCGGAGCGGGGCCAAGACCGCCGCTCCCTCCGCCATGTCACCGGCGTAGAACGTCACGACGAGGACGACGCCGACGCCGTGGACGTCTTCGGGGAGGAACGGCAGGGGCGGTGCCTTCCGGAGGACGATCCAGACAGCGGCTTCCTCCGGTGCGTCCTCGTTGAAATCCCGGACGTGCCGGATGACGTCCCGTGCGTCCTCGCCCGCGTAGACGATCGGTCCCGACAGAATCTCGGGACCGACTTCGTGGAGGTCGAACTCGAAGGAGGTGACGACGCCGAAGTTGCCGCCACCGCCCCGAATCCCCCAGAAGAGATCCGCGTTTTCCGTCTCGCTTGCGTGACGCAGTTCGCCGTCGGCAGTGACGATGTCCACGGACCGCAGGTTATCCACCGTCATTCCGTACCTGCGAGTCAGCCAGCCGAAGCCGCCGCCGAGCGTGAGCCCCGCGACGCCGGTCGGCGAATTGATCCCAAACGGTGTCGCCAGCCCGAACGCTTGCGTCTCGTGATCGACGTCCGCGAGGGTCGCCCCCGCCTCGACTCGAGCCGTCCGCTCTGTCGGATCTACGCGAACCGACCGCATCACCGAGAGGTCGAGCATTAGTCCGTCGTCACAGACCGCGTTCCCCGCGATGTTGTGTCCGCCGCCGCGGACCGCGAGTACCACGTCGTGGTCGCGGGCGAAGTTCACCGCCGCCATCACGTCCGATACGCCCATCGCGCGGAGGATGAGCGCTGGCCGCCTGTCGATCATGCCGTTCCAGATCGCTCGAGTCTCGTCGTAGTTCGGATCCCCGGGACGGAGCAACTCGCCGTGAAGCCCCTCGCTGAATCCGTCTATTGCACCGTCGTCTACGGGAGTGGTTGTTACTGCCATTGTCCCTCGGTATCTATACGCCTCGCTTGGACATGTGGTTGTGCATTATTAATAATTAAGGTAAGTCCGCCGGCGGGAGAGACTCGTACATGACCCCGACGACGCGATTCTCACAACATATTCGGGAAAACGTTCATGTTGCTACCGGCAATTCTTCCGATAGGTTATTTAGGTAGACCTAAATATTCGGAGAAGGATCCGCCGTCCCGATCGCGGACGAGGAATTGAGAGCGCCGCCTGCACTATTATTCTGCCTCTCTGTCCGGAAAGTGTCGAAGACCATTTATACTTTTAGGCCAGCCTAAAAATATGCGACAGACACGACGGACGTGGTTGAAGGGGAGCGGCGCTGCACTCGTAACTCTCGGTCTCGCCGGTTGTTCCGGCGACGGCGACGGGGACGACGAGTCGACGGACGACGGGGGTCCAAGCGACGAGGAATCGGCGACCGTCGAGCCGGCCGAGCGGGCCGTCGCCGCCGAGTGGAACGCGATGCGGGCGCGCCTGTGGGACGCACTCACGGCGGGTGAAGCCGGGGAGGTCGGAACGGGTGCCGCCATCGCCGGCGACACGTTCGAACGGTTCGAGACCGCAAGCGGCGAGTACAACGCCCACGAACTCCTCGAGGAGACGGATCACGACCGCTACGAGGCGTTCGAGGAAGCCCTCGGCGAACTCCGGACGGAGGGCCTCGATCGCGGGGACATCGGCCGGGCACGCGAGGAGACCGTCATCGGCAGTGACGAACTCGGCCAGGCCCAAACGGCGCTCGTCGGCGAGGAGACGGCACAGGCGCTCGACCTCCAGTCGATCGGTACGTCGACGGCTGACGCCGTCGTCGCCGCCGAGGCCGGTGCCTTCGACGCCGCCGAAACGGTCGCGACCGACGCGCTCGAGCGGTTCGAGGAGGCCGCGGTCCACGACGCGATCGAGGAGGCCGACGGCGAGATCTACGAGCGGTTCGAGAGCGCCCTCGAGGCCGTCGCGGCGGCCGCGGGAGAAGAAGACCTCGAGGGCGTCCGCTCGAGCGCGACGGACACGCTCGCGGCGGCCAACGACGGCGCGTACGCCCTCGCACCGTCCGAGTCGGCGGCGGGGGCCGGTCAGATCGCTACCTATCAGGCCCGTGGCTGGGACGCCGCGGCGCTTTCGGGACTAGGCGGGCCGTCGACGGCGTTCGCACACGCGGCCGCACTGACCGGCTATCGGGCACGGGCCCACGACGCCGTCTGGCTCTTCGAGCGCGGACACGGAGACGCGGCCGGGCGAATCGTCGAGAACGCCTTCGCCCACTTCGAGGGCGCTCGCGCACACGAGACCCTCGAGGAAGCCAGCGAGGACGCCTACCACCGGTTCGAAGAGGACGGACTCGACGCGCTCGCGACGGCTATCGAAAACGACGACCTAGAAGGCGTCGAGAGTGCCGTCACCGCCGTCGACGAGGGGCTCGTGACCGGGATCGAGGCACTCGGGACCGGCGTCGAACCCGCCCTGCTCGAGGCGGGGTTCTTCAAAGCCCGGCTCGGAGACGCCGTCGAGCGGTACCGACTCGGCGAGAGCGAGGTCGCCGCCGAGATCGCCAGCGGGCTGTTCGAGACCTTCGAAGCGAACGAGGCCGACTTCCACGAGACGCTCGAGGAAACCGACCACGACCTCTACGAGACCTTCGAGGACGAACACCTGAACGGACTGATCGACGCGTTCGAAAACGAGGACGACGCGGCCGTCGCCGACCACGCCGACGGCCTCGCGGCGACGCTGCTCGAGTTCGAGACGACCGCCGGCACGACCGCACAGGTCAGCGCCGTCGAGAGTGGTGCGATGGCGGCTCGGGCGTTCGACGCGGGCGCACTGGACGTCCTCGGTGCGGCGGATCGTGCGGAAACCGTGCTGCAGGACGTCTTCGAGGACTTCGAGCGCGGTGCCGGCGGCTTCCACGAGGCGCTCGAGGAGGCCGACCACGATCGGTATGAATCGTTCGAGGGCGCGCTCGGCGACGCCAGAAACGCCGCCGCCGACGGCGGGGACGTGAGCGCGGCGGCCCGGGCGTTCAACGAGCAGGCGATCGAAGCGACCTATACCGTCGTCGCGGACGCGGGCGGCTCGTTCGGAGACGCCGCCGCGTCGCTCGCATCGGACGCGCTCGCGTCGTTCGAGGGAGCGCGGGCCCACGAACTCCTCGAGGAGGCCGACCACGATATCTACGAGGGCTTCGAGGCGGCGCTCGAGGACTACATCGGTGCGCTCGAGGACGGGTCGGACGTCGAGACGGCCGCCGAGACGTTCGCGACGGCGGCACTGCGAGCGCAGTTCGCGGTCGCCGGCGCGCCCGACGCCGCCCCGAGCGGCGACGGAACGGGCGACTCCGGCGAGGGGCCCGGTTCGGAGACCGACCTCGAGGGCGGGCCGAACGTCGTCGAAGGCGTTCCGGACGACGCCGACCACGTCGTCGATATGCAGGCCGTCGCGTTCGAGCCGGAGACGCTCACCGTCGCGCAGGGCGACACCGTCGCCTGGAAACACGCGGCCGGCGAACCCCACTCCGTCACGGCCTACGAGGACCGGATTCCGGACGATGCCGACTACTGGGCCTCGGGTGGGTTCGACGGCGAGGACGCCGCCCGCGAGGGCTGGGAGAACGGCAAGGGCGCGGTTCAGTCGGGCGAGTCCTACGTCCACACCTTTGAGACGACCGGCGAACACGAGTACGTCTGTATTCCTCACGAGAAGGCCGGAATGGTCGGGACCGTCGTCGTCGAGTGACCGGCCGGGTCGCGTCGATCCGACCACGTACACTCCGTCACCGGCCACGCCCGCGGTCGGCCGAAAGCGATTAAGTACCCTCGCTCGAGAGTTGCGGGTATGGTAACCTTCCTCTCCGGGGGCACCGGCACGCCGAAGCTGTTAGACGGCGCTGCCGCCGCGTTCTCGCCGGAGGAGACCACGGTCGTCGCCAACACGGGCGACGACATCGAACTCGGCGGACTCTTCGTCTCGCCGGACGTCGATACGCTGTTGTTTCAGGGCGGTGGGATCCTCGACCGGGAGACGTGGTGGGGCATCGAGGGCGATACGCATCGAACGAACTCGGCGCTGAAAGACATCGCGTCGGCCGCGGACCTCCCCGACGGCCCGCAGTACCTCCCCGAGGAGAAACAGACCGACGGCCGCGACCTCGCGAACTGGCGGCGCTTTTCGGGGGTCGCCGAGTTCATGACGATCGGCGATCGCGACCGGGCCGTCCACATCACGCGGACCAGCCTCCTCGACGAGGGGTACACGCTGAGCGAGGCGACCCGGCAACTCGCCGACGGGTTCGGACTCACGATCGACCTGTTCCCGATGAGCGACGATCCCGTCGCCAGCCTCGTCCACACGGACGAGGGGCTGATGCACTTTCAGGAGTACTGGGTCGCCCACCGGGGCGAGCCGACCGTCGACACCGTCGAGTTTCGGGGCTCCTCACAGGCCGAGCCCGCACCGGGCGTCCTCGAGGCGCTCGACGACACCGTCGTCATCGGCCCCTCGAATCCGGTCACCAGTATCGGACCGATGCTCGCGTTGCCGGGCGTCGCCGAGGCGCTCGCCGAGACCACGGTCGTCGCCGTCTCGCCGTTCCTCGGGGACGACGCGTTCTCCGGGCCCGCCGGCGACCTCATGGCGGCGGTCAACGCAAAGCCAAGCACTGCGGGGTTGGCGACCGCCTATCCCTTCGCCGACGCCTTCGTGATCGACGAGAGCGACGACGCTACCCTCGAAGCTCCGGCGGTCAGGACCGACATCGGGATCGACTCCCGAGAGGACGCCGCCCGCGTGATCCGCGCGATCGAGGCGGCGATCGAGCGCGTGGCATGAGCCACGAGCTATCGTTCACACCGCCGCTCGCGCTGGCCAGCCTCAGCGGCGAGGCCGACGCCGACTGGGCGCGGGCCGGGGCCGAGTACGCGGGGGCCGCGTTCCTCGGCGGGATCGCACTCGACGACGACTCACGTGCGGCCGCGCGAGAACTCGTTGCCCGCGATCGGACGGAGTTCCTCCCCGACGATCCGCTCTCTTTTCTCGAGGGCGAACTCGACGCGCTCGCGGACGTCCCGATCCAGCCGGCGTTCAACGTCCGCAGTACCACGATCGAACCGGTGGTCGACGCCGCCCGGCGCTGTCGCGACCGGGACGCGTACCTCGAGATCAACGCCCACTGCCGCCAAGACGAGCTGTGTGCCGTCGGCTGCGGCGAAACCCTGCTGCGAGACGGCGAGCGCCTCGCAACTTACGTCGCCAGAGCAGCCGACACCGGCGCGACCGTCGGCGTGAAGGTCCGCGCAGAGGTCCCCGGCGTCGACCTGCCCGCCCTCGCCGCCCGGCTCGAGCGCGCGGGCGCGGCCTTCGTCCACGTCGACGCGATGGACAGCGAGTCCGTCGTCGCCGACGTGGTCGATGCGACCGATCTCTTCGTCATCGCCAACAACGGCGTCCGCGACGACGAGACCGTCCGCGAGTACGTCGACTACGGCGCGGACGCGGTCAGCGTCGGCCGCCCAAGCGACACCCCCGCCGTCCTCGAGCGGGTCAACGACGCCGTGGACCGGCGACTGGGGCTCGAGGCGAGCCGATAGCGACGGCGCGGCCGCCGAGCGCCGGGGCCGCGTGAGCCCGCTCTGCAGGTCCCGGTGAACGGGTCGCTGCGAGGCCCGATGGGTAAAGCGGGTTGAAGTATCCGGCGCTGCCCTCTCCCCGATGGGAGCGTTGTCTGTAGCCGGACTATTATGGGGGCGCTGAACCGAACGCCGGGCGTCGTTTCGCCGTCGAACAGTGGCCGCGACAGAACCGAGTTACCGATCAGTACTAGCACGATCACGACACCGCCCGACGCACAGCCGTTCGAACGCATCTGGTCGTCCGTCAGGGTTCGGCCACTCCGCCGAATCGACCGCCTGAAAACGGAGGGTCACGAATGAGTATCCGGAACCTGTCCGCAGTCGACTATCTCGCCGGGCAGGCACAGCAGTACGGGTTGGCGTTCGTGATGGTCGCGAGCTACTTCGGCTCCGGGTCGATATTCATCGCCAGTCAGGCGGGGGTCATACACGGCTACACGCTGCTGTGGGCCGTCGTCGGCGCTGCACTGCTCGGGTTCATGGCACAGGATATGAGCGCCAGACTGGGCATTCACGGGACCTCGCTGATGGTGTTCGTCCGCGAAAAGGTCGGCCGGCCCGCGGCGATGGCGATCGCACTGTTCCTGTCGATCGGCTGTGTGGCGTGGACGATCGGACTGGTCGCGGCCGTTGGGGCCGGCTTCTCGTTCCTGGTCGGCGGCGCGATCGGCTGGCAACCGATCGCCGTCGTGGCGACGCTGGCGGCGATCGGCGTCGGACTGCTGAACTACGACACCGTCGAGACCCTGATGATCGCCATGATGCTCTCGTTGATGGTCATGTACGTCATCGTCGCCGTTCCCAGCGGCGCGGATTTGAATGCCGTCGCCCTCGGGTTCATCCCGACGACGGAAACGTTCGGCGCGCTCCCGATGGCCGCCGGCTTGCTCGGCACGACCGCGCTGTGGCCCAACTTCTTCCTCGAGTCGATCCTCGTCCACGAGAAGGGATGGACCGACCAGAGCGACCTGCCCGGCGCGCGGGCCGATCTGGCGATCGGCTACGCCGTCGGCGGGCTGACGACGCTCGCGATCCTGATCACCGCCGCGGCGCTGCTGCGCCCGATGGGCTTTACGCAACTCGACACGTTCATCACCCCCGGAAAGGCGCTGGTCGAGGTCCTCGGCGTGTGGGCGATGGTTCTTTTCGTCATCGGCGTCATCGTGGCCGCGTTCAACAGTATCATCCCGATTATGTGGACGCCCGCCTACATGATTCCGCAGGCCGCCGGCTACGAAGTCAATAAGGGCGACCGGCGATTCACGATCGTCTTCGTGACCCTAACGGGGATCGGCGTCTTCTCGCCGGTATTCAGTCGAGTGCTCGATCTCTCGGTCATCGATATGGCGATCCTGTTCCCGACGGTCAACGGCATCTTCGGCCTCCCGGTCGCGGCCACCCTGCTGTTCTGGGCGGTCAACGACCGCGAGACCATGGGCGAGTACCGGAACTCCCGGTGGCTGAACGTCGTCAACGCCTCGCTGGTGGTGCTGGCGATCACTCTGGGCGCGCTCGCCATGCAGGGATTCCTCGACCTGTTCACCGGCGGCGGTTTCTGACGGGGACTACAGCGGCGCGCCGACCAACACGAGCTTCGCTCGCTCGTCGTACTGGTTCAGGATCTGGCGCGACTCCTCGGGGTCGAGCCGGATCGCCTCGTCTGTCTCGAGGGTCACGGTCTCGCCCGCGTCGGTCAGGTCGACGTCGACCCGTCCCTCGACAACGTAGTAGACTTCCTCCTGTCCCGACTCCGCCTCGGCGTGTTCCATCCCCTTGCCGCCGGGCTCGAGTTCGAGGATCGAGATGCCCAGCTCCTCGGTGGCGAGTGGCTCCTTGAGGAACCACATGCCGCCCCACTCCTCGTCGATGACTGAGTCCGGATCGGTCTTGGCGACGGTGTCGTAGCCCATACGCCATGAATGCTTGCCTCGAGGCTTAAATCGATGGGACGGCGAACCCGTTGCAGGGAACGGCCCTCGCCCCGTCGATCGACGCGACTCGAGTCGCCGCGAACCCCCACCCCTAAGCCGCCTCGGCACACAGCGATCCGTATGCGAACGTCGGCCCAGAACGCGGAACTGGCCTTGCTCCTCGAGGTCGCGGGGACGCCCAAGCCGGGCAACGTCGACCGCGAGCGCGACCTCGCGGACCTGCGGTTCGAACACTTCCTCGCCGGGGCCGTCGGCGCTCGGGACGGACTCGAGCGGGCGGCATCGGGCGCGGCGATCGGGTCGGCCTTCGAACGGGCCGTCGAGGGGATGGCCGCCCAGGAAGGCGGAAACACGCAGTTCGGAGCGCTCCTGTTGCTCGTGCCGCTGGTTCGGGCTGCCAACGATGATTTCGATCGATCGGCCGCCGAAGCCGTCGTCCGCGAGACGACCGTCGCCGACGCGGCGGGGTTCTACCGTGCGTTCGACCACGTCGACGTCGCCGTCGACGACCCGCCGGCGGAACTGGACGCCCTCGACGTGCGCCGGGGGGCCGACGCGGTGCCGGCCCTCGAAGAGCGCGGGCTGACGCTGCTGGATATCATGGAGCGGTCGGTTCCCGGCGACGGCGTTGCCCGCGAGTGGGTCAACGGGTTCGAGCGGTCGTTCGCGGCCGCCGACCGACTCGCCGCGGCCGAGGGGCCGCTCTCGGACCGGACCGCCGCGGTCTTTCTCTCCCTGCTCGCCGGGCGACCCGATACCCTCGTCGCGACGCGTCACGGCGAGGCGACCGCCCGCGAGGTCACCGACCGGGCCGCGGCACTGGTCGCCGACGGCGCCCTCGAGACCGATCGCCGGACCGTCGACCGGTTCGCCGACGACCTGGTCGAGCGGGGAATCAACCCCGGGACCACGGCCGATATCACGGCCGCGGGACTGTTCGTCGCGCTCGAGCGGGGGTCGATCACGGTATGAGCGGCGAGCGCGGATCAGAGAGCGGCGACGCCGCGACGTGGCCCGTCGACCTCGCCGGCGTCACCGAAACCGTCGTGACCACGCTCGGCCCGAACGGGCTGTGGAACGCCGCAGCGCTCGGGCTCCACGCGGGCGATCCCGTCACCGCGCGGACGTGGGGGAACACCCGCACCCGGCGGAACTTCCACCGACAAGGCGAGGCCTACGTCCAGTTCGTCGACGACCCCGTCGTCTTCGCCGACGCCGCCTGCGCGATCCTCGAGCGCGAGGACCCGATCCTCGAGTCGGCCAGCGCCTGGGCGCGGGTCACCGTCGAGCGGATCGACGCGGGCAGCGAAGGCGGCACCGACTGGGAGGAGTGGACGCTTCGCCCCGTCGAGTCGGCAATCGAGCGCGAGACGGTCCCGACGATCGACCGCGGGTTCGGGGCCGTCGTCGAGGCGACCGTCGCCGCCTCACGGCTCGGGGTCGACGAATACGACGAGGGCGAGTTACGCGACCGCCTCGAGTACTGTGCCGCGGTCGTCGAGCGGGCCGGCGGCCCCCGAGAGCGGGAGGCTCTCGAGCGGGTTCGCGACCAGTCGCGGTGGTGAGGGGACGGCGCGGAACCGATGCGGACGACCGCGGTCGTGGCGGGGCCGTGGGCGACCGGTCGCCGCCGCAGAACGAATGGCTTTAGGGCGCGCTCCATGAACCACTCGATATGGCAATCAAGCCGGCCTACGTCAAGAAGACGGGGACCCTCCTCCTCGAGCGGTACCCGGAGGCGTTCACGACCGACTTCGAACAGAACAAGGAAAGCGTCGCAAAGCTCACCAACGTCGAGTCCAAGGGCGTTCGCAACCGGATCGCCGGCTACGTCACCCGGAAGAAGGGCTCGGAAGTCCCCGCATAACTCGCTTTCTCACCTCGAGATCGATCGCACAAGCCGAGAAGCGACGCGTCTCCGCCGCGACCGCTGTCGCGGCTACTGTGAGTCATCGTAACGCTGTCGTCGCGCGTTGTGACCGGGCCGCTCGGTGGTCGACGGCCGGGCCGGCAAACCGAGTTACTCGCCGAAGCCGGGTTCCATGTAGAGCGCGGCGACAAGCGCCACCAAGGCGATGCCGAAGGCGAACAGCAGCCCGACGAAGCCGGTCAGAATGTTCAGTTCGAAGCCCAAAAGCGGGAGCGCCGCCGTCGCCTCGTCGGTGCCCGCGGCGGAGTAGCCCGTCCACGCGAAGAGGACGCCGACCAGCGCCGCGACGGCCGCAAGCACCGTCGCACCGATACTAAAGGGGGTATCGAACAGCCCGCCAGTACTCGCGGTCGAACTCGTCATCGGAACCACCTCTGGCCTGCCGCCTCGAGTCGGTCCTGTCGGTCGTACATCGATCGATAGGTACCGCTCCGTTTTCTTAATATCTTCTATCCGTTCGGAGCGCCATCCTCGCGGCCGGTCGGCGGCCGGCGTTGGCGACGTGTGCAACTTCGACGATTGACACTCGCTACCGAAAACCCAAACGGTTTTGCGGACACGACTCGGAGTGCCGGAAAATGGCAGTACGAGTAGGCGTACTCGGTGCGACCGGTGCGGTTGGACAGCGACTGATTCAATTGCTCGACCCCCATCCGGAGTTCGAGATCGCGGCCCTGACCGCGAGCGACGCAAGCGCCGGCAAGACGTATCGACAGGCATCGAAGTGGCGCGTCGACAGCCCCATTCCCGAGGACGTCGCCGAGACGACCGTCACGGCGACCGACCCCGACGAGGTCCCCAACGACGTCGACCTGATCTTCTCGTCGCTCCCGTCGAGCGTCGGTGCGGAAGTCGAACCCGGCTTCTGTGAGGCCGGCTACGTCGTCTCCTCGAACTCCTCGAATGGCCGGATGGACGACGACATCCCCCTCGTGATTCCGGAGGTCAACGCCGACCACCTCGACTTGCTCGAGGTCCAGCGCGACGAGCGCGGCTGGGACGGCGCGATGGTCAAAAACCCCAATTGCTCGACGATCACCTTCGTCCCCACGCTTGCCGCCCTGACCGACTTCGGCCTCGAGAAGGTTCACGTCTCGACGCTGCAGGCGGTCTCCGGCGC
Source organism: Natrinema sp. CGMCC1.2065 (assembly GCF_051225675.1). Taxonomy (NCBI): domain Archaea; kingdom Methanobacteriati; phylum Methanobacteriota; class Halobacteria; order Halobacteriales; family Natrialbaceae; genus Natrinema; species Natrinema sp. CGMCC1.2065. The sequence continues at coordinate 11,700 of NZ_JBPJSJ010000015.1, read as the reverse complement.
GGGCTACGACGGCGTGTCCTCGATGGAGATCATCGACAACGCCATCCCCTACATCGGCGGCGAGGAGGACAAACTCGAGACCGAGTCCCGCAAACTGCTGGGCGAGTTCGACGGGGCCGAACTATCGCACAACGACATGTCGGTCGCGGCCTCCTGCAACCGCATCCCGACCATCGACGGCCACCTCGAGAACGTTTGGGTCGAGACCGCGGACGACCTGACCGCCGACGCGGCCGCCGAGGCCATGCGGGAGTATCCGTCGCTCGATCTCCGCTCCTCACCCGAGCCGCTCATCCACGTCTTCGAGGAGCCCGACCGACCCCAGCCCCGGATGGACCGTACGCTGGGCGACGGCATGGCCATCGCCGCGGGCGGGCTGCAGGAGTCGCCCTTCGGCCTGCAGTACAACTGTCTGGCCCACAATACGATCCGCGGTGCCGCCGGCGCGAGCGTTCTCAACGGCGAACTGCTGCTCGAACACGGCTACATCTGAACGGCACACGCCGTTCCCCCTCGATCGTCCGCCGAGTGGCCGATCGGTTCTCTCGTCGACACGCACCAACCCAGTTAGTGCCGTAGTATAACAGTCCCGGCGACGTACCTCGAGCGAAGGCCCCATGGTACTCATCGTCGAGTTCGAAATCGGGACGCCGATCCTCCGACAGACCGTCGACGCCGTCTCCCGGATCGACGTCGAGGAGATCTATCAGTCGGAGACGGGGTCGACGAAACTCGTCTGCTGGATGTACGGCGACGACCTCGAGAGCGTCGAACCCGCGCTCGCCGACGACACCACCGTCGCAGCCGTCTCGCTGCTCGAGGATCCAGGCGATCGCCGTCTCTACAGCGTCACGCTGTCGGAGCGGGGACAGGCCCATCTGACGTATCCGACGGCGGCGAAGTACGACATCGGGTATCAGGAGATCACCGTCACCGAGGAGACGAGCATTCGGGCCCGCGTACCGACCCGAGAGGCGCTGTTCGCATATCGGGACGTCTGTCGTGAGAAAGAGATTCCGTTCCGGATCCAGCGTATCTTCGAGGAATCGGCCGCCGCCGGGGACCGGTACGGGATCACCGAACGCCAGCGGAAGGCACTGATCGTCGCTCTCGAGGAGGGCTACTTCGACGTACCCCGCGAGACGACGCTCTCCGCGGTCGCCGCGAAACTCGACATCTCGGATCAGGCGCTGTCCGCCCGCCTCCGGCGGGGGCAGGCCAACCTCCTGCGGAACACGATCGGCGGACCGGCCCCCACTTGAAGGGTTGGCCCTCCAATCGTGGTTGCTTCCCGCGGCCGGCCGGTATCGTGTGTATGGAAACTGAGCCTACCACCGACCGGTTGACGCTTCACGAATCTACCAGTACGCACCAGGCCGACCCGGACACGCCCCCGAGCGAGGCCGTCATCGACGCGATCGCGGCCGACTCGTCGTTCGACGCCCTCGAACTCGCCGACGAGTTCGGCCCGTTGTACGACGTGATCGACCCGTCTGCGCTCGATTCGCTCTTCCAGTCGACGGCGGGGGCCGACCGCTGTGTCGGGTCGGTCACGTTCGAGTACGCGGGCTACCGGGTCGGCGTCGACCAGACCGGCCGCGTCGAACTCGCCGCCCTCGAGTGAGTGTTTCACGTTGCTCCGTCAGTCGTCCGTTCGCGGGAGCGCGACCACCGGAATCGTGGCCTGTTTGACCAGTCGTCGAGCCACGTCACCGGTAAGTAGCTCCACGAACCGGTTCCCTTCGCGAGGCTCGAAGACGACGGCTTCGACATCGCGCTCCTCGGCCGCGTCGAAGATCGTTTCGACGACGTCCGTCCCGAAGAGGATCGCCGTTTCGACCGAGGCCGCTCGATCCGCGAGCGGCCCGCGGGCACGCTCGAAGATCTCCTCGGCGTAGTCCTCGCGCTGTTCGACCGAGGCCTTGTCCGGCGCACCGCCCGCCTTCTCGATGACATTGACGAAGAGTACCGAACTCTCGGGGCCGAGATACGGTGCCAGCGCCGCCGCCGTTCGTTCGCCGTCGTCGGGGTCGGCGACGGGCACGAGGACCCGGCCGTCGAACGTCAGTACCATCGTCCGCCTCCCGTCCACACGGACGCGTTCGCTCGAGTCACACAGTCTGTGCTGTCCATACGCGCCGTTCGTCGCAAAGGGGCAAAAAGGTGCGTCGAATCGACTGGCGGCGGACGGCACGGCCGGCGCGTCTCAGGGACGGACCTGATTCTCGAGGGCGTCGTCGCCGTTCGCGTGCCGACGGACGTTCTCGGCGACGATATCCGCGAGTCGCTCGTAGTACTCGGGCGTGTGGCCCGCGTTGTGGGGCGTAATCTGTACGTTTTCGAAGGTCCACAACGGGTGATCCTCCGGCAGCGGCTCGGGATCGGTAACGTCCAGCGCGGCCCCGCGGAGCCGGTTCGAGCGCAGCGCCGCGACCAGCGCGTCGGTGTCGACGACGGGGCCGCGGGCGACGTTGACCAGCACTGCCTCGGGGTCGATCGTGACCAGCGCCTCGCGGTCGATCAGCCCCCGCGTCGTTTCGGTGAGCGGACACGCGAGGACGAGGTAGTCCGTCCGCGCGAGTGCATCGTCGAACCCCTCGCCCTCGAACCCGATCACCTCGTCGGTCGGCCCGCCTTTCTCGGGCGTATATCGCACTCCGATCGTCTCGACCCCGAACGGCTCGAGCCGCTCGGCGACCGCCTCGCCGATCGCGCCGAGACCGACGATCGTCACCGTCGACCCCTGCAGTTCGTGGGCCTGATAGTGGCGCCACTCCCGGCGATCCTGTCGCCGCCGGCCGACGTGGAACCGCCGGACGAACCCCAGGATCGCGCCCAGCACGTGTTCGCCGATGTTCGGCCCGTGGACGCCCGAGGCGTTGGTCACCGCGACGCCCCGCTCTTCGAGTTCCTCGAGGGGGAGATGGCCCGTCCCCGCGTAGGCGCAGGCGAAGACCTCGAGCGCGTCGGCCGACTCGAGGAGATCACGCTCGAGTCTCATACCGGTCGCGAACGTCGCCGACCGGATCGCCTCGCGTTCCGCGGCAGGGGTCCGCGCGAGTTCGACGCTGCGGTCGGGGAGCCGCTCGCGGATCGCGTCGGCGTACTGTTCGACCGGCATCCCGTGGGTGCCACGCCGGAGGACCAGCACGTCCGGCGCGTCGGCCTCACTCATGTCCCCATCCTCGTCCAGTGCGATCAAAAGCGTTCGTCTCGCGGCACTGCGGGCGGTCGGGGCCGCCCCTCGAGGGATCGAGTCACTGGCAGCGTCCCACCCATCAAATGACGTGACCATCACGTTTAAGCGAGCGAGCCACGAACGCCGACAGTATGCCTTCAGACGAGTTTCTCGACGGCGAATCGCTCACCGGACGACAGGCGGCGATCATCTTCGCGGGCTTTCTCGGGTTCATCATCGGTTCCGGCGTCTTGCTCGTCCTGGCCAGAGGCCTCTTCTAACTGCGACCGGTCCGTTCGCCGGACAGTCCGCCTCGCAGTTTTTATAATGACGCGCTGAGTCCGAACGTCGTATGGAACGCGTAGACGTCGCGATCGTCGGCGGCGGCCCCGCCGGTGCGTCCGCGGCCGAGCAAGCGGCAGCCCACGGCGCGGAAACCGTGCTCTTCGAGCAGGGGGTCCCCCGAGAGGATCGGGAAGGAGTGGGTCCCGACTCGACCGACGCCGCCGGAATGCTCGACTACTGGATCGACCTCATGGAGTTCGACTACCGCGAGATTCCCGACGACGTCATCCACCGGGAACTCGAGGGCACCGAGTTCATCGGCCCGAACAGCGCCGTCGAACTGACCTCGACCGGGATGGACGCCAGCTATCCGAAGTTCGGCTACACCTTCCATCGCGCCCGCATGGATGACTGGCTCCACGAGCGTGCGACCGACGCCGGGGCCGATCTCCGGGTCGGCGTCGGCGTCAAGGACCTCGAGACGGACCTCCGGGCCTCGAGCCCGAAGGGGCCCACCCATACCCTGACGCTGTCGAACGGCGACGAGATCGAGGCCCAGTACGTCGTGCTGGCCGACGGCCCCCAGCGCCGGATCACGCTCGACGCCCTCGATCAGTTCACCGCGCCCGGCCGCAGCGTCTCCGACCACCTCTCGCCGCCGGAGGCGAATCATATCGCCTACCAGGAGTACCGGGAGTTCCCGGAAGAACTGTTCGCGGAGTTCGAGGACCGACTCAAGTTCTGGTGGGGATACATGCCCGGCGAAACCGCCTACCCGTGGGTCTTCCCCAACGACGGTACTGTCGCCCGCGTCGGGCTGACGATGCCGATCGGGATGACGCTCGAGGACGTCGAGGATCCCGGCTCCTACAAGCTCCTGCGGCCGGACGACGACCGGATCCCCTCCGGTGCCGAGTACATCAGCCGCCTACTCGAGCAGGAGTACGGCGACGAGTACGATATCGAGACGGACATCCCCCGCGTCGAGGACCGCGGCAAGTCCAAGGGGACCGAGACCTACCCGATCTCCTCGACGCGGCCGATCGACTCGCCCGTCGGCGCGAACATCGCCGTCGCCGGCGGCGCGATGGGCACTACCTCGGCCTTTCACGAGGGTGGCTACCACGTCGCCGTCCGCACCGGCAAGATCGCCGGTCGACTCGCCGGCACTGACTCGCTCGAGAACTACAACGAGATCTGGAAGGACGCCATCGGCGACGAGATCCTGCGCAACGTCGCTTTCGCTGACATCGTCGCCGACTACGGCCCCGACGACTGGGACTGGGCGTTCTCGACCGTCAACGACATGCAGGGCAACGGCACCGACGACGGCCTGATCGCGCGGAAGTACACTGCCGGGTTCGACGCCGCGAAGATCGCCGCGACCTACAAGCGTACGAAGTTCACGTACCGCGACGGGGGCTACGTCCAGCTCGCCGAGGACGACTACTTCTACTGATCGGCACCGTCGCCGTACGCCGACCCTACCCACGCGTCCGCAGCGACCCTTTTTCGGCGTCGGCGTGGAAGCGCGCCTATGGGAACCGGTGACGGCTCCGACCGCACTCCGCCCCCTCGAGCCGACGGCTCCGGCCATCACGTCCCCGAGGGGCAGGCACCCGAGGAGTACGGCGACCACCGCGGACACGGTGACGGCGACGACCACGAGCATCGAAGCCGGTGGCCGCTGATCGCCGCCGCCGGAGCCGCCGGGCTCTACGCCGGCGTCGCGATCGCCGTTCTGGGTACCGAAACCGGGCTCGTGCCACCGCTCGTCGGCGTCGCCCTCGCCGTCCTCGGGGCGGGCCTCTTGCTGTCCGGCGTCGGCGGCTGGCTCCGGGAGGCGTTTCTGGTGCCGGCCCGCGACCACGACGCGACGGCGTCCCCCGAGTCCCGCGAGTCGTACGTCTCGACGACCGTACTCTTCCTGGCGACCGACGTCTCGACGTTCGGGGCGCTGTTCGTCTACTACGCCTTCGTCAGAGTCGGCGCGTGGCCGCCCGCGGAACTCCCGCCGCTCGTGGGCTCGCTCGTCGCCGTCAACACCGCGATCCTGCTCGCCAGCAGCGTCACTGTTCACTACGCGCACGCGGCCCTCGAGGCGGAGAACCGGCGGCGCTTCCTCGGGTTACTCGGGACGACGCTGGTCCTCGGGCTCGTCTTCCTCGCTGGGCAGGCCTACGAGTACTACGAGTTCGTCGCCGTGGAGGGCTTTTCCCTCGATAGCGGTGCCTTCGGGACTGCCTTCTACGGCCTGACCGGGCTCCACGGGTTTCACGTCGCGCTCGGGGTCGGGGCCATCGGGGTCCTGTGCTGGCGGGCGCTACGGGGTCACTACGGGCCGGACCGGGACACCTCCGTCGCGACCGTCTCGCTGTACTGGCACTTCGTCGATCTCGTCTGGCTCGTCCTCGTGGCCGTCCTCTACGTCGGGGCGTCGGTCTGATCGGCAGGGGCCGCCACTACGGGAGTTCGTCGGCGTCGGTCTCGAGGACCCGGAGCGTCGACGAGGGACACTCACAGAAGTCCGACTGGCCGAGCGGTTGAAGCGTTCCGTCGGGCCAGACCTGCACGATACCGATCTCCCCGCAACGCGGACACGTCGCGGCGGCTCTGTGTTTCTCATCGGTGTTAGCCACCGGGGTCACCTCGCGGCGAACCGTACCACAGCCACCGTTGAAAAACCCCGGCCGCCGTTCCGTGACGGGGGACCGCGTCGTCTCGAGGAACGCGTATCGGGACTCGGGCCCGGCGAGTTCACGGCCATGTCGCCCCCCGACACTGAGGCTCGAGCGATCTCCCCCCGCGGCGAGTCGGCGACGAGGCGTGGCTCGAGATTGCCGCCTTCGATCCGTCTGCCACGCCATCCGAGTGGTTCGTATCGATTAGTTACCAGTCGGTTACACGTTCAGCACCGGTCGTAACAGTGGTTTATCACCTCAGTCGTGGGCAGGACCAGTGGATGTTCTTCCAAGAACCGGAACTCCAGTACGAGGTCACCGTCGAAGAACCGGACCCCCACTTCGCGAAGCTCCTCCAGCAAGCGATCGGCGGACAGGAAGGCGAGATGCGCGTCGCGCTCCAGTACATGTTCCAGGCGTGGGCGGTGCCGGAACAGCACGAGGAGTATCGGAACCTGCTGATGGAAACCGCCGCGGAGGAACTCGGCCACATCGAGATGCTCGCGACGGCAGTCACGAAGAACCTCAGAGGGTCCGCCAAGAGCATGAGCGAGGAAGTCCGAGAGACCGCAGACATGGCCGAGTCGATGACCGCGCAGGGCCCGCGACAGTTCCTCTCGGCGGGCGAGTCGGCGATGCCGGTCGACAGCAACGGCGCACCCTTTACCGGCAACTACATCGTCGCCTCCGGCAACCTCGCCGGCGACCTCTACGCGAACGTGATGGCCGAGGCGACCGGCCGTACCCTCGCGACGCGGCTCTGGAACTACACCGACGACCCCGGGATGAAGGACATGCTCTCCTATCTCATCGCCCGGGACACGATGCACCAGAACCAGTGGCTTCAGGCCCTCGAGACCCTCGACGACCCGGTTCCAGTTCCCGCAAGCTTCCCGCAAGAACAGGAGAATCAGGACGTCAACTACACGTTCATGTCGACCCGCCGTGAGGAACAGCCCGACCCCGGCTACCCCTGGACGGAGGGTGAGGCTCCCGACGGGAAAGGCCAGTTCTCCTATGCCGCCGAGCAGCCGGGTGACGGCGACGTCGCCGCCCCCGATCCGGATCCGATGACAAACGACGACCCGAACCGGACGGATCAGTAGCGCCGCCCCGCCGAGTGACCGCCGCCGAACGCGAGCGTCATCTCAGTCCGACCGGTCGCGGCCGACCCGCTCCTCGAAGCCAGCCATCTTCCGATAGATCGGCGGCGTCAACACGCTCACGATCCCGATCAGGATCGCGATCGCCCCGATCGGGAACAAAAGCGGCGCGACCTCGAGACAGCTGTTTTGGGACGTGATCCGGACGTAGTAGCGCTGCCCCTCGTACTCGACGATCGCCCCCTCGAGCAGCGCCGCCCGGTTTCTCACCTCGCCGTCGACTTTCGCCTCCCGAAGCGGGCTGTCGATCGCCTCCTCGAGGGCCCGTTGCTCGGCCGTTGAAAGCGCCGCGGCGGGCAGTTCTTCGACGGTCGAGGGCGAGCCCTCGCGTTCGTCGACCGACGTCGCCGAGATCGTCGGTTCGCCACAGAGTCCGATCCCGTCCTGAACCACGACGTAGCCGCCGACGATCGCCAGCGGCAGTCCTACTGCGATCAGGACGACACCGAGAAAGGGCACAGCGTAGGTCAACACCAGCGACTCCGCGGCCGCCGTGGGCTCGAGCGGCCCCGTCTCGTCGGTGGCAGGGGTCTCCGTCCCGTCGGCCGCCCGCTCGTCGTCCGCACTCATCCGTCGTCCCCCGTCGACGGACGGCGCTGGCGGCCGCCCAAGACCGCGATCGTCCCGGCCAGACCCAGCCCGTAGACCCAGTGGGCGACGATCACGAACAGGACGTAGGTCACCAGCTCGAGGCCGGACTGGCCGGTGTAGAAGGCAAGCGCGAAGCCCGAGGCAATGACCGTCGCGTACCACAGCCCCGTCACCAGGGTCAACTCGCCGGGCAGGTACTCGCCCAGCGAGAGAAAGAGCAGCGGCCAGACCGTCATCCCCCCGAGGAGGAACAGGCCGTAGCCGAGCGCGAGGTTCGCCGGCAGCCCGACGAACGTCGCCAGCGTCGCGAACGCCTCGAGATCGAACGATCCCAAGGCTACTGCCACGAGAAGGGTACCCGTCAACAACATCGTGCCGACGAACCCACCGGCTGCGCCCGTCCCGGCGTCGTTCGCCACCCGCTTTGCCACCGGGACGATCCGGCCGTACAGCGACAGCGGGCGCTCCCCCTGTGCCGGAACGTACGATGGCCGGACCGCCTCGGGTTCGCTGGGCGGGACGCCGCGCTCGCGCTCGAGGCGGTCCTCCAACCACTGCCACTCGGGGGTGAACTGCTCGGTCGCTTTCAGGTCCCAGGGATCCGCCGTCTCGACCGGCGTTCCCTGGAAGTACGACCAGAGCATGTTGTACAGCCACATGAGGACGCTGATGCCGATGAGGAAGGCACCGACCGTCGCGACGACCTGCAGCCCCGAGTACTCGGCCGGATAGGTTGCGTACCGGCGAGGTAACTCGAGGAAACCGAGCGCCATCAGCGTCATGAACGTGAGCGCGGACCCGACGACCAAAAGCGACGACTGGAAGATTGCGAGTCGGCGGTCGTACATCCGACCCGTAAGCAGGGGATACCAGTAGTAGCTGGCGGCGAACATCATGAGCGGGATGATCCCCATGAGGATGAGATGGAAGTGACCGACGACGTAGTAGGTGCCGTGATAGACCACGTCGATCGGGATCACCGCGAGGAAGATACCGGTGACGCCGCCGACGATAAACAGGCCGATCGAGCCGACACAGAGGATCGTCGGCGCGGCCAGTCGAACGTCACCGTTCCACATCGTCGTAATCCAGTTGAAGACCTTGATCGCGCTGGGGACGGCGATGGCGATCGACGTCGCCATGAAACTCGCCCGGACTCGAGGGTCGACGCCGGTGACGAACATGTGGTGGGCCCAAACACCAAAGGAAAGGACGCCGATGGCGATCGTCGAGTAGACGATGAACTTGAACCCGAACAGCTTGCGGCCGACGAACTTCGGCAAGATCAGACTCATCAGCCCAGTCGCCGGGAGGAAGATGATGTACACCTCCGGATGACCCCAGAACCAGAATAGGTGTTGCCAGAGGATCGGTCCCCCGCCCTCGACCGCGAAGAAGGTCGTCCCGAAGTTACGATCGAACAACAGCATCAACAGGGCGGTGCCGAGCAACGGGAACGCGAAGATGATGATCGCACTCGTGACGAGAATATTCCACGAAAAGATATCGAGGTTCGCCCACCCGATCGACTCGTCGCGCTCGTAGACGACCGTCGTGATGAAGTTGAGCGCGCCGATCGTGGTTGCGATCCCGCTCAGATGCAGTCCTAGCAGCAGGAAGTTCGTCTGCGGGTTCGGTGCCAGCGACAAGGGCGGATACACCGTCCAGCCGATCGCCGGCTCCTTGAACGCGAACAAGACCGACAACCGATCCGCCGAGACCACGACCGCGAGTAGCGCCCCCGTCACCTCGGCGATGATACCGAACCGAGCGAGCAACAGCGACGGCGGCAACAGCCAGAACCCGACGGCGTTGAGCCGCGGAAACGCCATGTCGTCTGCCCCGATCAACAGCGGCAGGAAGTAGTTCCCGATCCCGAAGAACACCGGCGTCACGAAGAAGATCAACATCGTGAGCCCATGCATCGTGAACAGCTCGTTGTACGTCCCTTCCGTCCAGAGAGTCGCCTCGGGCGTCAGCAGATGGGTCCGGATCATCATCCCGTCGATCCCGCCCCAGATCGCCGCGACGGTACCGAGCGCGATGTAGAGCAGTCCGATCTCGCGATGATTCGTCGTCGTCGTCCAACGAACGGCCGCCGCCTTCGCGTCGGCCAGCGAAATCCGTCGCCGCTGCTCCCGGACGTACCCGCCGTCCGGCGACGTCTCCGCTCGCCACCGGCTGGCGAGCGCGACCGTCAGCAGACAGCCCGCGAGGACGAGGCCGAACAGCGACACCTCCGCGAGCGCACGGTTCATCGCCACCGGTCACCCCCCATCGCTCGAGCGCCCCGCTCTCGGCCGCACATAGCGGTTGCCTCACCATCGGTTCCAATAAATATGGGCCGGCGTTTCCCTGACTGTCACCGCCCGTAATACGCCGTTTGGGAGTATTCACCGCTTACGACCACTACGCGGTCGTGACAGTTTACCGAACCACGAAGGCCGTATATCCCGCCAGTCGTCGAAGCCCCGTCAATGGACCGTCGACGCACGCTCGTCGCGCTCGTCGTCGCGGCGCTCTCGCTGCTTCTCGCGATGGGCACGGTCGCCGCCCAGTCCGAAAACCGTGACCTCATCGACGGCCTCGAGTACCAACTGCTCTACGTCGCCCTGCCGCTCACGCTCTTCGTCCTCCTGATCCTCGTCTACGCGGCCGTCAAGTTCCACGACAACGACGACCCCCAACCGACCACCGAGGATCCCGCCCTCGAGATCACCTGGACCGTCGCGACCGCGCTCATCCTCCTGTTCGTCGGCCTCTCGGGCTACAGCGTCCTCGTCAACCCCTACGTCTCCCCGTCGCAGGCCCTCGAGGGCGAGGACACAAGTCAGGACGGGTTCGACTCGTTCGCGGACCTCCCCGACACCGACGACGAAGAGGTTCACGTCCGGGGCTACCAGTGGGAGTGGCAGGCCACCTACCCAGAGGCCAACGTCACGACCGAATCCGAGATCGTGATCCCTGCCGACACGGACGTCACGTTCTGGCTCACCAGCGACGACGTCGTCCACTCGCTTTTCGTCCCCGATCTGGGTGTCAAACAGGACGCCTTCCCGGGCGACTACACTCGCGCCCGCACGACCGTCTCCGAACCCGGCCGCTACGACGCCGTCTGTGCCGAGTTCTGTGGGGCCGGTCACTCCCGGATGGACGGCTCCATCGTCGTCGTCGAGCGCGACACCTACGACGAATGGCTGGCAGCGAACGAGGGCACCATCACGGACGCACCCGACCCCGGTTGACCCTCCGTTCGCGGACGGGACTGAGCTACAAGAGTTAAACGGGCCACGCGCATAGGTCCGGTGCGTGCCTTCAGTCCCCGTCCGAGCAAACCCGTTTCGGGTGCGATGACAGCACGGCGAACCCGGGCACGCGACAGTCAGTTACTGGAGGGCTCCTCGAGTCCTTCCGCCCGGCACGAGGGTTAGCCAGCCGACGCGGCACGCCGCCACGGGATGAGGCTGGACGTTAGTGTTCCGGGCGACATTTCCACTACTACTGAGATCCTTCGCTACCGACTGCAGGAAAGAACGGGCATGTAATAGGCGGGAATCAATTTTCGGTACTCAGTCCGGTGCAGTAGCTACCCGATTTCTAATAGCACCGATCGAAGTATCGGAACTGTCTCGGTTTCTGATAAATACAGAAACCCCCGACGGCCACTGGATAGCAGTGGCTGCTCGGGGGTGAAAGTGAGTATGAATGGTGGCGGCGAATCAGATTTCCCAGAGGGTCGCCCACTCCAGTACTGACCGAAACGCAGGCGAGCTTATCTTCCGTGTTCGGGATGGGTACGGGA
>NZ_JBPJSJ010000014.1:0-111726 GCF_051225675.1 Natrinema sp. CGMCC1.2065 | reverse complement strand
GTGGCCGTCGTCGGCGTCTACGCCCTCGCCCGCCACGCCGGCTCGGTCAGCCGGCGGGCGCTCGCGCGGACGGCGCTTGCCCTCTGGCTCGCGTTTCTGACGACCGCCGTCGGTCACGCCGCCGGCCTCGAGACCCTCGGCACTGTCGCACCGGGACCCGCCGCCGCGACCGTCCTCGCAGTGACCGCGGTCACGTGGGCGACGCTGCTGGCCGCCGTGGGCACGACGCTCTTTCTCGGCCTCCGGGAGTACGGCTCGCCGGCCCCGGCCGACGACGCAGTCCTCGAGGGCGAGACCTCGGACTACAGTAGCCCCTGAGACGGACCGCGTACCGATCGCCGCCGCTCGCGGTTACTCGACGCGGTAACTCACCGTGATTCCCTCGCCCAGCGGGACGACGACCGTCTCGAACGACGGGTCCGCCCGGACCGTCTCGAGGTAGTCGATGACCCCCTGGGTGTGATCGTTGGTCTCGACGGCGTCGCCCTCGGCCCACGCTAGCAGGTCGTCGAACGCGACGACGCTGGCGGTGATGGCGTTGTCGGCGACGATGACGCCGCCGACCGGTATCTCATCGCGGACGGCCGCGAACGCGTCCGCGTAGCGCTCCTTTTGATGGTCGATCAGGACGACGTCGAACGGACCGGCGTAGCGGTCGACCGTCTCCATCGCGTCGCCGGGTTCGTACGTCGCGATCCCGTCGTAGCCGCCCGCGGCCATGTACTCGCGGGCGAGGTCGAGTTCCGCCTCGTCGACCTCGGTCAGGACGATCTCGCCGTCCGCTGGCAGGGCCTCGGCGAACCAGTAGGCCGAGTAGCCATAGCCCGAGCCGAACTCGAAGACCCGCTCGGCGTCGGTCAGTCGGGCCAGCAGTCGGAGAAACGCGCCGACTTCGGGGCCGACGTGGGGAAAGCCCTCGGCGGCGGCGTACTCGTCCATCTCGAGCAGCGTTTCGTCGGGGTCGGGACCGACCGCGCGGACGAACCGGGCGATCTCATCGGAGAGGACGTCGGTCATACACGCGAATACGACCGCCGGACACTATAGTAACCACTGACAGTCTCCGAGAAGGCGACACGCGACGCGGTCAGTCGTCGGTGACGGTGACCGGTTCCGGCCGCGGCTCGACGCGTTCGAGGAAGGCCCGGATCGTCGGCGTGGCGAGGTAGCAGCCGTACGCCAGAGCGAGGCCGACGACGAGGTCCGTGAGCCAGTGGACGCCGAGGTATACCGTGGCGGCGAGGATGGCACCGGTGGCCGCCCAACTGAGCCGTTTGTAGCCGCTGGGTGCGTAGAGGGCCGCAGTTCCGGCGAGGCCAGCGTGCAGGCTCGGGAACGCCTTTTCGAGGGTGTCGACGTTTTTCATGACGGTCTGAATCGGGCCGGTCGATTCGTACAGTACCGGTTCGACGCCGTCCAGGTAGTAGCCGGTGACGCCGACGGGCACGAAGTAGAAGAACGGCATGGACACGACGAGGACGGTCGTGTACGTGGTGACGTAATCGAGTGCCCGGGTGCGGCCGTGGCGGTGTTTCAAACTAATATAGGTGGCGAGAAGCAGCGCTGGGTACACGAGAAGATAGACGATGACGAACAGCGCGGTCAGGAGAAGGTTCGGGTCAGGTTGGAGTACTGCGACGGCGTTTCCCTCAACGGCGTACATGAGGTCTGTACGGAGCGGGTAGGGTGACTGTTCCGATGCCATACCGACGATGCTCGAAACGACGAGTACCATCGCGATGTAACAGACATCGCGGCGGTCGAGTGGAGGGCGCATCGACATGTGTGTTGAAAACCATTTCTCAAATAACTATTGATGAGTTATCAGTATTTTATTCATATATTTATATATTGCAATCTATATGGAGTCTAGTTTACTGGGTTCGGGCAGCCCCGCGACTCGAGCGACGCTGACAGTATCCTTTTTGACGTTCGGCACCGTCAGCTCACCCAACATGTCCGCCGACCATCCCCTCGCAGACGCCGTCGACAACCTCGTCTACGAACCGGTACAGGTCGATGAGAACGGGATCGAGCTGACGGTGAGTGCCGTCTACGAGGTGGCCACACCGGGCCGGCTCGACTTCGGCGGCGACGAACTCGCAGACGCCGACCTCGAGCCCGTCCCCACGGAACTCGAGGCCCCCGACGACGAGTACGGCTGGTGGCACCTCGATGGGGGCCAGTACGTCATCCAGCACAACGAGTTCCTGACCGACCTCACGGAGCCGGTACAGCTCCAGCCGCGCAACGAACTGCTCGCCCGGGGCGGCTCGCATCCGTCGATGCAGGTCCGGGATCACCTGCCCCTGATCCCGCTGACGGTGGCCGGCGGCGGCCTCCGGCTCAAGGAGAACGCGCGGGTCTCGAGGCTGGTTCCGCTGGGCGGGTCAGCCCGAGGCGAGTGACTCGAGGGGGAACTAAAACCCGAAGCCGACTCCCTACTGTCCGTCGAACTCGGGCTCGCGGTCCTCGAGGAAGGCGGAGACGCCCTCGGCGTGATCCTCCGTCTCGAAGACGATGCCCTGTGCGACGGCCTCGTCGGTCAGGGCCTGCTCGAGCGATTTGTTCAGCCCTTCACCGACGAGTCGGTTAGCATGGCGCAGGGCGATCGGTGGCCCGGAGACGATTTTTTCGACGAACGCGTCGGCCCGGTCGTCGAACTCGTCGGCGTCGTAGACGTGGTTGACCAGCCCGAGATCCGCCGCGCGCTCGGGGCCGAAGATGTCGCCGGTCAGGACGAGTTCCTTGGCGACGTTCTCGCCGACGATCCGGGGCAGCAGATAGGAGGTTCCGGCGTCGACGCTCAGGCCGACCTGTCGGAAGACAAAACCGAAGGCGGCGTCCTCGCTGGCCAGTTGGATGTCACACGCGATCGCGAGGTTCGCGCCGGCACCGACGGCGGCCCCGTCGATCAGCGCCACCGTCGGAATCGGGAACTCGACCAGTCGCCCGATCAGTTCGTTCGTCGACCGCTCGAGGCGGCGTACCCGATCGTCCGCGGGGACGTCGTCCTCGATGGCCTCGGTCATCCGCTCGATGTCGCCGCCGGCGGAGAACGAGCCGCCGGAGCCCTGTAAGACGACGACGCGGGCGTCGCTGCCCTCGATCTCGTCGAGGGCTTCGGAGATCCCGGTGCTGATCTCCTCGGAGAGCGCGTTTCGTCGGTCGGGCTGGTTGAGCGTGATCGTCGCGGCTCCGTCCGCCTCGAGATCGAGGAGGACCGCGTCACCGAGCGCCATCAGTTCTCACCCTCCTGCTCGCGAAGTTTGAACTTCTGGACCTTCCCGGTGGTCGTTCGGGGGAGTTCGTCGACGAACTCGACCTCGCGGGGGTGTTTGTACTCCGCGAGGTTAGTCAGACAGTACTGCTTGATCTCCTCCTCGGTCACGTCGCCGTCGGGCGTGCGGACGACGAACGCTTTCACGGTCTCGCCGCGGCGCTCGTCGGGGATGCCGGCGACGGCGGCGTCGGCGACGTCCTCGTGTTCGAAGAGGAGTTCCTCGACTTCACGCGGGTAGACGTTGTACCCGCCCGTGACGATCATGTGTTTCTCGCGATCAACGACGTAGAAGAAGTCGTCCTCGTCGTGGTAGCCGATGTCACCGGTGTGGAACCACGTCCGGCCGCCCTCCTCGGTGAATGCTTCCTCGTTGGCTTCCGGCAGGCCGTAGTAGCCTTTCATGACGTTCGGCCCGGCGACGACGATCTCGCCGGTGATCTCGCGCAGATCGGCCTCTTCCTCGTCGATCGGTCCCTCCTCGACCGGTGGGATCTCCTCGAAGTCCTCATCGACGACCTTCGAGTCGACGCCGGGGACGGTCTTTCCGATGCTGCCGACGCGTCGGCCGTCGATCGGGCTGTTGAAGTGGGTAATCGGACTGGTTTCGGTCAGGCCGTACCCCTCGTAGATCTTCGGCTCGTAGAGTTCCTCGAACTGGCGCAGGACCTCGACCGGAATGCCCGAGCCGCCGACGCCACAGAGCCGTACCGACGACAGGTCGAACTCCTCGGCGTTGGGTTGGTTGATGACGTCGTTGTACATCGCCGGCACGCCGTGCATAATCGTCAACTGCTCGTCCTCGATCAGCGAGACGGCGTCCTGTGCGTCCCACTCGGGCATCGGGTAGAAGGCACCGCCGTTGAACAGCGTCGCGTTCATCGTGACGGTCATCCCGTAGATGTGAAACAGCGGGAGGACGCCGAGTCCTTTGTCGTCGGCGCGGATCCCATCGGGAATGAGCTTCGCGGCCGAGTTCGCGTTCGACGCGAGGTTGTTGTGTGTGAGCTGGACGCCCTTCGGCTGGCCCGTCGTCCCGGAGGTGTACGGCTGGACCGCCACATCGTCGTCGGCCCGGTCCACGATATCGGGATCGCCCGGCTCGAGGAACTCCTCGAGCGTGACCGCGCCCTCGGCCTCGCCGCCGATGCTGACGACGTGTTCGACGCTCGTCTCGTCTTGGACCTCGTTGACGAAGGGGACGAGGTCGGCGAGCGCGACGACGACCTTGGCCTCGCTGTCGCCGAGCAGGTGGCCGATCTCGCGGGACTTGTACTGCGGGTTCATCGGGACGACGACCCCGCCGGCTCGCAGCGTCCCGTGGAACCCGATCAGGAACGGCGGCACGTTCGGCAGATAGAGCGCGACACGGTCGCCCGCGCCCAGTCCGCGCTCCTCGAGCGCGGTCGCGAAGGCACCCGTCTGCCCCCAGAACTCCTCGTAGCTCGTTTCCGTCCCCTGATAGCCGATCGCGGTGTTGTCGCCGTGTTCCTCGACGGCGGCCGCGAGATTAGTGACAAGATTTGTCATAGTCCGTGCGGTACGTTCGCGCGTACCGTAAAAAAGATTTACATCGTTCGGAGAGCGCGCCGGGATCGCTTACCATCGATAATCGATCTGAGTACTCCCGATCGCTGATACGCCCTCGTCGTTTCGAGGGGGCAACCAGCGGCCCGTGTGGACCGTCACCGGCCCGTGAGCATCGACTCGAGGGTATTTAGGGCCGCGTTCCCTACCCTCGCGGTGTCGATGTATCAGGACATCCTCGTTCCGACGGACGGGAGCGACGGTACCCGCCGGTCGATCACCCACGGGCTGGCGATCGCCGACCGGTTCGATGCGACGGTCCACGCGCTATCGATCGTCCCCGAGGGCCCGCTCGGAACGCTACAGACCGACGAGGCGATTCCCGCGGCCGAGCGCGCGGTCGAGCGCGTCGCGGCCGAGGCCGACCGCGAGGGCGTAGCGGCCGTGACGGCCGTCGAACAGGGGGTCCCCCACGAGACGATCCTCGAGTACGCCGACGAGAACGACATTGACATGATCGTGATGGGGACGCAGGGCCGGACCGGGCTCGACCGGGTCCTGGTCGGGAGCGTCACCGAACGGATCGTCCGCATGGCCGACGCCCCCGTGGTGACCGTCCGACTGACCGACGACATCCGTATCGACGACGCCGAGGAGGCCGCGGACATCGCCCGCAAGACCGCCGCGAACGAGGGATACGACGGTATCGCGCTGGCCGACCAGCCCCACCGGACCAGCGCCTCGTGGATCGTGCCGCTCGAGACTGACGCGGGACCGGTTCACGTCCACGTCGACGCCGTCTCCGGCGAGGCCCGCGTCGCGACGGGACCGGTCGACGAGTAGCGTCGGCGTCCCCACTGGACCACCGGTACAGCGACCCGTCTCAGTCCTGAACGAACGCGCCGTCGCAGTCGTACTCGCGCAGTTTGATGCTGGTGACCGGTTCGGTCTCGTTGTACGGTTCCGACTCCTGGGCCATGTAGTAGAGTTCGAGACGCTCGATGTCCGTCCGATGGTCGTCGTTCCACCGCTCACAGAGGTAGTTCGATACGTACGACTGGTGGTTCTCGTTGTCCCCGCTCTCCATGTTCGCGAGGTATTTCCGCCACCGCGTGGTCGGGTAGACGTCCTCGTGGCTCGGAGGTGGGTTCCAGTTGACCGCAGACCGGTGCATGGCGTCGACTCGAGAGCCGTTCTCGAGGTCGGCCGGCGCGTGGAACCAGCCGTCGGTCCGAAGCGGTTCCGGGGCGAACATCCGCCACGACTGGTCGGTCTCGGTGGCCTCGAGGGCCGTTTCGCCGGCGTCGGGCACCTGCGTGTATCCCAGTGCCTGGGCGTTCGAGAGAACGACGAGGACGAGAAAGACCGCTGGAACGGCCGTCGATAGCAGCGACCGGCCGCGGACGATGCCGGCGGTGAGGAACCGATGCGACGGCACGACGGCGGCCCCGACCACGTCGGCCATCGACCGCTCGGGACGGCACCGCCGCAGTCGTTCCACCGCGTTTCGGAGCGGCCCGGCAAGGCCGGCTCGGACGACCGCCGCCGTCAACCGATCCCAGACGCCGGCGGGAAGAAGGGCACGAGCGCGGCGACGACGACCAGGGGAAACAGCCCGATCCGCATCGTCACGAGCATTCCGAGGTGCATTCCGGCGAATGCACCAGCCAGCGCCGCTCGCGGCCATCCGGTCAGGAGGAGCAACAGCGGCGTACAGACGAGCAACGCCACCCACAGATACGTCATGAGCCGCAACAGTTCGGGATAGGCCGTGAGGACGTCGCCGAGCAGGTACGTGAACATGTAGTCGAGGCTGAAGACGTAGGCGACTGCCTCCCCGTCGAACCACAGCTCCCCCCGGCTCTTGTGGATGGCGTTCGAGACGTACATGACGACGACCTGGAGCAACAGCGCCATCGTCGCCACGTTCGCGACGGTCGCCCGGGCCGCCTCGGGACGGCGCGCGTCGACGGCCCAGCGCTCGCTCAGCGGGAGGAACATCGCCCAGAACACGAGGAGCCGAAGCAGCACATCCCCGCCGTTGAGGACCATCGGGTTCCGGGCGTGCAGGGAGACGAGCAACAGCCACGAGCAGACCGTCGCGAGCCGTGTCCGGTAGCCGACGGTCATCGCGAGGGCGACGCCGCCCGCTAGAACGAACAACAGCGCGATCGCCCACGCCTCGCCGGAGAGGGCGTGCAGCGAGTACACCTGCGAGTAGTCCGAGAACAGGGCCCGGCGCGGAAGGACGCCGGCGTCGGTGTAGAACGCCTCGAGGTTTCGAGCCCGGAGCGCGAGGTCGGCGAGCAACAGGAGTCCGAGCGCGATCCGAAACGCTGCCAGCGCTCGCGCGTCGATCGCGAACCGGCGTTCGATCCCGGCGGCGACTCGATCGGCACCGCTCGAGAGTCGCCGGCGGACGGCAGTGATGGAGGGGTGTCGGGACATCGTCGTGGAGAGACGTCCGGGCGTCTCGTCCGGCACGGAATATGCTTCGTGCAAGCTGAAACAGCTATTTGTGCGATTACTTCTCGTTCGAAGACGGGGCCGATCGGAACGCTGAACTGGCCCCGCTGCCTACTGCGTTCCGTCCGATGAGTACCGAGGTCCCGGACGAGAGTCCGATCGTCCTGTTCGATGGGGTCTGTAACCTCTGTAACGGGGTCGTCCAGTTCATCGTCCCCCGGGATCCGGCGGGGAAGATCCACTTCGCGTCCCTCCAGTCCGACGTCGGTCAGGACCTGCTCGCGGCTCACGACCTGCCGACGGACGCGCTGGAGTCGATCGTCCTGGTCGAGGGCGACGACTGTTACGTCAAGTCCGCGGCCGTGGCTCGGATCGCGGCCCACCTCGGCGGCGTCTACGCCCTCCTGTCGGCACTGCGGTATCTCCCGCGCCCGATCCGGGACCGCGCCTACGACTTCGTCGCGGCCCGTCGCTATCGCTGGTTCGGGCAGAAAGAACAGTGTCTGCTGCCGACCGGTGACGTTCGAACCCGGTTCCTCGAGTAGTCCGTCGGGGCGTCGCCGACCGCCGCGTCCCGCGGACAGCTTTTAGTCGTCCCCGCCCGTACCCGCGTGTGTGTCACCCGACGAGCGGGCCGATTGGCGCCTCGATCGGACGACCGGTCGTCCGACTCGAGTCGCTCGGGCCCTGGTCACCGCCGTCTCGGCGGAAGCGCTGGTTTTGATCCTGCTCGGACTGGCGATGTTCGCGGTCCTCGCGACCGGTCGCGCGCTCGGACTGTGGTAGGCCGCCGGCGGAACCGACGGCCGAGACGCCGCGAGACGGCCGTCTCTCGGCTCCGTGGGGCACTGCTCGGTCGCGTCTCGAGCGCGTGACATTCGACGGGAGCCGATAGCAACCGACGGTCCGAACCGGGTCGGTGGCGGGGTTTGAACGCGAGGTAGAAAGCCAGGCCGGGGATTTGAACCACGGTCGCAGCAGCGCAGCTCCCTGCTTCAAATCCCAGTCGACGTGGCTGCTGCTCACGAAATCGTTCGCAGCAGCCAAGCCAGGGCGGGGATTTGAACCCCGGAAGTCTCGATTACAAGTCGAGTGCATGAACCGCCCATGCTCCCCTGGCGCAGGCCGTGGGTTAGCCGTCCTCCTTTGAGTGTGTATCGTTTTCGTCGCGGTCCGCGAGCGAGCGCGTCATCGACACGCGGAACGGATCGTAGCCGTGACGGCGGTAGAATCGGCGGGCGGCCTCGTTGTCGGCCATCACCTCGAGCAGCAGTTCGTCGACGCCGCGGTCGGCGAGCGACGCCTCGGCGGCCTCGAGCAGGGCGGTGCCGATCCCCTGCCCCCGATAGGCCGGCCGGACGTAGATGTTCGAGAGCAGGCCGCGCGTGGTGTCGAGTTCGAGGGTGCCGCGTTCGACCGTCACCGAGACGAAGCCGACGATCGCGCCCTTGAGGCGGGCGACGAACAGGCCGTCGCTGACCAGATAGGCCCCGAGCGTCTCCCGCATGGCCTCGCGGTTGGCCTCGGGGCGGACCGCCGACTGGTACCGGCGCTGGTCGTGGGCGAGGTCGACCCAGAGGTCCGTGAGAGCGTCGAGGTCGGCCCGCGTGGCGAGTTCAATCGTCGGCCGCTGGTTGTTGGGGGGCATTCTCGAGTGCGGTCACGGCGGGCAGCGATTCGGCGGTGAGCATCCGGAGGGCCGCGCCGCCGCCGGTGCTGACGTGTGAAAAGCCCTCGACGCCGAGTTGGCGAAGCGCCGAGGCGGTGTCGCCGCCGCCGACGATACTCGTGGGAATGTCGGTCGCGGCGTCGTAGAGCTGTCGTGTCCCGGTCTCGAAGCGGTCGTCCTCGAAGACGCCGGCGGGGCCGTTGAGGATGACGGTTTCGGCGTCCTCGAGGACGCGCCGGTAGTACTCCAGGGTCGACCCGCCGATGTCCATGGCGGATTCGCCGTCGCCCGGCGGAAGGGCGTTGACGCCGAGTTCGTGGCGGCCGCCGTCCCGGTCGACGGCGACGTCGCGGGGCAGCGCGATCCGGTCGCCGTGGGCGTCGAGCAGATCCGCGGCGCGGTCGATCTCGTCCCAGTAGCCCTGGTCGTAGATGAAATCGGAGCTGGCGTCGCCCAGGTCGACGCCGTCGGCGATGAGAAAGACGTTGCCGACGACGCCGGCCGTGAGGACGTGATCGGCCAACCCCTTCTCGAGGACCGACCAGGCGACGTCGATGGAGTCGGAGACTTTCGCGCCGCCGAGGACGTAGACGCGGGGTTCGTCGGTCTCCTCGATCGAGCCCAGTACGTCGAGTTCGGACTCCATGACCCGGCCGGCGTAGCTCGGCAGGACCGTTGGGAGCCCGACCAGCGAGGGCTGGGAGCGATGTGCCGCCGCGAAGGCGTCGTTGACGTAGGCGTCCAAGACCGGCTCGAGGCCCTCGACCAGATGGGTCCGGGCGGCCCGCTCCGGCTCGAACTCCATGTACTCCTCGCTGTAGAAGCGGGTGTTCTCGAGGACGACGCAGTCGCCGTCCTCGAGGTCCCTGACGGCCTCGCGGGCGGCGTCGGTGAAGGTGGCGTCCACGTAGTCGACCGGCTGTCCGAGCAACTCCGAGAGCCGTTCGGCGTGGGACTCGAGGGAGACGAACTCGTCGCCGCCGGGTCGGCCCTGATGGGCGAGGACGGCGACCCGACCGTCCCGCTCGAGCAGTTCCGCGAGGGTATCGACGTGGGCGCGCAGGCGGGCGTCGTCCGCGAGCGTGTCATCGTCGTCGATCGGACTATTGACGTCGACGCGAACACCGACGGTAGTCCCTTCGACGTCCAGGTCGTCGAGGGTCGCGATCATTACCGGTCAGTCCACTGCGGCACCCGAAAGGTCTTTCTATCGGAGAGATAGTCTGCGTTGACTGATGACACACCACACGCAGTTGTGAATTCCGAGAGCGGCCTACACCGTCCGACAGTCCGAACAGACCAGTTGGCCGTTGGCGTCCCACAGCGCGTCCGCGAGCGAGCCACAGGCCTCGCAGACGCCCTGGGTGGTGTACTCGTCGCCGCCGTTGGGGAGGACGGCAGCCTCGCCCTCCCCGGCGGGGGGCGCGGTCGCGGGCTCGGCGATGCCGCGGTCGCGATCGATCGGCGGCTCGCTCGAGCGGGCGGGGGTCATCGTCGCCTGGAAGGAGCTGGCGGCCGCGATGACGTCGCGCTGGGTGACGAGCCCGACGATCCCGTCCGGGCCGTCGACGACGACGTTACGGATGTTCTGGCGGGCCATCGTGGTGGCGACGTCGGTCAGCGATCGGGCGGGGTCGACCGTAATGACCGGCGTCGTCATCACCTCGTCGACGGTCGTCGCGGACGGTTCGCCTTCCCCGGCGATCAGTTCCAGGACGTCCCACTCGGTCACGATGCCGACGGGCTCGGAGCCCCGGACGACCAGCGCACAGCTGGTCCGTTCCTCGCGCATGAGCCGCACCACGTCGAGTACGGTATCCGATTCGCTGACGCCGACGTACTCGCTCGTCAGCACGTCCCTGACGGACAGTTCCGATTCCATACGTGTATGGATCACACGGACGGGCTAAAAGCTACCTCCACCACACTTAAGAAAATCGGGAGCGAAGTTCTCTAACTCCCGAACTCAGGCGTTCTCCCACTCGAGTTCGACCCGCGTCCCGTCGGCCCGACAGGTCTCGAGGGCGTGTTTGGCGTCGTAGCCGGCCTCGTGGGCGCTCTTCCCGCGACCGACGCCGACCTGCATCTCGACGCCGACGGCGTCCGCGACGTGTGTGACCGCCTCCTCGTAGTCGGCGGTCCCGAGATCGGGGCAGACGACGATGACGTTGTCGCCGCCGACGAAGAAGGAGAGGCTGTCGTGGGCGTGGCGCATGTGGCGCATGAGTTCCGCATAGCCCTGCTCGATCTCGATGAAGGTGTCGAAGGCGTTGAGTTCGTCCGTGTAGTTGCCGGTCGCGTTGATCACGTCGAAGTGGGCGATCTGGACGTCCTCGTCGGCCCGGAACTCCTCGTCAATGGCCCGTCCCTCGAGACACTCCCGACGGTCCTCGTCCTGTGCGCTGCCGGCGTCTTGCAGGCGTTCGGTCGCGTCCGACAGCGCCTGGACGGGACTGCGGCCGGTCGCGACGCCGAGACTGAGCGTCACGGGGTATCGGTTGCCGACCGACTCCTGGAGGAGCGCGTGGTCCTCCATCGAGCAGCCGTTCGTGACGGCGATGATGTTGTCGAACCGGGTGAAGAAGGTGTAGCCGTCGCGGTTGCCGACGAACTGGGAGATGTCGGCATACAGTCGGGATTGCATGGTCTGGAGGTCCGCTTCCCGGCGGGGCTCCGGGGTCACGGTCCAGGGGCCGTAGTTGTCGATCTGAACGAGCGTTACCTGCGTGTTAGTCACTGTGAACGTTCCTTTCGAACGCCGTCGTATAAGTGATACGTAATCCAGATTCGTGATGGCTCGGGCGCCCGATCAGGCGTGGACCTTCTCCGGGTCCTTGCCGTGTGGGTGGTACTTCCAGAAACCGCCCTCGCGCATCGCCGCGCCGACGGCCTTGTGCATGTCGACCATCGTCTCGAACTCCGCGGGTTCGACGTACTCGAAGATGTCGCTGAGCGCGACGACCGTCTCGTGGTTGATTCGGACGGGATAGTCGCCGTACTCCTCGACGAACTCGTCGCGCACCATCGGGAAGTCCTCCTCCTCGTCGACCTTGTCCGCGATGATTCGCATGTCGAACTTGCGCATCCCCTCGCTGCCCTCCTCGCCGTCGGGATCGACTGGCCAATCGTTGCTCATACCTCGACGTGTGTGGGGGTCCCGCAAAAGGATTTCTCCTCGTCGCCGTCACCGGCCGACCGAGTCGACATCGACCAGCTCGAACCGTGCGCCGCCGGCCACGCTCTCGGTCGCCGTCGCCGTCCAGCCGTGGGCCGCCGCGATCCGCTCGACGATCGCGAGCCCGAGGCCGGTCCCGTCCCCGTCGCTCGAGTAGCCGCTCTCGAAGACCCGCTCGCGTTCGTCGGGCGGGATTCCCGGGCCGTCGTCCGCGACGTAGAAGCCGTCCCCGCCCGCGAGGTCGCCGACCGTGATCGTGACGCCGGAGCGGTCCCCGTCGCCGTCGGGGCCCGCGGGGCCGACGTCGCTGTGATCCACGGCGTTGCGAAGCAGGTTCTCGAGCAACTGCTTGAGCCGCGCCCGATCGGCCCGAACGACGGCGTCGGTGTCGACCCGCAACGCGGCCGTCCCGGTGTCGACGTGGTCCCAGCAGTCGTCGACGATCGCCGCGAGATCGATCGGCTCCGGGTCGGGCTGTGGATCCCGATCGCGCGCGATCGTCAGGATGTTCTCGATCAACACGCCCATCCGGTCGTGGGCCCACGCGACCTCCTCGAGGTGGGTCTCGTCACAGTCGCAGGTCCGGCGGGCCTGCTCGAGGCGGCCCTGCGCGACGTTTAGGGGGTTCCGGAGGTCGTGGGAGACGATGCTGGCGAAACGCTCGAGGCGCTCGTTCTGGGCTTTCAGTTCGCGCTCGCGTTCCTTGCGGTCGCTGATGTCCCGCAGGACGCCGACGGTCCCCTGAAAGCGGCCGTCCTCGTCGGAGGGCAGGATCGAGATGTGGTTCTCGTTGGGGCGTCGCCTGCCGTCTCTCGTGACCGTCTCCATCTCGAAGGAGGCGTGATTGCGGTCCGGATCGGCCAGCAGGGCCCTGATCTCCGCTTCGGCGGTGGCGATGTCGTCTTCGTCCATGATCAGCGAGACGTGTTCCCCAACCAGTTCCTCGGGTCGGTAGCCGGTCGTCGTCACCTCGCCGTTGCTCGGCGGGACGACCTTCGTGATGTAGCCCTCGGCGTCGAGTTGATAGGCCTCGTCCGGGATCGTCTCGAGGATCGTCTCGTACTCCTCGAGTTCGCGTTTGCGCTCGGTGCGGGCGGTGATATCGCGGACGACGCCGGCGACGCCGCGGTACGCGCCGTCCGCGAGGGGCAACAGCGAGACGTTGTCCTCACACCGAATCCGCTCGCCGTCGCTCGTCTCGATGGTGATCTCGTAGGTACACTGGCGGCCCTCGGTATCGGCGGACAGCAGCGAGCCGACGGTCGCTTCCCCGCGCTCGACGGACTCGTCGTCGAGCAGGAACGAGATCGGCTCGCCGACGATCTCGTCTTTCTCGTAGCCGGTCATCTCGGCGTAGGCGTCGTTGACGTAGGTGTAGCGCCCGTCGTCGCCGACCGTGTAGACCGGATCGCCAAGCGCCTCGATGATCGTCTCGTAGCGCTCGAGATCGCGTTCGCGTTCCTTGCGGTCCGTGATGTCCCGAACCGTACAGATGAGATCGCCGTTGCCCGTCGTCGACAGCGAGTGGGCCTCGACGAAGGTGGTGCCGTCGGCCCGGAGCCCGGTCGTTTCCCCATACCACTCGCCCTCGGCCATCACCGTCGGGATGATCTCCTCGTGGGCGGTCGCGACCTCGTCGTCCGGGTAAATCAGTTCCCAGTGTTCGCCGATCAGCTCCGCCGGCTCGTAGCCATAGAGGTCGGCGTAGGCCCGGTTTACGTAGACGAATCGGCCGCTCGAGTCGAGGATGCTGACCCCTTCCTGTGCGGTTTCGACGGCGTGGAGTTGTCGCTCGCGTTCCCGGCGGCGCTGGGCCGCCTCGACGGCGTCGACGACCGCGTCGGCGAGGGCTGCGTCCCGCTCCGGGTCGTCGGCCTTCCGCACGTAGTCGGTGACGCCGGCCGAAATCGCCTCGCTCGCGATCGCTTCCGAGCCCGAGCCCGTAACCAGCAGAAAGGGGATCGAGTCGACTTCCGAACGGGCGTCCTCGAGCAGCGCCAGCCCGTCGGCGTCGGGCAGGTCGTATTCGGAGACGATACAGTCGATCTCGCGGTCGACAAGGTACTCGAGGGCCTCGCTGGCGCTGGTGGCACTGAGCGTGTCGATGGCGACGTCGCGTCGGTCCAGCAACTCGGCGATCTTCACGGCCCACTGGGGTTCGTCGTCCACGTAGAGAACGCGAATTCCGTCCATCGAGACGCTCCCGTTCCGGGATTCGTCTCGAGCGTTCATCCACTGTCTCTGGGGCGACGACTCTGATATAGATTCTGGTAGATTCGCGGACATCCCATCGGTCGCGACGGGCCACGTAGCCGTTCGTCTTCCGGGGGATCGCTCGAGCCCTGCCGTCCGGACTCCGTCCCGGTGGTACGCACTACCCTCCCGGAACTCGCTTCCACCCACCGCTCCGACTTCCGCCCGCGGTTTCGGAGCAGCGTGACTGCGGGGTCGTTACTCGAACACGTACGCCGACCCACCGCCAGCGAGATCACCGTCACCGTTCGGGTCCTCGTCGCCGGCGGCACCGATGAGGGCGGTCCCACCGCGGTTTGCCAACGCTGCTGCGAGCCCGAACCGGTCGTTTTTGTCGCCGTCGTCGGCAGCGAGTTTTACCTGTTGCGACCACGATCCGCCGGCGTCAGTGAAGACGTACGCCGAGCCGGCACGTTCGCCGTTGGGGTCCGCGTCGGGGTCGGCACCCGCCAGCGCGATCCTGCCGTCGGACGACAGCGCGACGCTGTGAGCGAACTGATCGTTCTTGTCGCCGTCGTCGGCGGCGAACTTCGCCCGTTGGGTCCAGGAGTCCCCATCGGCGGTAAACACGTACGCCGACCCCGCTTTTTCGCCGTTCGGTTCCGCGTCGACGAACGCGCCGATCAGTGCGGTCGTCCCCTCGTCGTCGATCGCCAGCGAACTCCCGAATCCGGTGCGGTCGTCGCTCTCGTCGGTCGCGAACTTCGTCTGCTGTTCCCACGACCCGTCCCCTCCGGTGAACACGTACGTGGCGTCCCTTCTGAGACAGCCGACGAGGGCAGTCGCCGCGTCGTCAGCGATCGCGACCGACCAGCCGAACCCGTCGCCGCCGGCACCGTCGTCGGCAGCGAGTTTCGCTTGCTGGCTCCAGTCGCCGTCGCTCCGGGCGAACACGTACGCCGAGCCAGCACCGTCGTTGTACCTGTTCGTGCCGTTCGGATCCTCGTCACCGTAGGCGCCGATGAGCGCCGTTCCACCGTCGCCGGTCAACGCCACTGCGCGTCCGAACTTGTCGTTTTCGTCGCCGTCGTCGGCGACGAGTTTCGCCCGTTGGGTCCACTCGCCGTCGGCTTGCGTGAAGACGTACGCCGCCCCGACGCCATGTCCCACGAGGTCGGCTCCGATGAGCGCCGTCGATCCGTCGTCGGACAGCGCCGTCGAGATACCGAAGAGATCCCCTTCGGCCCCGTCCTCGGCGGCCAATTTCGCCTGTTGTGACCAGTCGCCGTCGCTTCGGGTGAACACGTATGCCGCTCCCCCTCGCTGGCCATTGGGTTCCTCCTCCCCCGACGCTCCGATGAGCGCCGTCTGTCCATCGGCGGCCAGCGCGACCGCCCCGCCGAACCCGTCGCGGCTATCACCGTCGTCAGCGGCGAGTTTCGCCTGCTGTGACTCGGGCGGCGACGCGGGCTCGGCCTGTCCCGTCGGTCCGTCCTCATTACTTTGCTCTCCCCCATTGCAGCCAGCAACGACGGGAATACTGACCGCACCTGCCAGTTGCAGTATCCGTCGTCGGTCCCAACTCATGGCTCGCATTCGTCAATAGCTTCTCAAAAAAGTGTGGAAAGACCAAATACTCTCCCCAAGCGACCTGTTTCCCTTCTCACGGCGGCTGGGTCCACACACGCCTCCGGGAAGTGTCGGTCCCGCCAGTCCGGCCCCGGTCGAGGGAGCGGGGTCGACAGCGACCTCGAGACCCGCAGCCGTTGCGTCGACCTGTCATCTCGAGCGACCGACTCGAGTCCGTCGGCGCGTCTCAGACCACCTTCGCTTTCACACAGTTAGCAGTAGATATAAGTCCGAACAGCTAAACGTACTAACTGGAAGTCAGGCTCCGAAACAGGGGGCGCATCGAAATGCCCCGGGTGTCACAGCACCCGAGACTGGCTTCCAAACCCGCAAGGGTCCGAAGCCATGATTACGTTACTACTTCCGGGATATAAACGTCCCGCACGACGCACAAATCGCCCGACGCAAGGAGCCTCTGCCACGCGCGCCGCACGCGGTGATCACGATGGCTAGGGACCGCTCGAGCGACCGGGAGTCGGACGACGACTGGTCGCTGCCGGACTGTCCCCGCTGTGGCGAGCCGGTGACGGTGTCGGTCGTCACCGGCCCCGACTCGAGTACCCTCCAGCCCTGTGGCTGTTCGGTGCCGCCGGCGACGTTCGCGGGCTTCGAGTAGCGGGTCGGCTCGAGCCTCGGCGGTCAGCCGGCCGGTCGGCCGTCGCGGGCGAATCCACCATTCGACACACCACCTCTCCGTCGGCATCGTCGGTCGGCCGGTCGGTCCGTAAGCGGGGCTCGAGACGACTACGATCTTTAGTCGAACTGCATTTGTACGTAGTCAGGAAGCGACCGTGCAGCAAACGGTGGAATGAACTCGTTCGTAAGAAAGCGGCGTATCTCGGCAGTCGTTCGATCCGGTTCGCCTTCGATTACGGTCGCTCGTTTCGCGGTGGCACTGATGGCGTCTTCCAGATCGACCTCGGCGATAGCGTCTTTCGTTTCACCGGTTCGAACGTCTTTCGCCCAGAGAACCCACCGAAATCCGTCCGTTCCAATCGCGACGAGGTACCGCTTCTCCCGGCTCTCGAGATACTTCGCGAACGTATTCGATTCGACGTATTCCTCGATATCGCTCGTCGCGTTTCGCTTCGCACCGCTCGCTTGCTCCTCGTTCGCAGCTTTCGCCTCGAGAATACAGTCGATCTTCGGCGAGACGTTTTTCAGCAGATAGTCCGGCCGTTTAATCTCGATCTTGTGGTAGGTACTCGGCCGCCGAACGAAGTGGGGTCCAGTTCCGGTATACTTCTCGGAGATCGGGTTCCAGTACCCGAGCCCGTGGAGCAGTGGCTCGATGAGGTACTGTTCCGTGAAGTCTTCGGGGGATTGCTGTACCTTCGGACCCGATAGGGTCGTCGGCTTCCGACAGAGCTTCCGCAGCTCGCCGCCTTCACCCAATTCTCGAAATTTCTCGGGGAACCTCTCGAGTTGTTGCCGGACGCGTTCGGCGAGAACCGTGTCCGCGTCGAGCCCCATCGACGAACGGTCGTCGGTCATTCGTCTCTGACTCCCTCGATAGGTACCGAATCGCTCATTCCGTTCGGGTACGAATGGGTCGTGTCCGCATGCAGTGGCCCCAGTCCTGTTTGTCGGATCATATTACTCATCGTCTGAATTGTCGCACCACTAAAACGGTGTGAAAACGCGTCCGGATCGGTCCCTTCCTGTGACCTCGATCAGGGGAGATACGAACGTCACAGACGAGCATCAACTCTCCGTACCTCGGTGGCCGTCAGTTCTCCGTGAATCCATCGATCGAGTTGGGGGACAGTACTTTCATATGACCCTACTGTTTCCATTGGCGTATGACTATCCAGCCAATTACCGCGACGGACATCGCGGGCTGGGATTCTCTCGAGGATATCGCTGCAACCTTCGAGAAACGGAATCTGAAGCCGCAGCCGGATCTCGGCGACGATAACACGCTCGTCCTCCAACTCGCCGACGACGAGTTCATCACGCTGGTCGAAGCCGGCCCCGGGGAATCTGCGACTGATTTCAAGCCGAAAGACGTCGATCGCCGGCACACGAATCTCGTCGCGACGAACGACTTCGAGGAGTTCACGTTTCTCACGCGTGTGCGGACGTTCGGTCAGCAACACGGCCAGATCAAACACCAGAAGCTCTCGTTCGCCAAGTCCCAGTTCTCCAGTGACGGTGGCGAAAAGAACACCATCCTGCAGAAGCTGAACGAGATCGAGTACGGCTCCTCGACGGCTATCTACGGCGACCTTTACGACACCCAGCAGATCGTCGAGCAGTTCTACGAGCAGTTCGAGAGCCTTCGGACTGATCTCGTCCAAGAGGTCGCGAACGTTCCCGAGGACCGCGGGGATGCGAAGCAGCGATACGTGCAGGTGATGCTCGATCGGATGATCTTTCTCTACTTTATCCAGGAGAAGCGACTGCTCGATCGGGATCCCGAGTATCTCCACGAGCATCACGACCGGATCGTCGCCGACGGCGAGGACGTCTACGAGGAGTTTTACCACCCGCTCTTTTTCGAACTGCTCGCGGAGGGGAAACAGGATCCCGAGTTCGGGAGCCTCCCGTACCTGAACGGTGGGCTGTTCAGTACGAATCCGGTCGAAGAGGAGTTCCCGGACGCGAAGCTCGGTGATTCAACCGAGGAGACCAACGACCTGTTCGGTCGCATCCTCGAGTTCCTCTCGGACTGGAACTGGAACGTCGACGAGCGGTTGGACATCGTCGATCCGAAGAACCTCTCGCCGGCCGTATTGGGCCACATCTTCGAGCAGACGGTCAACCAGAAGGAGATGGGCGCGTACTACACGCCGGAGGAGATCACCGGGTTCATGGCCCGGCGCTCGATCCATCCCTATCTGCTCGATCAGTTGAACGAAGCCGTCGACGCCGAGTACGAGGAAATCGACGAGGTGTTCGGCCTCTCGAGCCCCGCAACCGAAGCGGCGCAGGGCGAAGCCGTCGCTGACGGCGGGACGATCACTCAACAGGCTCCGACGGAACAGGTCCAGACCGACCACGTCGAGACGCTGTACTTCGACATCCTGCAGGACGCCCGTGTCCTCGATCCGGCCGTCGGCAGCGGTGCGTTCCTGCTCGCTGCCCAGGACGTATTGCTGGACATCTACCTGCAGTGTCTCGAGTACTTCGAGGAACTCGAGGCCGACGGCATGGGTTGGGAGTTAGCCAGTCAGACGCGCGACGAACTCGAGGCCATCCAGGACCGGCAGGGGAGCAAGTCGCTGTACGCAAAGCGCGAGATCATCCTGCACAACCTGTATGGGGTGGACATCGACGACGGCGCGGTCGAGATCTGCAAGCTCCGGCTGTGGCTCTCGATGGTGGCCGACATCGAGGACGAGCCCCACGAGGTCGAGCCGCTGCCGAACACCGACTTCAACATTCGGCAGGGGAACTCGCTGATCGGCTTTACCGAGGTCCAAGAAGTCGCGAACGAGGACGGTGACGCGGCGCTGTCGAACTACGGCGGTGGTGTCGGAACGAACGTCAAGGAACTGTACGACGACGTGATCGATGCGATCGAGCGCCATCAGGACGCTACGAGTGCGAAAGAAGCGACGAACGCGCGGAAACTGGCGGAATCACGGATCGACACGCACAGCGAAACGCTAGACGAGAAGGTACTCGAGCAGTTCCACGAGGCCGGACTCGAAGATGTCGATCTCGAGGATCTAGCGGAGTTTCATCCGTTTCATTGGGTACTCGAGTTCGCACCCGTGTATCAGGATGGCGGATTCGACATAGTGATCGGTAATCCACCGTGGGATGTACTTACCGTAGATCGGGAGCATTTCTTCCCAAAATACGATGAGTTGTTTCGGACGCGGCCACCAAAAGAGAAGGACGAAATGCAGGAGAACCTGCTCGAAGATCCAGAGATACAAGCAGCATGGGAGAAGTTCCAACAGGAGATGGAGGTTAGGGCAGAATACTACAATTCGTCTACTCAGTATGAGTTACAAGAACCTACCGTCGGTGGGCAAACAGTTGCCACTGAGAATGAACTCTCCTTATTCTTCTTTGAAAGAGCAACGCAATTAGCAGGAGGTAGCTCGTATGTAACGCAGATTATGCCAGGCAGTTTTTTCCTTGGGGCAACTGGGAAAGACCTTCGTCAATACCTAATAAACGAGTCAAGATTAGAGCATTTTATTCAGTTCCAGAATAAGCAGATATTTGATGGACTCGATGATCGATACCGTTTCTCAATCTGTACATTTAAGAATAGTGGATCGACCGATGTGGTTAACGGTGTATATAGCACTGGGGATACATCGATATTAAGCGAGTTCAATAAGAGATCAGTTAATATACCGGGAAGGGTGTTGAAAAACTATTCACCGGAAGCAGGGATCTTCCCTTATTTCCGGTCACAAGAACTGATTGATGCACTATCAAAGATTACTCAGTATCCACCTATCGGAGAGCAAGTAGATGATACTTGGTTTGCCTCTCTCTACATGAAGGAACTTGACCGGGCTAATGACTCTGATCGTCTCATTGAAACGCCTGAAGAAGGAGACTATCCAATCTATGAAGGGAAGAACATCCATCAATTCGCATATGATAACACGATCGAGGATGATTTAACTCCTATTTCATTCTGGGGTGTTTCTGAACACGAACCTGAGCGAAGTGCCAAGCACAGAGTCCGAATGAAGAATTTCAGATCCCGTGATTCGGCTACTAGCCTTAAGAAATCAATATATAATGAATTTGGTGGGTCAGGCTCTCAAAAGTCGTTTGTAAATAATCTTCTTGAACAGCACAGTCGTTGTGAACTATCAAAGGAAGACGTGCTTCTAGATTGCACTGAATACCGGATCGGCGTTCGGAATATCGCAAGAGCAGATGACGAACGATCGCTAATAGCAACTGTTCTCCCAAAAGATATCGTGACAGTCCATACTATCTGCACAATACGGCCATATATTATAGATGTCTCTGAGGACGATCTCAGTAACTATCCGATGCATAGTGCCTACAAACGGGCTTTCAGTGATAAAGAGCTATTCGTGTTAGTCGGACTTCTGAACAGCGTTCCATTCGACTACTTGATGAGAACTAAAGTGGATAGTCATATCGTCCAGTACAAATTCAATGAATCGCAGATGCCTCGCCTCACGGACGGCGACGACTGGTTCCACTACATTTCCTCCCGCGCCGCCCGCCTCAACTGCTACGGCGAGGCGTTCGCCGAAATGCGTGAGCGCCTCGGTGGGATCGACCCCGCGACCGACGAGGCCGAGCGCCGCGAGCTGCAAGCCGAGATCGATGCGGCCGCGTTCCACGCCTACGGCCTCGAGCGCGAGGACACGAAGTTCGTGCTGGACGACTTCCACCGCGTCGAGAACCCCCGGCTGATGGACGAGGCGTATTTCGAGATGGTCCTCGAGAAGTACGACGAACTGGCTAAAAAGGGCCCGTACTCATAGCTCTCGAGGGACTTGAACATGAATCCAGACAATGATCAGTGTCAATTCGTGTTCGAACTTGAGGACTCAGAGAAATCAGAACACGATGTCGACGGGTGGGAATGTCCTCATGAAGTAGCAGAGGCGAGTAAAGACCGCTGTCTGTTTCATCTCCGGGAGAATAACCGAGAAAAGGTGGATGAAAAGCAAGTGGCTGATGCGTTTCTCGAGTGTACGTCATCAGCTGGTCGCCGATCGAAAGAATTCGTCGGAGCACGGATTGACTTGCTCAATATCGACTTCCAACAAATAGATTCTCCAGATAACTATCCAATTGACCTTCGACATGCAGTGATAGATACGTTCCAAGCCAATCATACGCGGTTTGAGCAACCTCTTCTTCTTTCGGACGCCTATGTATATGTCGCTGACTTCTCACATGCAGAATTTAGCGGTCCGTGGGATATTTCCTCGTCGTGGTTCGGTGCGCTAACTTGTATTCAAAGCCTGTTCAATCAACGGGTGAGAGTTAGAGACTCTACATGTATCTTTGCGCTATTTGACGATGCGACTTTTCAACGAGGAGCTACATTCCAGCAGACTCGATTTTACTCAGGTGCGAGTTTCCAGTCATGCAAATTTGCAGACACAGTTAATTTCGAGTCATCTAGTTTTGAGAGTCTTTACACCAATGTCGACACTACCGAATCTGAAGATGCTTATCGGAATGTACGCAATCTCTCAATCTTCCCTTTGATGCTCGGTCGCAGGTCGGTAGACCCAAAAAACCAGACCGACCAATCTACTATCAAAGAACAAACAACACAGGAACAACGAATATACTTCTCTGAGCGGGATTTCGTTAGGGAAGATTTCACTCATATTAATGATAAGACATTCAATGGTGGTGATTTTCGATCAGCACAATTCCAGAGTCGAGCAAGTTTTGACGGGGCGGAGTTTGATCATGCAGACTTTGGGAACGCAGTCTTTGATCAACGGGTGTCTTTTATAGAAACCCAAATTTTTGCCACAATTAATTTCCACTCTGTGGATTTTCATACTGTAGATATGAAATTCGATCCGATTAATGTTCTCAGTGTATTGGGTGATTCAGCCTCACGTACATTTTCTGATCTAGAAAATAAAGCACGAGTATACCTGGATTCGAGTACAGTTAGACGAGGGCAGTTCCGACAGCCTTCGTTAGGAGATGTGTATTTCGATATCAGTAACGGCTGTATTGGTGATGTTGATACGGTTTCTGACGAAAATTCGTTCAAGTATCTAATCGTCAACCGAACCGATTTCGATGGGTTCGATTTCACTGCGTACCGAGACGATCTTGAAGAGATTGATTGGGAAATTGATCGCAGTTCTGTTACAACAGTCGTCGATGCTATCGACCAAGATCAAACAGTGCGTGAAATCACCTACCTAAAAGCTAAACAGGGTGCGTCTCAGATCGGAGATAGCAAAGCCAAATCTGAATTTTTCCAACGAGAAATGAATTTCCGATGTTCACAATACGCGATCAGTCCTAATTCTCTTGATTCAGAGTTGGACTTTTTCTTGGAATCTTTACGTTCGGCCCCACACATTTTATCAAATCAAATATATCGTGTGACATGCGGATATGGGGAAAAACCACATAGGGTTGTTCTCTCGTATGTAGTCCTCTTAATTTGGTTATCTATGTTCCTAATGATACCAAACCTAGCTGAAGGAAAACCCGCGCTGTTCGTTGAAGGAGTTCAGACTGTAGGGTACATGTTAACTTTCGGAACCTCGGGATCAGTTCCCAGTTCGATCAGCCCACTGGTTGCGATTTTCCAAACGTTTGTAGTCCCATCGTTCGTCGCACTTTTGGTGTTCACACTCTCACGATCTATCCAACGGTGAAGTAACTAATATATGAAAGACAAATGAGAATGAAATACAAGTCATAATATGGTCTCTAACGCCCAAATCGGCGAACTCATCGTCGGAGCCTACCACAAACTCGTCACCGATGCCGAGGTCGTCAGCTACAACTCGAGGTCCAAGAAGGACGGCGCGCAGATGGAGATCGACGTCGTCGCGATCGACTCCAGCGACGGCACACAGGCCGTCTACGCCTGCGAGGTCATCACCCACCTCAACGGCTCGGCGTACTCGGGCACGCCCGAGACGGACAAGTGGAGCGACTTCGGCAACGACAGCTACCAGTACTCGCTCGAGAAACTCGAGTCCAAGTTCCGGTCGGACTACGACTACGTAACGCGGGTGTTCGACGACGCCGACGAGTACGTCCTCCAGCTCTGGGCCCCGTACCTCTCGGACGGCTATCTCACCGACGGACTCGAACAGCTCTCCGCCGAGTTCGAGGAGGAGCCTGGAATCGAAACCGGAATCGACCTTGTGGTCAACGAAACCTACACCGAACGCGTCGACGAACTCCGTGCGCTCGCGTCCGAGGAGACGAAGTCCTACGGCGAACCCGCGTTTCGGTTCCTGCAGATCCTCGAACACTTGCGGTAACGAAAGTCGAGCGTTTGCTGGAGGTCCCTACTCATCATCTCTCGGAATTAGCCGAGGTATTTTGTTCACCATCGTTCTATGGAAGGATGAACGATGGACCTCGACGAACTCCGCCGTGAAATCGACCGTCGAATCGAGGAGCGATCAGAACTCAGTGAGGGTGCTTACGAGGTCGGGGCAGATTTAGCCCATCTTCCCGACTGAGAAGCGCCCTCTTCTCGGGCATCGTTTGGACGAGTTCGTTCGTCAGCGGCCGACGACACCCCAACACATCAACCGCGCCCGAACCTCGCTCTCGGCGACGAGCGTCTCCTGATACTCCGTCGACCCCTCGACGTACTCCTCCAGGAACTCCTCGACCGTCTCGAGGAACTCGTCTACTGGCCAATCGGGCAACGATTCGTACCCGGCGTTATCCCGGAACCAGTCGCGGAGGACGCGGTCCTCGTCGGCATTCTTGAGTCCGACATCGCTGAGGCGATCGCGGAGGTCCCGCGATCGTTCCTCGATCGTCTCGTACTCGCCGCTTGGGTCCCGCTCGTCACCGTGTTGTGGTTCGACGTATTGCTTACAGAAGCTGATGATCGTCTCCTGTTCCTTCGAGTGCTGGCCACCCTGCAGGTACGCGCCTTCGACCTGACTCTCGCGAATGTCGTCCAATCGGTCCGCAACGAGGTCCTCGATCCGGTCGCGATCGGAGAGAATCCGCGAGGTCTCCGCGTCGGCGATCGGTTCACCCTCGACGTCGGGCGTGAGTTTGAGCGTCCCGACGAACCGTTCGTTCACCTCGCCACCGAACGGCTTGTAGTAGAACCCGCGCTGGACCCGACCCAAGGGAGCGTCTTCGCCTTCGAACCAGAGGTGTGCGAGTCCGAACACGCCCGGTCGCGGTCCCTTCTCGTGATCGGTGGCGTTCGTATAGAGCAGGTCCCGTTCGCCGGGCGCGGTTTCGAAGTACTCCTCCGCGAATTCGAAGTCGTCGGCCTCGAGATCGAACTCCTCGTTCAGTTCGTTCTTTAGCAGGTACCGTTCGTACGCTGCTCGTTCGTCGCTCCCGGCGTTGCGCAACAGCGGGTTCTTACTCGTGTCGTCGAGTTCGTTGATATCGTTCACTTCGCGGGAGCGCTTCAGTGATTGCTCGATCTCTTCGACCTCGAGTTCGCCGATCGTCTTCTCGGTCTCGACACCCGCCTGCTCGAGGATCTGATCTTCGTTCGGATCGAGAATGTTGTTCTCCTTGCCGACGATCAATGCGATGTCGTTGATCTTCGCCTGTAATCGCTCGAGGAGCTTGATCGCCGCTTCGATGTCGCCGTCGGGATAGAAGTTGTGGACGTACTTCTCCGCAGTACTCCCGATCCGGTCGACGCGCCCGACTCGCTGGACGATCCGCATCGGATTCCACGGCAGATCGTAATTCACGACGACGCTGACGTCCTGCAGGTTCACGCCTTCGCTCAGCGTATCGGTCGCAATCACGTACTGGAGTTCGGTCTCGTCGGACTCCGAGAGCGTCTGCTGATAACCGGCCGCCTCGGGTGCAAACCGTTTTATGATCGCCTGCTTGTTCTCGTCTCCACCTTTGATGACCGCGCTGTTCCGTTCTGTCAGTGGCGAGTTTGGATCGTCCCGTAACGTCCGGTAGACGTAATCGGCTGTCGCCCGATACTGGGTAAAGACGAGGACTTTCTTGTCGTACTCGTTCAAAATCTCTCCCAGCCGATCGATCTTCGGATCCCGGAACTCGCGAAGGCCGAAGACGCTCTCGTAGAACTCTCGAGTCGCTTCGTCGACGGTACTCAGATCGCTATCCGGATAGAGGATCGGATTGAGATCGTCCTCCGGAACGTCGGGGAGTACGCTGGCGTCGTGATCGTGAAGCCAGCCCCTCGCTTCGACGGCGTGGTCCCGCACGATGTCCGCGTCCCGGGCAACGTCACCGATGAACTGTGCGAGGAAGTACGCGAGGAGCGTCAGATCCTCCTCGATGTACGTTTTCACTTCGCCGACCGTGGCGTTGGCGAGTTCGTCTTCCGTGGTTCCATCGTCGTCCCGAACGACGCCGGTATCGAAGCCGAACTCTTCGAGCGTCTGCTCGAGTTCCGCCGCTGCGTCTTCTCCCTCGACGAAGTCGTCGAGTGTCGCGCTGTTATCGCCCTCTTTGAACGTCCGAAGTGCGCTGATGTCTTCGTCTTCGGGAAGTTCCTCAAGCAGTCCGAGCAGTCTTCGTTCGCTTTGATGGAGGGTTTCGAGCGACTGGACGAACGCGTAGGTAGACGATTCGAGTCGTTTCAGTAGATTGAGTTTGTAGAGTGCTTTGAGAGTACTCCCTGATTGCGGGTTTTTGACGGTAATGTGGGGCAGATGGAGTACGTCCATTACGTCGGGGAGCATTCGATAGATCGGTTGATAGGCTGCCGGGAGCGAGTACTCTTCCTTCGAAAGCTGCGGTGGTTTGAAACTCATCTCGAAGTCCTCTTCGTCCAGAATTTCGTCTTTGACGTGTTTCCGTGTGCGGAGGACCATCACTTCGTTCAGTATCTTCGAGATCTCGAGTGACTGGCGCTGCAGGTTTTCAGTCAGCTGTTGTTGGCGCTCTTCGTCGACTTCCTCTTTCCCTGCAGCGATCCGTTTTCGTTCCGCTGCGAGATCGATGTATTCGTCGAACGAATCGAAATCGAGACTCGCCTTGTTTCGTAGTTCTTCGGTACTCGTGAACAGACTGATGAGATTCTTGAGATCGGTCGCGGAGTTGTTGATCGGCGTTGCCGTCAGCATGATCATCGTCTTCCCGCGTAGTTGACGGAGATTGGCGTGCCGTCTCGTCCCCTTGTAATCGTTGTCGTGATCGGGATCGGGCCGCCACTTCCCGTAGTTACGGAACCGATGAGCTTCGTCGATCAGAACGACGTCGAACTCGTCCCGAAGCGTCTGGACTTCTTCGTAGGGGAGGTTCTGGAACTTGGTAATACTCATCACGTCGAGATAGGTACCGTCGACCTCGAGACCGAAGAACGAACTACCGTCCTCGTCCGTTGCGTTCTGAAGCAAATCCGTCCACTGTTCCGTGAGGTTTGCAGGAACGATCAGCAGACATCGGTCGCCACGCTGCCGGTAATCGTAGAGTAGCTCCGAACCGATAAACGACTTGCCGAGACCGACACTGTCGCTGATGATACAGCCGTTGTATGTCGAGAGTTTCTCCTTCGCACTCTCGTAGCCGAGCCGCTGGAAGTAGTAGAGGGGGCTATCACGCGTGCTAACGTTACCGTTGAGTTCGTCGTACGCGAGGAGTTTATAGAGTTCAAAGGGCTCGAGATAGGTTCCGAGTTCGCCAGTATTTTGCGCAGCCTCCGACTCGGTTTCCTGCTTTTCTTGCCACTCTTGATACTTTTCGCTCGATTCGATGATCTCGAGGATGTCCTCACTGAATTCCTCAGCGTTGGCCCACTGGTTGTCGTACCACTCCTCGAACGCTTCCGCTTCCCGCCGATCCTGACTCGTCATGTTCAGTTCGACGTTTCTTCGCTGCCCGCTCGCTGAAAAATTCGAGGATCCGACAATCGTCACTGCCCCTCGTTTGTCTTCCACTTGATCTCTCGCTTTCTCGGATTCAGGTGGCGCTCTGAAACAGGCCCCCTTCGCATGGAAATACCCCGATTCGGGAATACGGACTCGAACATTGATGAGATCTTTCGCAATGAAGTCCCGAAGTCGATCTAACCGTTCGATCTGAGCCCGATTCAGACTCTCGATGTCTTCTCTGAGTTCGTCTTTAAACTGATCTCGAAGCGAAAATCCTTCCTCAAGTTCTGAGGCGGTCTGTTGATCCGTCTTTCGTCCCATCAGAATACGCAT
This sequence comes from Natrinema sp. CGMCC1.2065, assembly GCF_051225675.1. Taxonomy (NCBI): domain Archaea; kingdom Methanobacteriati; phylum Methanobacteriota; class Halobacteria; order Halobacteriales; family Natrialbaceae; genus Natrinema; species Natrinema sp. CGMCC1.2065. The sequence continues at coordinate 83,992 of NZ_JBPJSJ010000014.1, read as the reverse complement.
CGGGGATCGGCCGAGCGTTTCGGGATCGGCGAGTTGTTCGAGATCTTCCGAAACCAGATCGAAGCCGGAGAGGTAGAAGTATCCCGTCGAAATTCGAATCTCTTCGCTCAATGGAACGACCTTCTTGTACGTCTCCTCGAGAGTCGAATCGGTATTGTCGACGATTGGATCCAAAGAGAGCATCTACTGATCCCGTATCGTTATCCCATATTGATAAAACATTCTGCAGATCTGAACTACTATATTTCGAGGAATAAGGCACTAAGACTACTCGATTAATCGTCGTACAGGTCCTGCAGTTCCTCGAGGGCCTCGCTCGCGGCGTCGTCGCAGTCCCACTCCTCGCGGTCTTCGATCCGCTCGTCGAGATAGTAGCCGGAGAAGAGATTCGAGTTCGCGTACGGGCGGTCCGACAGCGTCGCCTGACTCATGGCTGTCCCCTTGAATTGTCACCTGAAGAAACCTCCGGTCGCTGGAGTCGCTCGAGCGCCACCGGTCGCGAACGGCGAGTCAGACACGGACGAACTCGAGGGGGAGTACACCCGGAACTGGACGGAAGCGATGACCATGGGAAACGGCTGACGAACACGCAGCCCGACGGAATGCGAGTAGTAGCGACGTATCCGACTACGTCAGAAACGGATCGATCGGTGTGCGGCCTCAGTCGTCGGCCGTCTCTTCTGCCTGCTCGCCCAGCACGTCCTCGCGGTGTTCGTCCAGCAGCGGCGCGCGACCGCGGGGCTCGGGCTCGGTCTCGCTCATCTTGATCGGATTGCCCGCGATCTCGACGTCGGTGTCGGCCCCGGGCTGTTCGACGGGCACGAGCATGTCGCGTGCGTGGACGTGGTCGTCTTCGAAGATCTCCTCGGTGGTCTGGACGGGCGCGGCCGGGACCCGGCCCTCGAGCTGGCCGACGAGTTCGTCGTTGGTCTGCTCAAGTGCCCACTCCGAGATCTCGCCGCGGAGGTGATCGCGGCTCTCGAGGCGTTCGGCGGTCGTGGGGTACTCCTCGGCCAAATCCTCGCGACCCATGATGTCACAGAGTTCGGCCCAGTGGTTGTTGTTGAACGCGGCGATGACGGCGTAGCCGTCGTCGGTCTCGAAAGCGTTGTAGGGAAAGAGCGTGGGATGGGAGTTGCCCCGTCGGGTGGGGGCCTCGCCGGTGTAGGACTGCTGGTAGATGGCGCGCTCGGTGAAGCTGAGCATCGAGTCGTACATCGCGGTGTCGACGTACTGGCCCTCGCCGGTCTGTTCGCGGTGGTTCACGGCGGCGAGAATCCCGATGCAGTTCAGCGTCGCGGTGAAGAGGTCGCCGACGCCGGGACCGGTCTTGGTCGGCGGGCCGTCGGGCTGGCCGGTGGTTTCCATGACGCCGCCAAGCGCCTGCGCGATGAGGTCGAAGGAGGGCTGGCCCTGGCGGTGGGTTTCGCCGGTCCGCGGGTCGCCGAAGCCCCGAATCGAGGAGTAGATGATGTCCTCGTTGTACTCTGTGAGGGTCTCGTAGCCCAGATCGTACTTCTCCATCGTCCCGGAGCGGTAGTTCTCGACGACGATGTCGGCCTCCTCGACCAACGAGAGGAAGTCCGCACGATCCTCTTCGTCGCCTAAGTTCAGCTCGATACTCTTCTTGCCGCGGTTGACGCTCTGGAAGTAGCCCCCGTAGGCTTCCTCGTCGGGGTCGTCGACGAACGGCGGGTTCGACCGGATCATGTCGCCGCCCGGCCGCTCGATCTTGACCACGTCCGCGCCCATGTCCGCGAGCAACATCGTGCAGTACGGCCCAGCCAGCACCTGGGTCAGATCCAGCACGCGAAGGTTCGAGAGTGCGCCCATGTCTGTACGCCCCCCTTTCCAAACCAGTACCAAAACCCTTACCATCGATTATGTAGTTGGTGGCAGGTACCGAGGGCTGAGTGAGCATCACCCATTGGGACGGTCTTAGGATCTTTAAGGAGTATTATCATGGAAGATCATTAGGTTTATACACCGGTCGCTCATGAGTCCGAGTACGATGTCCCAAACGGTCGTCCTCGGCGTGATCGGCTCCGATGCCCACGTCGTTGGCATCACAATCCTAGAGCAAGCCTTCAGCGCAGCCGGCTTCGATGTCGTGAACCTCGGTGTCCAGACCTCCCAGGAGGAGTTCGCCGAGGCCGCTAAAGCCCACGACGCCAGCGCTGTACTCGTCTCCTCGCTCTACGGACACGCCGAGCAGGACTGTCAGGGATTCCAAGGCGTTCTCGAGGACGCGGGCGTCGACGCGGTCACCTACATCGGCGGCAACCTCGCCGTCGGGCAAGACGAGTTCGAGGAAACCCGTCGGACCTTCCGCGAACTCGGTTTCGACCGCGTCTTCGATTCGGAAACCGATCCCGAGGACGCGATTGCCGCGCTGCGCGAAGACCTCCAGATCACACCGACGGAGTCGGAACGCGCTACTATTAGTTCCTAGATGATACGAGACGAACGTATTCCGTCCGACGAGCTACGGCGTATCGACGAGGAAATTCGATCTAACTGGCCGACGGGCGAAGACGTCGACTTCGAGGAGGCCATCGAGTACCACGAATCGCTGCCCGACCACAAGCGATTCGCCGACGTCCTCGAGTCGGCCGACAAGCCACTTCTGCAGCCACGAGCCGGCGTCCCCCGGCTCGACGATCAGATCGAACTCCTGCGATACCTCCACGAGGAGGGACAGGCGGATCTCCTACCGACCACGATCGACTCCTACACCCGGGACAACGAGTACGAGAAGGCCCAACAGGGGCTGGACAAGGCCCTCGAGACGGGCGACGACACGCTCAACGGGTTCCCCGCCGTCAATCACGGCGTCGACGGCTGTCGACAGCTGATCGACGCGGTCGACGCGCCGATCGAGGTGCGCCACGGGACGCCCGATGCCCGCCTGCTGGCGGCGATCACCTTCGCCGGCGGCTTCCAGAGCTTCGAGGGCGGCCCGATTTCCTACAACATTCCGTACACGAAGCGCCACGGGCTCGAGGAGACCATCGAGAAGTGGCAGTTCGTCGATCGACTCGCGGGAGCCTACACCGAACGGGGCGTGCGGATCAACCGCGAGCCGTTCGGCCCCCTTACCGGTACCTTGGTCCCGCCGTCGATCGCGATCGCGGTCATGCTGGTCGAGGGGAAACTCGCCGCCACGCAGGGCGTGCGCTCGATCACCCTCGGCTACGGGCAGGTCGGTAACGTCGTGCAGGACGTTGCCGCCCTGAACGCCTTGAAGAAGCTGGGCAACGAGTATCTGCCCGACGAGGTCGTCGTCACGACGGTCTTCCACGAGTGGATGGGCGGCTTCCCGCCGGACGAGGCTCGCGCCAACGGCGTGATCAGCCTCGGCGGCATGACCGCCGCCATCGCCCAGCCCGACAAGGTCATCACCAAGTCCCCACAGGAGTTCCAGGGCGTCCCGACCAAGGAGGCCAACTCGGCCGGCCTGCGCACCACGCGGCAGGTCATCGACATGGCCATCGAGCAGAAAATCGACATCGATGGCATCGAGGAGGAACAGGACCTCATCGAGCGCGAGACCCGCTGTCTGATGGACACCATCTTCGAACACGGCGACGGCGACGTCGTTCAGGGGACGCTCAAGGCCTTCGACTCGGGCGCACTCGACGTGCCGTTCGCACCCAGCGACAGCGCGAAAGGAGCCGTCCTCCCCGCACGCGACGATGACGGTCGCGTCCGCATCTTCGAGTGGGCCGACCTCGAGATGGACGAGGACATCAAGGAGATTCACAAGGCCCGACTCTCCCGACGTGCCGACACCGAGGGCCGCGATCAGTCGTTCCGCATGGTCGCGGACGACGTCGACGCGATCAGCGACGGAAAGCTCATCGGCCGACCGCAGTCACAGCCACAGGGTGACGTCTAAATGGAGATTACAGGAATCCACGCCACGCCCGGCTACTCCGGGTTCTTCTTCGACGATCAGCGCGCGATCAAGCAAGGTGCCGAACACGACGGGTTCACCTACGAGGGCGAGCCCGTTACCGACGGCTTCGACGAGATTCGCCAGGCCGGCGAGTCGATCATCGTCGACATCGAACTCGCCGACGGGACCGTTGTCCGGGGCGACTGCGCCGCGGTCCAGTACTCCGGTGCCGGCGGGCGCGACCCGCTGTTCAAAGCCGAAGAGTACGCCCCCGTCATCGAGGGCCCCGTCGCCGACGCACTCGAGGGCCGGGACGCCACCGACTTCCTCGACAACGCCGAGTCCCTCGAGCAGTTGGAGGTCGACGGTGACCGGCTCCACACCGCGATCCGCTACGGCGTCTCGCAGGCCTTACTCGCCGCCGCGGGGTCGGCCACGGGGAAGACAAAGACGGACGTGATGGCCGACGCACTGGGCACCGAGCCCGCCACGGAGCCGGTGCCGGTCTTCGGCCAGTCCGGTGACGACCGGTACAACAACACCGAGAAGATGTTCGTCAAGGGCGTCCCCGTCCTGCCCCACGCCCTGATCAACAGCGTCGAGAAGATCGGCGAGGACGGCGAAGTGCTGCTCGAGTACGTCGAGTGGCTGGTCGAGCGCTCCCAGGAACTCGGCCCGGAGGGCTACGACCCCCGCTTCCACATCGACGTCTACGGCATGATCGGCGAGATCTTCGGCGCGCCCTACGACCGCGACGAGGTCGTCGACTACTTCGCCGACCTCGAGGCAGCCGCCGCGCCCTACCCGATCCAGATCGAGGGGCCGATGGACGTCGGCAACCGTGCCGACCAGATCGACGCGATGGTCGAACTCCGCGAGGGACTGAAAGATGCCGGCGTCGACGTCGACATCGTCGCCGACGAGTGGTGTAACACCTTCGAGGACGTGCAGGCGTTCGTCGATTCGGGGGCCGCCGACCTCGTGCAGGTCAAGACCCCCGACCTCGGGGGCATCCACCGCAGCGGGCAGGCGGTCCGCTACTGCGAGGGAACCGATACCCGCGCCTACCTCGGTGGGACCTGCAACGAGACCGAAACCTCGGCGCGAGCCTGCGCCCACGTCGCGCTCGCGACCAACGCCGCACAGGTGCTGGCAAAGCCCGGCATGGGCTTCGACGAGGGCTACATGATCGTCGAAAACGAGATGCGACGGACGATCGCCCGCCGGGAACGCGAACAGTTAGCGACCGACACTGACGAGGTGACTGCAGATGACTGACTGGACAGATCCGGACACGTTCGCACAGGCGCTCGAGGAAGTCGAGACCAAGGAGAAGGGCAACTGCTTCGAGGACTTCGAGGAGGGCGATATCATCGAACACGACCCCGGCCTCACGCTCACCCAGTTCGGCAACGAACAGTGGATGAGCCAGACCCTGAACCACGACCCCGCCTACTGGCGCAGCGACGCCGCCGCGGCGCGTGGTTTCGACGAACCGCCGGTCCACCCGGACTATCTGACCGCCGCGACACTGGGGATCACCGTCGAGGACCTCAGTGAGAAGGGCGGCTACTTCCTCGGGCGGACCGACGTTCGATTCCCCGAGGCACCCGTCTACACGGGCACCGAACTCCACGTCGAGAGCGAGGTCGTCAACACGGCGACCTCGAGTTCCCGACCGGAGTACGGCATCGTCTCCTGGCGCACCCGCGGTACGGACGCCGAGACCGGTGACGTTCTCTGTTCCTACGAGCGGACGAACATGATTCCGCGCCGCGAGCCGATGGCCACGGACGGGAGCGGCGCTGCGGCCGCCGAAGACGAGGACGAACCCACACTTCCCGACGAGTTCATCGCACCCGAAGGAGGCTACTTCGAGGACTTCGTCGCGGCCCTCGAGGACGCCGACGACGAGAACGCCGCCGTCGCCTACCGCCACGAGCGCGGTCGCACGCAGGACGACGTGACCGTCGCCTCGCTGCCGTTGTCGACGCTCAACACTGCCAAACAGCATCACAACGTCGACGTCATGTCCGACTCGCCGTCGGGCAACATCGTCACCTACGGCGACGTGACCCGGTCGACGGCACTCGGCCATGCTCGCTCGGACGAGCAAACGTGGCGCGAGGTCGGCTTCGACGACGAATCCTTCCACACGTTCGTCGCCGTCGGCGACACCGTCTACGCCTTCACGCGCGTTCTCGAGGCCGAAGACGACGCCTCGAGCGACGCGGCCGGCACCGTCCGGTTCCAGCACATCGCGTTCAACCAGAACGACGAACCCGTCTACTCGGGGACGCGGACGGCCGAGATCCGAAAGCGTTCTAACTAACACGATCGATTATCACAAACGACCGCGGACAATCACGAACTCAGATACGAACACATGACTGACGACATCCGACTCTGCCGTACGTTCCAGACTGCACCGGCCGCCGTTCCAAAAGACGACTCCGCGAAGTACCTCGTCTCCGCGCTCGAGGCCGAGGGCTTCCAGGCACCCGACTGGCTCGTCCCCGACATGGAGGACGGCACCGCGCCGAACATGAAAGCCGAGGGGCTCGAGAACACCATCGAGAAGGTTCCCGAGTACGACTTCCCCGGCGAGATCTGGCCCCGCGTCGAGTGGAGCTACGAGGACGCGGAGTACCGCGAGAAGGGCCGCGACCAGATCGACCAGCTCGTCGCCGAGATCGGCGACGAGATCGACGGCGTCGTCGTCCCCAAGGTCGGCCGCCTCGAGGACGTCGAGCGCGCCGCCGAGGTCGTCGCCGAGGCCGAGTCCGAGTACGGCTACGAGGACGGCTCCATCGGCCTCTCGATCATCATCGAGACCGGCCGCGCCCGCTCGGATCTGCGTGAGATCGCCAAGTTCGGCGAGGACTCCCGGCTCACTGGACTGGTCTTCGGTCCCGTCGACTACGCCGCCGAACTCGGCGGCCGCGACCTCGGCGACGGCATGCCCCGCTGGGACGGCCTGCTCGAGGCGCTCTCGAACGAGGCCAGCGCCGCCGGTCTCGTCTCGATCGGCGGCCCCTTCGACGACCTGTTCAAGGAACGGGCCGGCCTGACGTTCTACAACGCCGACGACTACGCGGATCAGGTCGAACACGAGGCCCAGCTCGGGCTCGACGGCTCCTGGTCGCTCTATCCCAAACAGACCCTGCAGGCAAACACCGTCCACATGCCCACGCCCGAGGAACTCGAGCGCGACGTGAGCAAGATCGAGCGCTTCAACGCGGCCAAGGCCGAGGGGACCGGTGCGGTCACCCTCGACGGCCAGATGGTCGACGAGGCCACGTTCAAGAACTTCCGTAACACGGTCCAGCAGGTCCGCGCGATCCACGAGATGCGCCCCGGCCAGACCGAGGAGTACTACGACGAGGACCTCCTCGAGCGCACGCTCGATCTCGAGCTGTCCTATAACTGACCGGTTCAGTAGCACCGTCGGTCGGCGACTAACGCCCACCGGACGCTACCAACGCCGACCGCGAACCGTTCGTCGTCGCTGGTATCGACCCGAGCGGCCGCTGTCTTCCGTTTTGTCTCGACTTGAGTTGCCCTGCAAGGCGACACGGGGCCTAGCCCAAGAGACGACTACATACCGCTCTGTAGCCCACATAGCAGCCGCTATACTCGAACCGTAGGATGACAGGCTATGGTCGAACGCGTCGGGACGGACCGATTGTCATGTCGGATGTCAATTCCCGATCGGATGCACGGTGCCAACGATCGAACGGACCCACCGGTCCGAACGGGGAGTTCGACGACACCGGCTTCTCGAAGCCGGCGTCGGTCGGTCCTGATCGGGACGGCGGGAATCGCTGCCGCAGCTGGGGTCGGTATTGCGTATGCGCTGAGTGGGCTGACTGATGACGATCACGAGACGGACAGTCTCTCGTGGGAGAGCGATCCGAATCTCATTGCCCACCGCGGATTCGCCGGGGAGAACCCCGAGAACACGATCGCGGCCGTTGACGCTGCGACAACCGACACCGAAGCAACCGGGCAGCGGGCGGATCTCATCGAAATCGACGTCGTCCCGACGGCCAACGACGATGTGGTCGTATTCCACGATGACGGGCTGTCCGAACGCGACGACGGCGACGGCCTCACCGATGCGAGCGGCATCGTCTGGGAAACCGACACTGAGACCGTTACCAGTGCGGAGGTACTCGACAGCGGTGAGACGGTCCCGCTCCTCACGGAGATTCTCGATGCGATCCCGTCGACCGTCGGCGTGAACATCGAACTGAAAAATCCCGGCAGTACGGAGCTTCGGTTCGCTGAAAAACTCCCCAGTAGCGAACTTGCCGAACAGAAAGAGATCTGGCGACCGTTCGTCGACCGCGTCCTCGAGATCGCTGACGAGTACGACAACGAGATCCTCCTCTCGTCGTTCTACGAGGCCGCGCTTGCGATAAGCCATGAGCTATCTACCTATCCGATTGCACCGCTGTTTTGGGGCTCGATGGACGACGGCCTCGAGATCGCTCGCACCTACGACGCGTCGGCAATTCACCCTCCGATATCGATGATTCAGGGGACGCCGTTTTTCGATAAATCGAATCTGCCGGACATCGATCTGGTTGCACTCGCCCACGAGGACGGACGAGACGTGAACGTCTGGACGGTCGACTCGACACAGCAGGCCAAACACCTCGCAGCCGCCGGCGTGGACGGCATCATCGCCGATTACTCGGATCTGCTCGCGGGGGAGTTCAATTGACTGAGACGGGTTCAACTCGTCGTGTCCGGGAGACGCTCTCGAAGTGGGTTGCAAAATATGGGGAGGTTGTTCTTTCCGGAATAGAGATCTACGTAGTTATACCACTAGTTCATATCAGATAATAGTACTCTTAGCAGGACCTATTAGAGTACTTTCACCTACGTTCTCTCGGATGAACGATACTGAGGACGCGACAGATGGGATTTCACGTCGGGGCACGCTCGTCAAGAGCGGACTTGCACTGGGTGCCCTTTCCAGCCTGGCAGGCTGTCTGAGCGGAGGCGGAAATCAAGAGATCACACCGATTGCCGACGAACTGACCGTCTGGCACGCGATGGGCGGGACGAACGGAGAGACGCTCGACGGAATCGCCGCCGATTTCGAGAGCGAATACGGGACATCGGTGAACATGGAGTTTCAGGATTCCTACGAGAACGTACTCACGAACACGCTCGCAGGGTTCGACTCCGGAAGTGTCTCGGACATGTTGCAAGTCGACAGCCTGTTCGCTCAGCAAGTGCTCGATACTGGAAGGGTACGACCGGTTGAGAACATTCTCCCGGATGATTTTGATACGGACGATTTCCTCGATAACGTCGCGGAGTTCTTCACCGTCGATGGCGAACTCGCGTCGCTGCCGTTCAACAACTCGAACGCGATCATGTACATCAACCGTGATGCCTTCGAGGAAGCCGGGCTCGACCCTGACGACCCACCGCGCACGCTCGCAGAGGTGCGGTCTGCCTCCGAGCAACTCGTCGATCAGGATGTCACCCAGTACGGGATCACTTGGCCGAACCACGTCTGGTTCGTCGAAACGTGGTACGGCTTCGAAGGCGAACTCATGACCGACGCCGAAAACGGGCACGCGGGCGACCCTTCGACGTTCCGAACGCCGGACTCGATCCACGATCTCTTCGACTGGTGGAAGGGGATGGCCGACGACGGTCTCTATACGAACCCGGGAATCGAGGCGTGGGGCGAGGCAACGTCGCTGTTCATCGAACAGGAGACCGCGATGGTCCTGACGAGTACCGCGTCGGTCTCGGGATTGATCGCCGACTCCGAGGACTTCGAGGTCGATGCAGCCCCCTATCCGAGTATCAGTGAGACTCGCGTCGGACCGGTTATCGGCGGTGCGTCGTTTTACGTCCCCGAGGGACTCCCCGAGGATCGCTACGAGGAAATCGGACAGTTGCTCCAGTACATGGCCCAACCCGAGGTACAGACCGAGTGGCACAAAGGGTCTGGCTACTACCCGATTACCCAAAGCTCGGTCGACTCGCTCAGAGCGGACGGCTGGTTCGAGGAGAACCCGATGTACAACGTCGCACTCGAGCAACTCCAGAACGGTGACGCTGATGATCCGGCGACGAAACGGGCCCTGCTCGGACCGGCACGGAACGTCCAGACTACCATTCAGGACAAATCGGTCGACATCATCAACGCCGACGATATCGGGTCGGAGATCGGCGCCATGAAAGACGAGGTCGAAACGATTCTCGACGACTACTACAACTGATCAGCGGGTCCCATTATCATGTCCACGCGAGAAATATTCGATGGGCGGCTCGAGGCAGCGCTGTTGCTCTTGCCGACGATCATCGTGTCGGTCGTGTTCCTGTATTATCCGACGGCACTGGCGGTCCGAACCAGTTTCTTCGACTCTGGGTTCGGTCGACAGGACGAGTTCGTCGGCTTCGAAAATTACACCACGCTGCTTACCAGCTCGGACTATCACTCGAGTATCCTGCTGTCGGTACTGTTCGCCGCGATCGTTGTCGTCGGCGTGATCTCGTTTTCGCTGTACGTGACGTTTCTCATCCACGAGGTGGAGTACGGCCAGACTGCGTATTTGCTCTCCGTCATTTGGCCGTACGCGCTCCCGCCGGCAGTCGGTGCGCTCGTGTTCTTGTTCATGTTACATCCGACGCTAGGCGTCTTAACCGGGCCAATCGAGGCGCTCGGGATCGACCTCGACTGGTTCAGTAACGGGTCGCAAGCGTTCGTCGTCGTGGCCCTCGCGGCGATCTGGAAGCAGATCGGCTACAACGTGATCTTCATGATTGCTTCGATGAACACGATTCCCGACGCACTCACCGAAACCGCTCGACTCGATGGAGTGAGTCGGTTTCGTCGTCTCGTCTCCGTCTACGTCCCGATAATGACCCCCACGCTGTTCTTCCTCGTGATCATCAACACGATTTACGCGTTCTTTAGTACGTTCGCGCTCGTCGATCTGCTGACCAGCGGTGGTCCCTCGGGCGCGACGAACATCCTGATCTTCGATCTGTATCAGGAGGGGTTCTCGTTCTTCAATTTCGGCATCGCATCCACGAAATCGGTCGTCCTCTTTCTGGTCGTTGGCATCCTCATGTACGTCCAATTTCGTGTGACTGACAAGTACTCGTACTACGGTGGGTAGAATGGACGGAGTCATCCAATACACGAAACGCCGAATCGATGCAGTGATCGGACGATCCCCCGAGCAGACGGAACAGGGGAGCAACGCTGGCGTCCATCTACAACTCTGGGTGTTGGTGTTGCTGGTGGTGTTTCCCATCGCCGTCGCCCTCATCGTGAGTACGAAACAACAGGGGATCGTCACGAGCCTCGGCAATCTCGCTCCCGGAACGTACGCGCTCGAGAACTATCGGGAGGCGATCGTCGACTACAACTTCGGCCGGTTCATGTGGAACTCGCTGGTGATGTCGACCGTCGTCGTCGCTGGGAAGCTCGTCATCTCAGTCTGTGCGGCGATGGCGATCGTCTACTATCGGGTTCCCTACAAGGACCTCGTGTTCTTGTTCATCCTATTTACGCTCCTGCTACCCGTCCCGGTTCGGTTTATTCCGCTGTATCAGTTGATCAACGACTTCGGGTGGGGAAACAGTTTGCTCGCGATCACCGTTCCGTATCTCGCCAGCGCGACGGCGGTGTTCATCCTTCGACAGCACTTCCTCTCGATTCCGACGTCGATCGTCGAAACCGCCAAATTAGACGGCGTCGGACCGATAAAATTCATGGTCTACGTGCTGATCCCGATGTCGAAAGGCGTCCTCGTCGGCGTCTCCATCATCATGTTCGTCTACGCGTGGAATCAGTACCTCTGGCCCCTGGTAATTATCAACTCGGAGGCCAATCAGGTTGCACAGGTCGGCTTGCAGTTGCTTCAGGGCGACGTTCAGGGTGGCCAACTCTCCTGGTCACTGGTAATGGCGGGATCGATTCTAACCCTGATTCCGCCGCTGGTCTTGATGATCATCTTCCGGAAACCGCTCCTCGAAACGTTCACCATCCAACAGAAATAACAATGACAACAATCAAACTACGGAATCTCCGTAAGGAGTTCGACGATGTCGTCGCCGTCAACGGAATCGACCTCACCATCGAAGACGGGGAGTTCCTCGTGATCGTCGGTCCGAGTGGCTGTGGCAAGAGTACGACGCTCCGGCTCCTCGCCGGGCTCGAGCAGGCAACGGACGGCCGGATCGGTATGAACGGCCGGGACGTCACCGATACCGAGCCGAAAAACAGGAACGTCGCGATGGTGTTCCAGAACTACGCGCTCTATCCACACATGACGGGGCGACGGAACATCACCTTCGGAATGAAGTCGACCGGATCGTTCACCGACGAGGATATCGACCGGCGAGTCGAGGAGGTCGCGGAGACGCTCGACATTACGAATCTCCTCGATCGAAAACCCCAAGCCATGTCCGGCGGCGAACGCCAGCGGATCGCACTCGGTCGCGCGATCGTCCGCGATCCGGACGCGTTTTTGATGGACGAGCCGCTCTCGAATCTGGACGCGAAACTCCGGATTCAGATGCGCGCCGAGCTAACGAGACTCCACGCGGAACTCCAGACGACGACGATTTACGTCACACACGACCAGACGGAGGCCATGACGCTCGGCGAACGAGTCGTCGTCATGAACGACGGGCAGATCATGCAGGTCGACTCGCCACAGGTGCTGTACGATTTCCCGGAGAATCGCTTCGTCGCCGAGTTCATCGGCGATCCGGCGATGAATATGATCGATGTCACGGTCGAACACGGGACCGCGGTCCACGACGCCTTCGAACTGCCACTTCCCAGCGATGGTGGCGAAGACGGGATCACCGAAACGAGCCCTGCCGCTCGGCAATCGAAAGAGCAGCGGGCCGCGATTCTCGGTATTCGCCCGGAGGACTTCTATCTGGCACGGGAGTACCCAAATCTCGGCGACGAGAGGTTCACAGCGACGGTCGACGTCACCGAACCGCTCGGAGATAGCCTCCTCATACACTGTTCGGTTGGCGACGCCGCTTTCAAAATCCAGGCCGAACCGCGAACGTCGCTGCAGACGGGTGACGAGATTACGGTCACGTACGATCCGGAGCGACTCCACCTCTTCGACCTGGAGACCGGTGAGGCAGTCTATCACTCGGCGAACGCTCCCGCGTCACCCGAGCGAGTCGAACAGGCCCCTCGAGGGTAGACGGCCTGTGAGTCGCCCGTTCGGAGTACCCGTACACCGACTACAGTTCAGTTCAATACCGTGGTTGACCGCGATTTTCGATGGAGAGTACGGTTGGACTGGCCGCGACCTCGACGGATCGGACACTCCTCACGAAACGACGATGGGGATGGGATTTACCGCTCGCGACGTTGCTCGCGGCAAAATATGGCGGGGATGGGATTCGAACCACGCCCGAGAACCTGCTCGCTACGCTCGCAGAACCTCGGTCTGATTCAAATCCCACCGTTTCGTTTTCCGCTCGCGAGCTCCTCGTGGTTCGAAAGACGCTGGGCGTCTTTCGTCATCACGAAACGGCTTCGCTCGTCGTATCGTACTCGTGCGAAGACGGTGGGGATGGGATTTGAACCACGCCCGAGAACCTGCTCACTACGCTCGCAGAACCTCGGTCTAATTCAAATCCATCTTGACGCTTTGCTCCTCACGTCCGTTCATCTTGAGAACGGAGTTCTCACGGGCGTTCGCTCGCATTACTCGCGAACGCGTCGCAAAAGCGGTGGGGATGGGATTTGAACCCATGAGGCTTGACAGCCACCTGCTCTCAAGGCAGGCGCGTTGGGCCGCTCTGCCACCCCACCGGGTTGACACTTTCCGAACCCCGTCACGTCCTGCGATTTCACCGGCTTCGACCGACGAAACCATGACGACCACTCAGACCATCGCAGTTCGATTGAACCGACCTGTAAATGCCGGAATCGCCGTCATCGGGGTGTGTACCGATGTCTAACCCCGAGAAAGTTGAAGGTGTCGTTCTTATTCCCGGTCCCTCGCGCAAATACCTCAACGAACGGCAATTAATCGCCTACAAGGGGTTTCGGCAGAAGTACATCAAATGGCTCGCTCGGATGGGTAACGACCCGGAAAAGCTCGAGGGTTACGCTCACGACACCGCGAGAAACTACGCGAGTATCACCGACAAGTTCCACCGATGGGCTTGGGAGAATCGAGGTGGTTACACTCTCGATCTCGAGCATGATGACGCCGACGAATACCTACAGGAACAGGTATTCTCTGATAAGGAATACTCCGGATCACATCTACATAACGTAAAGCTCGCTCTCAAAGCGTACTTCCGATTCCGAAATGACACCGATGAGTGGCAGTCTGAAATCTCTATCAGTTCCCCATCAGGTGCTACTCAACCGAAGGATTATGTGACAATGGACGAACGGAAAGCACTTCGTGAAGCTGCTCTCGAATTCGGAACTGTTCCCGCCTACGCTGCTCTATCGCCGGAAAAACGGTCGGAATGGAAAAGATTCCTTGCACGTCGATACGGGAAACCGATCAACAAGATATCACAAGACGATTGGGACCGTGCAAACGGATTCAAGTATCCCAGTATCGTCCACACGTCTCTCGATGCAGGGTTACGGCCCGTTGAAGTCGGGCGGGCCAAAACGTACTGGGTAGACGTAGAGAACGCCGCACTCCGAATCCCTGAGAGCGAATCCTCGAAGAACGAAGACAACTGGACTGTTAGCCTCCGGCATGAAACAGCAGAATATCTGGCACGATGGCTTGAAGAGCGTGAAATGTACGATAAGTATAACGAAACGGACCAGCTGTGGCTCACTCGCCATGAGAATCCCTACAGTTCGTCGTCACTCACTTACTTGATCAATAGCCTCTGTGAAATCGCCGAGATCGATCGAAATCTATCGTGGTACGCTATCCGCCATTCTACCGGGACATATATGGCTCGGGAAGAAGATCTCGCAGCAGCGCAATCTCAGCTTCGACACAAGCGAGCCGAGACGACGATGAAATACGATCAGGCTCCAGTGGAAGACCGACGTAACGCGCTTGACCGGATTGGATGATGTGACATCACACGAATATACAAGATTTAATTGGAGTCACAGATAGTACTATAATATGGAATCTCCTTACCATTTTGAGATATACGAAAGAACGAATGACCTACAACCGGGCTTTGTTACACAAAATTTCGGCCCTGAAAATGGTGTTTCTCGGGCTGGAAAAGCTAAGATCACCAAAGCTGGAGGATATAATGGAGATATTATTATTAGGGCTGAATGTGCCTTTGAAAGGTATGAGGAAGTGGGTATCCTTGATGAGGATGATAATAAAGTAGACGAATTCAAGATAGAAATAGGAGAATACCACAATCTGAGCTTGGAAGAAGTTGACAAATCAGATCGCTCGAGAAGAAGAATTGAAAAAGGGGATAAAAGAAAAACAGTTGTCTTTGCAATAGGCGACTATATACTATTTAACGCAGATAGTGACGTGGATGTAGATGATCTATTGTCTCTTTTGTCACAAGACTCGGAAAAAGTCCACCTAAAATCAGATGCTGAATTTTCGTCTGGATTAGAATCGGTCCAAAAAGATGCTGAACCCTTTGAAATGGAGTTAACAGGAGGACCTGACCAAACCCAACGACTTGAAGACTCCAAGGCGGTAGTCCCTTCTAAGAATAGGACTGATGTGTATATTAATCACGAAGAGGATACAATATCTGTGGACGGGAACTTAAGCGAGTTAGAAGCCGTGAAAGAGGCTATTGATGCTTTCCAGCATCAGTGATATGGATCACGTGACATCCGTGACTCCACAATTAAGTCTGCTTCTAACTCATACGTTTTGCAAACATTTGCTACTAATTTTTCGACCCATGGCTCCGCCTTGGGAGAGACTCTAATTGTGTCAATGACTGTTTCTAGATCAACATCAACTGTCCTCCCAGGATCATAGTGATCGCCGTCTAAATCCTCGCTTCGAATATCTTCTGCTGTTATCTCTCTCGATTTTCCCTCTTCTTGCCAAGGAAGATCTTGAATAATGGCTCGCACTTCAGATTCATGCCTAAAACTCCCTCTTTTATATATGAAAGGAGAAAGTGTATCGCCTAATCCTTGCCATCCTGGAATATCATCCTCTTCATAGTTAATGTAATCCACTTTACTAATATATACTTCTTCTTCAGTGTCTAGACCATCGATTAGGTCATCAATAGTAGATTGGATACATATTCCTTGGTTAGACCTAAGATAAATATCCCACATCGCTGCGGATTCTCCGCCATTAAGATGCCAACAATTCAAAAATGTATATTTTTTACAAAGTTTCCGAAATTTCGGTAATAATTGAACCGACCAATTTACCGACTTTTCATGAAATATGTCCTCCCGTACGTTTTCCTCATGTGTCTGGGGTAAAGAACCCTCAAAGGGATCATCGAAATTATCTGCTCTTGAAAAGAAAAAGTATTGGTTTTCCAACATTGATATGAACTGTGTGAAATCCATATATCTCCAAATTTTATTTGGGTCATCCGGACTTGGAAGAGTGCATTTTGGATGAGGAGTGTAGCCCATAGGTGCATCACATTATGCAACAGATATAACTATTTTCCAATCAAGGTGAAGCTATGAACTCTGGAGTAATCTACCTGGCCGAATCAGATAAGGAGCTTCCTGAAATCCGAGAGCAAGTCACTTTACCGGACAACCATGACTACGAGAATCTCTTAGAAGCAGTTGAAGTTGAAAGGAATGTAGAATTAGACTCTTATTCTCAAAATGCACAACAGGGAACGATAGCAGCAGAAAGAGTTATTGAAACGGACGATACTAGAATTAACGAAGACTCAATATCAGAATATACTATAGAAGAGAAGACAGTGGTGTCCACTGACTTTCTTCATTTCCCCGGGAAGTTTTTTGCAGTCTCGAGCAGCAGTGGGAACTTCGCCATTGACGTAGTCAATCAACACACAGGCGCATCTATAGCTAATTCTAAAGTGAATATTGAAGGATTCATTGAACAAAAACTGGATCAACAAATAGATATCGATCCTTGGAAAATTGGTTTCTACGGTAAACATGGGTCAATAGAAAATGGTGTTGTACACGGCGATTCTGTCCTTAAAGATGAGGACATAGGGGATGTGCTAGATATAGCAGACAAGAATCAGATTGGTCTTGATTACGAGTATTCAGGGGAGCAAATAAGAATGTTTGCCTCTGAGAGTGGGTACATAGAGGTTTATCAACCCAACGATTTTACATCTAGTCAGTTTTGCGAATATGTGGACAACGAGATCCTCCCAGTGTTAAAACGCGAATGATATCCAAAGGAAACAGAATAACATAAGAGTTATACTATCTGCGAATGATTTTCAAGCAGATTATTCCATGCCTGTCTCGACCGCGATGTATGAGATTGAGGGTGGATTTGACGGGGAGGACCTCAAATCCAATTTATCAGAAGTGCAACTAGAGCGGAGATCTGAACTTGCAGACGGACCTCTGCGCACACGGTTCATGGAAATAAATGAGACAACAAATGGAATTTCGTGTGTTATCCAGTATGAGATTGAAATTGAGCGATCTGGTTGGGATGGTGTTGAGTATGAACGTGAACGTCACCAGGCCCGAATTAGATTCACAGATGTGATTGGTGAGGGGGGTGTCCTAATTGTAGCAAAAGGTGATCATCAAAGTATAATCGCATCCCGTTTGATTGACTTCTTTGGGGTTGGGCCGAATCCATCTGCAGCTGGTACGGCAGATAGTCTGGGAATAGCAAGAGTGGAAATCTCAGAAGAGAATTTAAAGAACATTCTTAGTGATGATGGCAATGTAGAGTCCCGCGCAACATATGATTCAATTGATGAGAACACATCTAGCGCATCTTTAGCAGGAGCATTAGGTGACTCAAGTCCTGCTAGTGAATTCAATGAAAGAGGGAATAAACGATGGGTCATATTTGAGTCCCTTTCGTTTGAGAGAAAAGTTGGCATCACTGTGAAGAACGATGCAGTAGTCTTTTGGGGGGATTGGAATGATGCAGAGATGGAAAGGTACTGGTCTCGAATTGTTCTTCCCAATCTCGATTAGGAGTATAAGGTGACGAGTTTGTACGTCATGTCAATAATTTCGTCAACCTCCCCCTCCTCATAGTTTCTTACAGTAACCTTTTGATCATCATATTCCAATTCGATATTTTCATTGGAGGTCTTTAGTCTGTGAAAGTTCATATTGGAAAAAAGGTGGTTGAATTCCGGTGGTTCACCTGTATCACAGCTAAGGGAGTAGGTCCCTCCATCTAGATTCTGTGGGATAGAAGCCTCAATATCTCTCAATAAGTCGTACTCTCTAAATAGTAGATCTTTCAGCCGATGGTATGGCAGTTCTGCTGTTACCTCTACCCGGATAGTATTGACTATCCGTTCTGAGTTACCACTTCCATCTGGTCTATGATCAGAAGTGCTTGTAGGTTCTAGCGAAAAGTGTCCCTGCGAACTTTCTTCGTGGAATAATCTAACGTCAACATCAAAATCATTGTTACCGCGTGTCTTGGGAAATTCAAAATGGTCTTTCATTCCTGTAGCTTGAACTCCAAACTCTTCCCAGAGTTCATCACTCAGCTCCTGGAGTTCGACTTCTTTATCATTCACATCATATGCGCGTGTTAATTTTGAGTCGATAGTAAAATCTCCGTTAAAGAGGCGTTTTTTCACATGGTTTGCATAGTACTTAGTTTTTAGATTAGCATCATCTGGTAAAGCCCACTGTATAAATAAAGTTGCAATTGCACCAACTAGTGTCGCAATGAAGGTGGTGATAAGGCTAAAAAGCTGGAGAGCCGATTCAGATCCGATGATTTGAATTTGCATTACGTGTTTATACCGGAATCCACGGATGGCTTTTTGATTATTTGCGACCCTACCTAGCAGTAGGGAAGGGGACTCTATTCACCTTACTTTTATTGTTCGCCACTTAAGAAAGCTACCGATGTCCGGACTGAAAGTGAAAGTGGTCTTTAGAGACGCTCTGACATCGAAATCGTCTTTGAGACACTAGACTATCCCTCAAAACGAGGCTCCATAGCGTTCTAAGCTAATCAGTAACTAAATTCCGGCCCCTAATAATATATTTTAACTGCCAATATTCGATCACAGCTTCAAGGGTAATTTTGGGACTTTTGGGTTGCCATCGCTTGCGATATAGAGGGTTATTGTGGATCATTCTGGTAGAGGGAATTGACATTCCATCGAAATTGGAAACTCACCATGAGAAACTAAATGTCTGGGTTCAGCGAATGGTACCCGGACGTGTCGGGGGTAATCCCCGACATTAGAGAGATTATTATATCTCAGCGCTTGTAGGGTTGCGCCCTGTCCGGGATCATCCCTGACATCGTCGGAGATCTGTGAGCCGATCCCAGACAGGTGAAACCCTCGAAAACAGCACTTTTACCAACTAACTCTCGCTGTTGATGATGTGCGTCTGGGATGTCCGGGATAGATTTCTATTAGGGGAAAAAGAAGAATATAGTACTTAGAGAGTGATAGAGAAGTTTAATAGAGTGTTCGGATTTATCCCGGACATCCCCGACACACGTGATTAGGGAACGTGGATCTGAATCAGAGTATCTTAGCACTTCGTACAATGACTCGTAGTTATCTACAGCGAATATCCACTTAGACGACTGATAGAGGTAAGGTAGTAGTGTAGTGTGAGCAACCCGAGAGACCGATATGCCTCTAAGAAATAACCACCGATTAGATAGAAGAATGTTCATCAGTGCTGGCACTGTGACGACCATAACCGCTCTTGCTGGGTGTATAGGCGGATCAAGTAACAATGATGATGGGCCAAACTACGACGATGACCTTGACAAGTACCCCGATGCCAATGATATAGATGCCGAGACCGAACTGATTGACGATGACAGCGACGAGTATGACGTGGGATACACCAACCCGGATGAATCGGTGTTTGCCGGTTTAATCGTCGGTATCGGGGATACAGTTGACGAGGCAGAGGATTCTATGTCAGACATTGTGGAAGATATGATGGTTCGTGGAGCAAATGAGGTTGATATCGCTGACAATGGCCAAATCGGGGAACTTGACGGATTCACTGTCCTTGCATTCCGTGATTCGAACGCAGTCGGCACAGTCGTTGCTGGGCAACTTACCGGGTTCAGCCTTTCTCCGGCGGACACGCTCGCGATGGACGTGGCTGAATCTACCATCAACCATTGGAGAGATCAATGAGGACCACGTCAAATATCCAACGTTTGATCTGTTATGCCCTTCCGGAAGCTACAAATTCGGTTCCAGTGAATCACCTTGTCTGATAATATCTCCTGATTGAACTAATTTCTCGAGCAAATGTTCGACTCGGTCTGGTTCTATTCCCACTTGTGAAGTCACTCGTTTGGCAACTACTGATTTTCTCACAGGATCTTTCTCAAAGAGTTCTTCCAGCGTCTGCCGAATAGCTCGCTGTTCGTCAACCATGTCATGGGCGAGAATACCTCCATCGAGCGCTACTCGTTCTTCCCACTCCATGGAATCATCTTCTGGCTCGCTCAAAACCCTGTGATCCGTTACTCCGGAACTAAGCTCAGCGATAGGGTGATCATCTCGGTTAGTTTTGACCCAGACATTCTCGAATTCGTAGGTATATCCTTCGGTCAGCACGAAATCATCATCAGCTGGAATCTCATACCGGAGAAAGTTTCCTTCAGAATCCTCGAGCGTACCTTTTCCTGAGAGCCATTCTGGAGGTGTTTGCCGTTCCAGAACAGTTGCTTCGAACGAATTCCATCCTGGGGTGATATCCTCGAAACCTGAACCCACGCTCATAGGTCCATCTTTGAACTGCTCAGGAAGATCAGCGTAGTCATATGCTGCTGATTCACGATATATCTCCCGGATTGACTTCAGATGTACCTCTCCGATATAGTCGACTGCATCATCTGTGAAACGGATACCGTCAATCACATATGGTCGCTCATCACCAATCTTCGGCCGTCGCTGTTCATATTCACAGGTGCGCTTGAAGTTTCGCCAAAACACGTTAGCTTCGGCAGGATTTGGATCTCCGCCTGCTTTTGCGAATTTCGTGAACACGCCATGTACGGCATCCTTTGGAAGTACGCCTGTGACATCTTCCTCAATGCATCGCTGAGCGAATTTCAAAATGGGGTCAGCTTCGGCCATGTAATCCTTGAACCGCTCTTCCGCTGTCGTCCCCATTTCGCTCGAGAATTGACCACGACTTTCGACGTGATCTATGGCATTGAGGGCGTAATTAAGTAATCCAGACAATTCAGTTTCGTTAGTAAGCTCGTCAAGTAGTTCTTCTCGAGGACGACGATCACGATGTCCATCGTTCGGATCATCGGTGTATCTGTACGGCATCTCAATGTCGAGTAAGCGTCTCGCAATAGCACTGCTATTCTCGTAGAACCGCGGACGTTCGTTAGCTGCGAAAGCCAACTTTGCTTCATTCCCGAGATCGAACGCTGGCTCGTGTTTCTCTTCCACTTGGACGGGGTCTCCACCTGTGAGCTTCTTTATGTACTCAAGCTGTTCGGAATTAATAGAGCCGCCTGACACATCTCCGTCAAGATTCACCATCTTTCCCTCGAGCGAACTCATATGAAAACGCGAGCCAGATGTCATTGAGCGAAGCGAAACGCTTGAAGTATTATCTGAGCCAAAGAATGATCGGACTATCTCGAAATAGATTCCTTTACCATTCCCCCCCGGACCGTGTAGGAGCAAGAATCGGTGTGGATCGTAACCCGGTGTGAGACAGAAACCAAGCCATTCAATTAGAGTTTCTGCGTCCTCCTTCGATGCAGTCACCTCGTGAACGAACTGTTGAATGTTAGGGCAATCGGCATTTTCGTCCCATGATACGGCTACCCCACGTGTGAAATTGAATTCAGGACTATGTGGGAAGGTTTTTCGCGTATCAAGATCGAGGACACAGTCTTGAAGATTAACTAATCGCTGATCTTCTGCTCCGGCGTTTAGATCGTCACGCGATACCAGATTACACGATTTGACGATATCGATTACACGTCCTACCTTTGTCGGTCCGATATTGATCGGCTCATTCTGATTAACTTCTTCCTTGATAAGCGTTTCACCGCCCTTCTTATATATTCCAGAACTCTCGTGATAAACGAACATTGGCGTTTTATCTAGAGTATCACCTTCAGGACGAGGAATGAGAAACTCAAAGTCATCTTGGAGTAGCTCAGCAGCTTTTGCCACTTGAACATCAGGGCTCGGTCGATCATCTGCATTAATTTGTGGGAATATCCACCCATCAAATCGCACATGCCAAGGCGCATCGTCGGATAGAGAACTCCTATTTAGTGTGTAAAATTCAGTACGCCCTTCCAGCGACTTCTCGATTGTGTGCTCACCGTAAGTTTGAGAACCACGGTTCTCGTCCCATTTTGAGCGCATTAGATCTGACTGGCGGAATAATCGATCTATCTGAGTATCATCACCGCCTGTCCAAAACGCAAGCATTCCACAAAGAGCAAGGTCAGCTTCACTGTGACTTTCGTAACCCGATGTGTTGCCTTCCCATAGACTCTTGAACTTGCTGCTATTTTTAGAACTCCTTATCTTCTCAAGCACTTCCTCGTCAGTGAGCGAATTAGAAACATCAGAATCGGCATCTCTATCGCTTGTCTGCTCATCTTCGTTATCAGCGATGTATCTGGTGTGTATGTCGGCAATTTCGTCATTTACTTCGCATACCTCTTTAGGGGTTTCATTGATGTGATGGCCGGTTACAGTGAGAAATCGACTTTGATCATAGATTTCGATATGCCCGTCTGCATCATTGATCTCACCACGGTTTCCTCCGTCAGGAACGAACCCCAGGCCAAACAGACGTACTCCGGTACCTGAAGGTGATACTTCGGCGTAGGTTGAAACGCTGTCAACCAAATCTGTCGCCCATGATTCAATGTCGCCCGAAGTAGGATCACGGCAGTCGTCAAGATCGACGCCGACAAAGAGATCCTCCTCGTGAACCACGAACCCTATTCCATCCGTATTAGTGCCATCCTCCTCGTGATAGGCAAGAGCGTCACTGAATGAAGACCAAGTGTTATCGTCAGTCGAACTGGCATATCTACCGTTATCGACGTTGACCGGAACTTTCGTCCATTCACCACGTCCGTCATCAAGTTCGTAACGCCAGCAAACCCACTGTGACTGATCTGCAAGTACGTCAGGAATTGTCTCTGGTTTCAGCTCGAGCCCTATCGGTCGCTTTGGCTGGTCGTCACTCATAATCTATCGTCTCCCATTAGGTCGAATAATTCAGCCAATGTTGATGGTCGAAGGATAGCCGACAGAGCCTCCTCAACGTGAGAGTGACAGGCAAGACACGATGATCCCGCTGTATTTACTACGTGTACGCCATACCGGGCATCGTTATTGCAATTTGGCCAGGGGCATTCAAGGCCTTCGGGGGCTGCGAAGATATTCGCGTGTGGTTCGTTGTTCTTTGCTTCTTCTAATGTTCTGCTATTATTTTTCATATTATCTATATATCTAACCGAGACGTTCAATACCCCTGAACTCGTATAGAAGAGTACGGGATAGCATCTCGTCACTTTTTCACGTCCGCTGCAACGGACGTGATTTCAAACTTCAGTAATCACCTGCGCATTCTGTTCGTATTTCCTGACATACAATTCGAGAGAATCGCCTTTCTGAACGCTCAGATTCTCTCTTACATTCTTGGGTATTGTCACTTTTCCTCCATTAGTCAGGGTTACCGTACAACGCTTCGTTATCGCCTGATTGGCTCTTTCAGCCATATTATGCTTAAGAGTGGGATGGGTAAAAACCTATCGTTTAGATTACATATTTTTGCAAATACAAAACCTTCTCTGGAACCCTGTTCTGACCTCAAATACCCCCGTGAAACGTCGCTAACTACAGATGGTTCTCGAGAATTTGCATTCGAGAATTTGTTCGCGGTTAGTATTCACACAGGGGCTTGTTTCTGGAATAATCTATTCAGAATGGATTGGCATTCAATTATCCAACCACTGTGCTTATATCGGTGGCTAAAGAAAGCACAGATAGAAGTCGTGAATCGCCTGATTTCGGGGGGTTACTCCCGTCCTTGGCAATTCAGCCATCAATATAGGACGCGTGGGCCGCTCTGCCACCCCACCTCACCTATCGCTTCCGCACACGCTCAAAAAGGGTTGTCGGTCTACGCGCGCTCGAGTCCGCCGTCCTCGCCGACCCGAAGCCCCAGTTTGCCCACGAGCGCCGCGGTCGCCTCCGCACTCGGCCGACCGGCCGCGCGTCGTGCCTCGAGGCCGGCGATGGTCTCACGGAGTCCGGCCGGCGTCCGGATCGTCGGCAGCATCGGTGCGAACCCGACGCCGAGGCCGGCGTCGGCCCCTCGTCGAGCCAGCGTCGACAGTTCGGGCGGCGTGTGGGCGTCGGTGAAGTCGATCGGCTCGGAAAAGCCCGCGAAGTAGACGCTGCCGCCGGTCGAGGGGCCAAGGACGACGTCGTCCCGGCGCAGCGACATCGCCGCGCCGTCGATTTCCGTCCGGTTGACCAGCGGTGCCGTCGGTTCGAGGACGCCGACGCTCTGGGCCCCCTCCTGCTCGAGCAGGTGAGTGACCGTGTTGCCCACGCGAGCCGAACGGCTCGAGCCGACCTGTCGCTCGAACCGGACCGCGGCGTCCTCGCCGAGGTCCTCGACGACCAGCGCCCGGACCTCGGCCTCGAGGTCGCCGTCGGCGTGGGTCTCGGGGAGGGTCCCGGCGTCACGGTAATTGACCAGGAGGTCGCCCCCGCTCGAGGCGACGGCCCGGCAGACATCGGCGACGGCGGCTTCGTAGAGGGACGTGGCCTCGGAGTCGGTCAGCGGCGACTGGTCGGCGAGCGCGGACAGGACGAGTCCGTCCCGCGGCGGGTCGACCGGAACGACGACGATCATGGCCGGTACTCCACGGTCGCGGTCCTTGAACGCGGCGCTTCCCGAGGGTGGGTACCGGCGTCGAAAGACCACGAATTATAGTGGGGGAGTGCGTGCGAGTCGGTATGGACGAACGTTCGATCGCTGGACTGGTCGCGACGGCCGTCATCGCCGCGCTGGCGGTCTTCGGTCTGTACGGGTTCGGAACCGGCTATCTGATCGACTCGCCCGGCGAGTACCTCGCGCCGTCGATGGGCGTCCTCGCCGTCGCCGTCGTCGCCGTCGGCGCGCTGATCGCCTCGGGCATCGGCTCGGGCCGCTGGCGCGAGAACCCCTACTGGTAGCGCCGCTCGATCACCGCCGCTTCCTTACCGTTCCTGTCGCCCCTTCGTCTGCCGATAGTCCGACGCCATCAGCTCGACGAACGCCTCGAGCCAGTTCTGGGTCTGCTCGGCGGTCTGCTCGCGGGGCTCGATCATCGGGACGAGTTCGAAGCCCCGACCCCGGATCCGCCGCGCGTGAGCGTCCGGGAACCCGAGGTCCGCCGCGGGCGTCGTGGTGTACTCGCGGCCGAGTTCCGAGAGCGCGCGCTCGCCGACCGGAATCAGGATCTCGGGGTTTATCATCCGGATCTCGGCGCTGAGATACGGCTCGCAGGTGTCGATCTCCGCGTCGGTCGGTCGGCGGTCGGGGTCGCGACAGCGCGTGAGATGCGTCACGTAGACGTTCTCGAGGGCGGGCGCGTCGGCCGGCGAGTCGACGGCACAGAGGCCGAGTCGCTCGAGCATCCGTCGGAGCCCACCGTCGCCGTCGCTCCCGCCTGCGCCGGCGAAGGGGACGCCGACCTCGTCGGCCCGTGTGGTCGGCCGCTCGCCGACGAACAGGAAGTCCGCAGCCACGTCGCCGTAGCCGTGGACGACCCGCTCGCGCGTCTCACAGAGCGCCGGACAGTTCCGGCAGTCCTCGTCCATGCCGTAGGGGTTCGCTCGAGACCGTTGATTCGCGTCCACAGTGGCCCCTCGAGGCGGATCGACAAAAGCGCCGCGCCGAGCGATCGGCCGCGATCGCCGCTGTCCGCTCAGCGGCCGAGGCCGCCGCGCTCGTTGACCTCGAGAATGAACTTGACGTTGCGGACGATCTCCTCGGGCGAGGTCTCTTCGTCCTCGTCGTAGAGGTCGCTGGTCCGGTAGAGGATGTTCGCGAGCTGTTTGCTCTCGCTGGTCTCGCCGCGGACGTCGTCGGCGATCTCCCGCAGCCGCTCCACGCGTTCGGGGTCGGGCTCGAACTCGTCAGCCCCGGCGTCGTCCGCCTCACTGCCGTCGGTCATCGGTCGGGGGAGGCGGCCTCGTTGCGCCGGCTCTGGGAGATCGCCTGTCGGTGGACGATCCCGGTGTTGTTGGCGACGTTCTCGGTGATGGTCCGGACGGCGTCGCTGGTCGCGTCGTCGTCTTTCAGCACCGTCGGCTTGCCGCCGTCGCCGCCCTCGCGGACGGCCGGATCGAGCGGGATCGAACCGAGGAACGGCAGTTCGTGTTCCTCGGCGAAGTCCTCGCCGCCGCCGGAGCCGAAGATATCGTGTTCGCCGCCACAATCGGGACAGGCGAACGTCGACATGTTCTCGGCGATCCCCAACACGACGGTGTCGTGTTTGGCGAACATCTCGAGGCCCTTGCGGGCGTCGTCCAGCGCGACGTCCTGGGGCGTCGTGACGATGACCGCGCCGGTGACGGGCATGGTCTGGAGCATCGTCAGTTGGGTGTCGCCGGTCCCCGGCGGGAGGTCGACGACGAGGTAGTCGAGATGGCCCCACTCGACGTCTTCCGTGAGTTGGGTGATGACCTTGTGGACCATCGGACCGCGCCAGATGACGGGGTCGTCCTCGCCGGTCAGGAATGCCATGCTCATCAGCTTCACGCCGTACTTCTCGGGCGGGACGAGCGTCTCGTCCTCGGTGGCCATCGGCGGCTCGTCGGCGTCGACCATCCGCGGCACGTTCGGCCCGTAGACGTCGGCGTCGAAGAGGCCGACTCGAGCGCCGAGTTGCGAGAGTCCGGCCGCGAGGTTGACCGCGACGGTCGACTTGCCGACGCCACCTTTCCCGGAGGCGACGGCGATGACGTTCTTGACGTTCGGCAGCACCTGATCCTCGCTCGTGAGGTCGTCGCGGTCCGGGACGCTGGCGGTCAGGTCCGGCTCGAGGCCCTCGGCGGTCAGGACCTCGCGTACCTCGGCGGCGATGTCGCTCTCGCTCGGGGAGTAGGGAGCGCCGAGTGCGAGATCGATCGCGACCTCGTCGCCGTCGACCGTGATGTCGTTGACCAGTCCGAGCGACACGATATCGTCGCCGAGTTCCGGATCCTCGACCGTCCGGAGGCGGTCGCGAACGGCGGCTTCGTCCATGTCGGTAGGTTCGTCCGACGGTCGAAAAGGGTTGTGTTCACCGGAAGCGGCCGTCGCCGCCGGGTCGAGGGAGCGACGGCGACGTGGAGCGGTGGATCGCGAACGGGTCGCTTACTCTCGCATCGCCTCAAACCAGTCGACGGCGAAGTCGACGAGTGGACGCTGTTCGAGCAGTTTTGCGTCGCCAACACCCACCTCGCCGGTTTCGAACGCGTCCGGGTGGGCACGTTCGAAGGCCTCGCCGCAGTCCGGGAAGTCGCCGTCGTCGATATCGAGGTCCGCCCACTCGATCCACTCGCGTTCGCCGTCGACGACCACTGCGCTGGCGTGGCTCGTCTGCTCGAGGTCGACGTCGGCGCGATACTCGGCGAGGTGGAGCGAGGTGTTCGTCGCGTGGGTGGTGCCGAGAAACAGGACCCGGCCCTCGAGCTCGTAGAGCCGGGCGAGCGGCGACGATTCGCCGAGCGAGTCGTCGTACGGGTGCTCCCCGGTAACGAACTCGGCGTCGGCACCCCACGCGGCGAAGGAGTGTTGTGGGTGGGCGCTCCGGCGGACGCCGGGATACGAGCGGAAGCATTCGGCGATAGCGCCCATCCCCTGGGTCGGCGTCACGGCGGGTCGGTACGGCGGCATTTCCTCGCGGATCGTCTCGTACCAGGCGTCGGGCACCGGCGGGTGTCCCATGTTCGTGGGGTCCCTGTTGCCGGGCGAGTGCGTCGGCATCACGAGGGTACCGTCTTCGCCGATCACGCGCTGGAGGGCGTCGACTACGGCGGGGGCGCCGCCACAGACCCACCCCAGGGCGGACAGCGAGCCGTGGACCAGCACCGTCTCCCCCGCCGTCACGCCGAGATCGCGTAGATCCGTCGTCAGCGACTCGACCGTAATCGGCTCCGACGATCGCGCTTCGGGAAGCGGATCGCTCATGGATCGACGTGATCGGGTCGCGACATAAGTTTCGTGGCGGGACGGCCCTCGGGCGCGCCGTTCGACGCGGTCACCGCATGAAGTCGAACCGCGGCCCGCCGTAGGTCGGCGGCTCGGGCTCGAGTTCGACCCCCTGCTCGTAGCGGACGAAGTTCAGATAGAACGGGCGGCCACAGCCCGCGACCGGCTCGCCCTCGAGGTCGGTGACGGGGCCGTCCTCGCCGCAGACGAACTCGATCCCGTCGGCCGATTCGCGGTCGGGATCGTCCGGGCTCGCGTACTCCCAGCCCGGCTGGCGGACTTTGGTGACCGACCGGTCGGCCAGATCCGGCGGCCGCTCGAGGCTGACCATGGCGTTGCAGTGGGGACAGGTGTAGCGGACGGTGACGGTCATGGGGCGGGCTAGGGGCTGAGGCAACCTATACCGTTCGCCGGTGGCCGATATCGGTTCCGAACGGTTTCCCCGCTCGCGCTCCGATGCTCTGCTATGACCGAGTTCGACCCCGAGAAGTTCGAGGAAAAGTACGTCTACTACTTCGAGGAACTCGAGGCGGCCTACTCCGAGGCCTACCAGCAGCTTCACGGCCGGTACGACTCGACGATCCTCAAAGCGATCGACCGACAGGTGTTGAGCGAGAGCGAGCCGTTCTACGAAGGGAACGGTGAGTTCCGCGTCGAACTCCCGGAGAACCCGCGGGAGCGAGTCGGGCCGGCCGCCGACCACGAGCAGTTCGACGTCGTCCTCGAGACGCTCGTCGATCGGATCGAAGCCGAGCTGCGGAATCAGTTCGAGTTCGACGAGACCGAGTGACGGCGGGGCGAGCATCCAACTGAGAGTACCCGGAACACCTTTGCCGCTCACGGAAAACCGTGTAGGTATGATCGACGAGACGGCCGAGGAGATCCGGGAGATGCAGACCCACAGTTCCTCGGTGGTTGCGGTCCGTGCCGCCCAGGCCCTAGCAGAGTTGACCGAGCGCGAGTTCGCCACCGTCGAGGAGTACGTCCGCGCCCTCGAGCGCAACGGCTCCGTGCTGCGGGGGGCAAACCCCTCCCATGCCTCCCTGCAAAACGCCGTTCGGGACGTCGTCGACGCCGTGACCGACGCCGACCCGGACGACGTCGCGGCGGCCCAGCGCCTCACCAGCGAGCGGATCGACGCGGTCGTCTCGCGGATCGAGTCCGGCAAGCAACTGGCCGCCGAAAACGCCGTCGACGTCCTCGAAGACGGCGCGACGCTTTTGGTCCACGACTACTCCTCGACGGTCCAGGCGGCCCTCGAGCAAGCGACCGACGCGGGCAAGACCTTCGAGGTGTACGTCACCGAGGCCCGACCGCGGTATCTCGGACGCAAGACCGCGCGGGAACTGGCCGCCATGGACGGCGTCGACGCGACGCTGATAACCGACGGCGCACACGGGATCTACCTCGAGGAGTGTGACCGGGTCGTCGTCGGCATGGACTGTATCGTCGACGAGACGCTGTATAACCGGGTCGGGACCTTCCCGCTCGCGTCGACGGCCGACCGGCTCGACGTGCCGGTCACCGTCCTCGGGGCGTCCTCGAAGATCGTCGCCGAGGGGTTCGTCTTCGAGAACGAACACCGGCCCGGCAGCGAGGTAATGGCCGAACCAGCCGACGGGTTCGCCGTCGAGAACCCCGCCTACGACGCGACCCCGGTCGACTTACTCGAGAGCGTCGTCACCGACGAGGGCCGCCAGCAGTTCTGAGTCCGGACCACGTCGCCTCGCCCCCGGTACTACTCCCGCCAGAACCGTCGGTACAGCTGGTAGTCGTCACGGTGTGACAATAGCCTATGTCTTTCCTTGTCATACACCCCGTATGCGTCTCATACAGGTCTTCGTGCCGCAGGGCGAGTTGGATCTCGTCCTCGAGACGGCGGACGAAGCCGGTGTCGATTACAGCGTCTCCCGGGATACGGACCGCGGCGAGTTCGAGGCCGTCGTCTCGATTCCGCTTTCGCCGTCAGGTGTCGAACCGCTGCTGTCCGATCTCCGAGACGCGGGCCTCGACGAACGGTCGTACACGGTCGTCACGGCGGCCGAGGTGATCGTTTCGAGTCGAACCGACGCCGTCTCCGGGTCGGCTTCCGGGACGCGGATCTCCCGGGAAGAACTCCGGGCACGAGCGGCCGACCTCGCGCCCGCGGCGTCGACGTACTTCAGCCTGCTCGTCGTGAGTACGGCGATCGCGACGGCGGGACTGTTGCTGGACTCGGCGGCGACGATCATCGGCGCAATGGTCGTCGCCCCGCTGATGGGGCCCGCACTCGCGGCGAGCGTCGGCGTGATCGTCGACGACGAGTCGCTCGCGACGCGCGGCGTCGTCCTGCAGGGGGCCGGGCTGGTCGTCGCGATCGCGACGGCGGCGCTGATCGGGTGGGCACTCAGGGGGACGGTGTTGCTTCCGCCGGGACTCGACATTACGACGGTGCCCCAGATCCACGAGCGGATCACGCCGGATGTCCTCGCGTTGTTTCTCGCGCTGGGCTCGGGCGTGGCCGCCGTCGTCAGCCTCACTCGGAACGTCGGCTCGGTCCTCGTCGGCGTTGCGATCGCCGTCGCGCTCGTTCCCCCCGCCGCCACCGCGGGGCTCGGAATCGCCTGGGGGAACCCGGAAGTCGTCGTCACCGCCGGAACGCTCGTTCTCGTGAACATGCTCTCGATCAACCTCACGGCGCTGTTGCTGCTGTGGGCGTCCGGCTACCGACCGCACCGGGCCGCGGACATCGAGCGCGTCTACGGTCGCCTTCGCTCCCGAATCGTCGTCCTCCTCGTGGCGATCGTCGTTCTCTCCGTCGTCCTCGGCGGCGTCACGTACGGGACGTACCGCACTGCCGCCGTCGAACACGATGCGAAGACCGAACTCGAGGCGATGAGCGACGAGGGGCAGACGGACGGGACTGGCCTGTTCTTCCGTGAGAGCGACGTCGACTACGAACTCATCGACGTCTACACCGGCGATCGGCCCGTCATCACCGTTCTCGTCGAACGACCACCGGGTGAGCGGCTCCCGGGCGATTTCGCCGACGACGTCCGCGACCGGCTGGAGGCGGCGGTCGGCGTCGATCTCGAGGTCGTCGTTGAACTGGTCGATACGCAGCGAAGCGGCTGAGGGTCCTACTCGCGCTCCCCGAACGTCCGCGGCGAGCCTTCGGTCGGGGCCGCCCATGCGACGGCGTTGCGTAGGACGCGCTGAACCGTCTCGTTCTCGTAGATCGGATACGTCTCGTGGCCCGGCCGGAAGTAGAAGATCCGGCCGTTTCCTCGTCGGTAACAGCAGCCGCTGCGAAACACCTCCCCGCCTGCGAACCAGCTGACGAACACCAGCCGCTCGGGTTCGGGGACGTCGAACGGCTCGCCGTACATCTCCGTCTCGGGGAGGGCGATCGATTCCGCGAGGCCGTCGGCGATCGGGTGGCCGGGATCGACGACCCAGAGCCGCTCCGTTTCGCCGTCCTCGCGATACTGTAAGTGACAGGACGTTCCCATGAGCCGTGTGAACGGCTTCGAGTAGTGAGCCGAGTGCAACGGAACGAACCCCATCCCCTCGAGGACCTGGTCCCGAACCCGCTCGGCGACGCCGTCCGCGACCTCGTCGTGGGCCTCGTGGCCCCACCACAGGAGGACGTCCGTCGTCTCGAGGACGTCCGCGGTGAGCCCGTGGTCGGGTTCGTCGAGCGTCGCGGTCCGGACATCGTGGTCGGCGGCGAGGGCCTCGGCGATCGTCTCGTGGATGCCATCGGGGTAGACCGCCGCGGCGTCGCTGTCCTCCCGTTCGTGGCGGTACTCGTTCCAGACGGTGACTGCGACCATGACCGGGCGGTCGGGGCTCGAGTCCTTAGCACGCTCGGTCAGTGCGCTGACTGGCCATCCGAAAGATGCCATTTATTCACCGAATGGAGAAATTCACGCAAAAATAATATAGCAAAACCCGAAGTGCAAAACGCTCACACGCATTAATCGGTCATAACCCTTATTTTGGTCGCCGACCGCTTCTGCCTATGGAACGGGATCGAACACAAGCGACATCGAAACGGCACCTTTCTCACTGCGAGCCGTTCGCCGATGCGACGGGATCGGGGGTTGGACGATGATCGGCGGCGGAATCGGGGTTGGCGTCGTCGGTCTCGGCGGGATGGGGACCCTCCACGCGCGCAGCGTCCGCGACCTCGGTGCTGAGGTCGTCGCCGGCGCGGACCTCGTCCCCGAGCAGCGCGACCGCTTCGCCGAGGAGTTCGGCGCACGGACCTACGAGACCCACGACGACCTCCTCGAGGACGAAGCGGTCGACGCCGTCATCGTGACGACGCCCAACCGGTTCCACGAACCCATCGCCGTCGCGGCCCTCGAGGCCGACTGCGACGTCCTCGTCGAGAAACCGCTCGCACACACCCTCGAGAGCGCGGAACGGATCGCCGAAGCGGCCGCCCGCGCGGACGGGATCTGCATGGTCGGCTTTCACAACCGCCACGCCGCATCGATGGCCATGTTCGACGAACAACACGCCCGCGGTCGGTTCGGCGATCTTACCCACGTCGAGGCCGACTACGTCCGCCGGCGCGGCGTCCCCGGTCCCGGCTCGTGGTTTACCGATTCCGAACTCGCCGGCGGCGGTGCCCTTCTCGACATCGGCGTTCACGCGCTCGATCTCGCGCTCTACGCGCTCGATTTCCCCGACATCGCCGAGGTCAGCGGCGTCACCCGGACCACGTTCGGGACCAGCGAGGAGTACGCCGACCCCGAGGGCTTCGGCGACAACTGGGACGCCGAGGCCGAGACCTACGAGGTCGACGACTCCGTCAGCGCCTTCATCCGGACCGACGACGGGCGAACCATCTCGCTCGAGGCCGCGTGGGCGACCAACCGCGAGGAGAGCATGGACTTCAAAGTCCGCGGCACGGCGGCGGGCGCCCAGTTCGACATCGGCGACACGAACCTGCGGATCCTCGAGTCCGGTACCGCCGGTGCCGACCACTACACCGACGTGGACATGACCGGCGATTCGGCGATGACCGGCTACGCCGAACAGGACGCACAGTTCCTCGATGCCGTCTCGTCGGGGACGACGCCGGAGTCGAACACCGTCGAGGAGGCCCTGACCGTCCAGCGGGTCATCGACGCCATCTATCGCTCGAGCGAGTCCGGACGGTCGGTGACGCTTGCGGAGTCGACGCTGACGGACGCCGAGATCGAGCGGGCAACGCGGCTGGAGTGATCGGTTCGATCGTTCTGCGGTCCGATTTCGGCGGGTAGAATCGTCCGTCAGTCGGACGCTTGTTTCGAGAGGCGACGACAGCCGCGTCGCGAAACGACACCGGTCTTCGAACGGCCCCCGAGACGAGTCGCTCGAGAGCCGACGCTCCGCGCCGGTAAAAACAGGAAAACCGCCCGTTTCGCCCGGATTAGAGGACGTCGTCGAAGTCGTGGTGGCCGTGGATGTCGACGCCCTCGTCGGTGATCTCACAGAGGAAGACGCCGTTGCCGGAGCCGGTGTCGCGCTCGACGGCGGACTTGATGCCGCGTGCGGCGACGGTCTTGGCTTCCTCGGTGGACATGTCCGGTTCGTAGGCCTGCTCTAAGTGCCCGTAGGCGAGTTGCATCCCGCTCCCAGTGACGGTGTAGTCGTCTTCCATGACGCCGCCGGCGGGGTCGATGCTGTAGACGTGGCTGCCCTCGTCGTCGACGCCGCCCAGAATCGGGTGGATGGCGAAGAACGGGCCGCCGCGGGCGAAGTTGCCCGCAAGCGTCGCCAGCGCCTCGATGCTCATGTTCTCGCCGCGGCGGGCCTCGTAGAGGTTGACCTCGGCCCGAAGCGTCGAGATAAAGGACTGGGCACCGCCGACGGAGCCGACGAGCGTTAACGCGGCGGTCGGGTGGATCTGTTCGACCTTCTGGACGTTCTTGTTCGAGACGAACCGCCCGCCGAGGCTGGCGCGCATGTCCGTCGCGATGACGACGCCGTCGGCGGTCGAGATACCGATCGTCGTCGTTCCCGTCTTGTTGACGTTCTCGAGGTCGGCCTGCGTGAGATCGTTCTCGGGGAGGGAGCCGACCTCGGGCTCGTAGGGGTTCGGATCGTCGGCCAACTGCTCGACCGTCCGGGAGAAATCGGAGTCGTTCGTGGGCGTATGCATTGACCGACATCTACGGCCGGGACGATATAAAACACCGGCGGTCACAACCGTCGTTTCCGCTTCCGACGACGGGTCGAGCCGACGCGTGTCGGACACCGGCGACGGGCCCCGCTCGAAGACGGACGCCATGATCGTCGCGGTCGTCCACGACAGCTGGAACTGTCAGATCGACGTGCGTCACGCCGGCGCGGTGTCGGGCGAGTGCTGGCCGATCGGGATGTCGACATCGATCTCGTCGTACCAGACGACCGGCCGCTTTGCGCGCCCGTTCTCCTCGAGGTCGACGAGGCCGTAGTCGGCGAGTTCGGTGACGTTGTCGGTCACCTCCGGCGGGTGACGGTCGACGATCCGGGCGAGTTCACGGATGCTCTCGGGTTCGTGATCAGCGATCGCCTCGAGCAGTTCGAGGTTCGTTGGTCGGAAGATCCGGCCGAACGTCTCGAGATCCTCGACAGAGAGCGTCGACGGCTTCGGGTCGACACTCTCGCCGGCATCGAGTGCTGCAAGCGTGTCCTCGAGGTCGCTGCGATCGGACGACGAGTTGATTCGGACGTGGAGTGTTCGGGTCATGGGTTTAGGGGGTAGGTCAGTCACCAGTCGGTTCGCTTGTCGAACGGAAGTGCTGCACGCCAGGCGCGATACAGCGTCTGTAGTCCCGGGTAGTCGGTCTCGAATACCCGTGATCCGAGATGCAGTTCGTGGACGCCGTGGTGGTTGTCGAACCGGATGATCGGGTCGTCAGCGCCGGCGTCACCGTAGTGGAAGGCATATTTGATGCCGTCCGGGAACTTCTCCGACTCAGGGACCGCGAGTATGCGGACGCGGGCGACAGTACCGTCCGCGTAGGCTTCGACCTCGTCGCGAACGACAGTAACGTCCTCGCTCATCCCTGTATGTTAGTATGGATCCTTACATAATAAGTGTTAGGTTGGAAACTAACATAGCCTCGGCCCTCCGAGCCGACGACGTTCACCGCCCCGTGAACTTCGGAATTGTAAGTTAGTTCAAAAGGGTAGCGCCCGTCACCTCCAGTTGCCATGTCAACGACAACTGATCGCGACCGGCGAGAGATTGAGAGCGACCTCGGGCAGGAAGTCCCGCCCGAAGAGCCAACGCGGGCCACGTTAGAGATCGGTTACGGTCCCGATGGCGGCCGGACGATCTCGATCAACTCGGCCAGAAAGAGTGGACGCTCGAGTTCAACGACGAGGGAGAGTGCGTCGATTGCGACCCGCCGGCGCGGCTGCTGCCCAGTTGGCTGAACGACACGATGGAACTGGTCCGCGGAGAACTCTGAGAGAACGATGTCACTCGTCGACCATCGGAGCGTCGATCGGTTCGAACTCGGAGGCGTCGAGATCGTCTTCCAGATAGACCCCACCTTTGTCAGTAAGGCGGTAGAGGGCGCAATCGAGCCGTTCAGGAAGTCTGTACTCGACGAGTTTGCGACAGCGATCGCCGGCGTCGCCACAACTGATGTCGATCCGGGGATGTCCCCGTCACGGGAAGTGCGCGAGGCGTCACGTTCCCCTCGTCAGTCACCAGTTCCACGATCCGATCGTCGGCAGGCGACCACAGCCACTTCGCCGGCTGACGCAGATCTCGCGTAATCGGGTACGAATCTCGACACCTGGTCGAGGCTGCTCTCCTCGACACGCGAGCGGCCAGTCAGGGGCCGATACCGACTGCTCTTCGTCGGAGTGTTCGCGAAAACGAGCGACTCGAGTCGGGTCCTTAGCGTTGCGTCGATTCGTACGCCCCCTCGACGGTCTCGATGAGGCGGTGGATCGGGAGGGTGAGGCCGGCCTGTCGGGCGGCGATCGCGAGCGGCATCGCGACGATGCCGATCACGATACAGAGCTGGTACAGTGCGAACAGCGTCGCGTGGTACGCGCGGGATATCATCAGCGTTCGTCAGTCCCCAGACGGAGTCCCTATATAAGCCTTTGTGAAAATAGAGAATCCTAATGATAGTAA
This sequence comes from Natrinema sp. CGMCC1.2065, assembly GCF_051225675.1. Taxonomy (NCBI): domain Archaea; kingdom Methanobacteriati; phylum Methanobacteriota; class Halobacteria; order Halobacteriales; family Natrialbaceae; genus Natrinema; species Natrinema sp. CGMCC1.2065. The sequence goes on along the minus strand of NZ_JBPJSJ010000014.1, from coordinate 47,638 downwards.
ATGGGCTATCGGGTCGACGCCTGCTTGCGATTCAACTACAGTTTCTGCAGGCCCAACTCGAGGCGTACTCGGATCGATCTACGGGTATGTCGGGGGGAATCGATCGGGGGATTTCCCGTAACTTATGCGAATAATGCGATTCACGTGCGCACGGTCGGCCGAAGCCGAGCGGCAGCCGTCGACGCTCGACCTCGCCCCGAGCGAGTCGCCCGCCGACCCCCTCCGAACGGCCGCGGATAGCGACGCCGACGAACCGCAAGACAGGAAACCCCCCGGAACGACCACCACGTATGGGCAATTATCTCGTCGCGATGGAAGCGGCATGGCTCGTTCGTGACGTCGAGCAGATCGACGACGCGATCGGCGTCGCCGTCAGCGAAGCCGGGAAGCGACTCAACAGCGAAGACATGGACTACGTCGAGGTCGAGGTCGGCGCGACGGGCTGTCCCGCCTGTGGCGAACCCTTCGACTCGGCCTTTATCGCGGCCGACACCGCCTTGGTCGGACTCGCACTCGAGATGGAAGTGTTCAACGCCGACGGCGAGGAACACGCCTCCCGAATCGCGAAAAGCGAGGTCGGCGGCGCGTTGCGGGACGTGCCGCTGTCGGTCGTCGACATCGCCGAAGTCCCCGACGACGACGAGTAGCGACTCGCGACGCGGTGCCGAGGGACCCAAAGCTCTTTCTATAACCCGCAGTTATTGTTCCGTATGGAGCTTCCGACGCCCGCCGACCTGCGCCAACGTCGTACCGACCTCGGACTCACCCAGAGCGAACTCGCCGAGACGGCCGACGTCTCCCAGCCGCTGATCGCCCGCATCGAGGGCGGCGACGTCGACCCGCGGCTGTCGACGCTCCGACGGATCGTCAACGCGCTGGAGACGGCCGAGCACGACGTCATCCGCGCCGCGGACCTGATGAACGAGGCAGTCGTCAGCGTCTCGCCCGACGACCCGGTCAGCGAGGCCGCCCAGCGAATGGAGAAGGAGGCCTACTCCCAGCTGGCGGTCATTCAGGACGGGATTCCGGTCGGTTCGATCAGTCAGAGCGACCTCGTCCACCTCGACTCCGAGGACCGCGACGAACCGATCGAGGAACACATGAGCGAGAGCTTCCCGACCGTCTCGAAAGACGCCACGTTGGACGAGATCAGTAACCTGCTCGAGCATTACAAGGCCGTGATGATCACCGAGGCCGGCGAGACCGTCGGGATCATCACCGAGGCCGACGTCGCCGCTCGCCTCTCCTGACGGCCTCCTCGAGTCCGCTATCGTTCGATCTCCGGCCGCCGTCCGGCTGCAACGAACACCGACCTCCGGGAGCTTCAGTCCCCGTCACGGCTCCGGACGGCTCGGAATCGGCGTGTGATATTTCCAGTCGGATCCGCTACATTCAAGCGGGAAGATGGATCACTACGACCGGCTGCTCGTGGGCATGTTCGCGTCCCTGCTCCTCGGGGCCGTCCTCGGGCTGTATCTGGCCATCGACGTTCGGTACGGCCTCCTCGCGGGCGCGCTGCTATCGACCGGATTCCTCTGGGATGCGATCGTTCGTCGCCCGCCGGTGCCGACGGCAGAGCCCCGATACACGGCGGCGATCGTCCTCTGGCACGGCGCCGTACTCGCCGCGCTCGTCGCCGGCGTGTAGTCCCGGCCCGCAGGATCGACGGGACCGATTTAAGCGACGCGGCCGCGTTTGCTGATTCATGTACGATTCCATTCTCGTTCCGACCGACGGCAGCGATCACGCGGCTCGAGTCGCCGGTCACGCGCTGGGGCTCGCGCGGTGGTTCGACGCGACGGTCCACGTCGTCAGCGTCGTCGACGTGAGCGCTGCGGGCGGCGTCTTCGACGCCGGCGGCGTCAGCCCGGCGTTCGTCGAGCGCCTCGAGGACGAAGCGGCGGCCGCGGTCGAACGAATCGAGACGATGACCGACACCGATCGGGTTCGGTCGGCGGTCCTGAATGGCAGCCCGGCAGCGACGATCCTCGAGTACGTCGGGGAACACGACATCGATCTCATCGCGATGGGGACTCACGGCCGAACGGGCGTGAACCGCTATCTCACCGGCAGCGTCACCGAACGCGTCGTCCGTCAGTCGGACGTGCCGGTGATGACCGCCCGCGTGACCGAGCGAAGCGAGTGGGCCGGTGGCTACGACGAGATACTGTTGCCGACCGACGGCAGCGAGCCGGCCGCCGCCGCGGTCGACCACGCGCTCGCGATCGCGACGCGGGCGGACGCGACGGTCCACGTCGTCAGCGTCGTCGACGTCAGCACCGTCGCGGGCAGGCCGAGCATCATGGCCCCCAACGATATCCTCGCCCAGTTCGAGTCCGACGCGGAAACCGCGGTCGAAACGGTCGCCACGGCGGTGCGGGATGCGGGACTCGACGTCGAGACGCACGTCCAAAAGGACATCCCGTCGCAGGGTCTCCTCGAGTACGTCGATGACCACGACATCGACCTCGTCGCGATGGGGACCCACGGTCGGACCGGCTTCGATCGAGTCCTCCTGGGGAGTACGACGGAACGGTTCGTCAGACGCGCGCCCGTCCCGGTTCTCGCGGTCCGGCCCGCCGCCGGTTCGGAACCGAACTGATCGCCCTTCTGACACCCAGGTCAAACGGCCGACGTTCGGTCGCGGCGTACTCGCGATCGGATATACGTGACGCTCCTAAGAGCGGATTACCGGACTCAGTACGATACTTCGAACTCTCAATACGAGGCTGCACGAGCCGAAAGGGTGTCGTCGTCCTGGTGGTCGCCGAAACGATCCCCGCCCTTATTCCACGACCGAGGCGTTGATCGGAAACGGAGGTTACGATGGATCGAGAGTCACTTTCACTGACGGACGACGAGGAGTCGACGCGACGAAAGTTCATGAAACAGAGCGCTGCAGCGACGGCCGGGATGGCGCTCGTCGGCGCGGGGTCGGGCACGGCGACCGCACAGGACGACGGTATCCTCGACAGCCCCGACGAATCGTGGGGCGGGCTCATCTTCGCCAACAACTTCCACCCCGAGGCACGGTTCGCCATCGTCTCCGGCGTCGTCGAGTGGGCCCCTAACTACGGAGACGTACAGGACAGCTGGTTCACGGATTACAACACCTACCAGATCCGGTGGCTCAACACCGGCGAAGTCGTGTCGCTGTTCGTTTCAGAGGACACCAACCTCGGCCAGTACAACGAGGAGCTCGGGTACATCCCGGAACCGGAGGAAGGACAGAACTGGCCGCAGGTGTTCGAGATGAACCAGGAGTGGACGCCGTTCAGCGACAACCAGCAGCTCATCACGGTCAACGCGAACCCCATCAGCGACGAGGTCGCGGAGTCGATCCTCGCGAGCGACGACTGGTGGCGATCCGACGCCACGAACGGCGGCAATTAACGGATCGCGATCGGTGGTCGCTCGGCGCGTCGATCAACCGTCCCCGGCGATCGGCCGCTCTTTTTCGTCCGCACGCCACGACGATAGGGACCCTGACTCGAACCCAATCGCCGACGGGAGGATTCAGCCTCGCGGCTCGAGCAGGGACGCCATCACCGTCGACTCGGCCTTCTGGAGGTGTTCAGCCGCCGTCGCGGTCGCGCAGTCGAGTTCGTCGGCGACGGCTTCGGTCGTCACATCCCGCGGAACGTCGTAATAGCCCAGTTCGAGGGCCGTTTCGACCGCTTCACGCTGCCGGGGTGGTAGTCGGCCGACGACGCTGTCGGCGGCGACTCGCTTTCCACCGACCTGCACGAGGGTCACGCCGACGCCCTCGGGGACGCCGTCGACCGCGGTCTGGATGTCGGTCTCCGTCCCGACGATGGAGAACGTGTTCGTCCCGTCGTCGTTGCACTCGATCGGCGGTACCGTCATGAGGCTCCCGCGAGTGAAGTTCTCGAACAGCGCCCGCGCGGCGACCGAGACCTCTCCCTCGAGAAAGCAGTAACACGCCCGGTCCGTGATCGGGAGTACCTCGTAGTCCGAGACCATCGGGCTGTCGGCGAGTTCGCCTTCGAAACGCCGGTACTCGCCCTCGAGCCGGAACAGGAACCCCGTCGGCGGGGACGAGACGTTCCAGTTGACGATCAGGGCCCGCTCGAGGTAGCTCGCGCCGCCCGCGAGGCGTTCGTATATCGGCGGCGCGTACGCCCCTCGCGGACTGAGCGTGATGCGAACGCGTTTCATGAGTCAGCCTTCGAATAAGACGCTGAAAACGATTGCCCCCGGCGGGCCGCGAGCGAACGCAGCGCCGGCCCGCAGGGATAAACGAGGCCGATATTTTCGGCCGAACGGATACGTCCTCGCAGCCCCTCCGCTCGCGTATGCAGCGAAACGTCGGCGGACTGGATCGAATCGTCAGGGCCGTCCTGGGCAGTTGGGTGCTTGCGGTTGCCGTCGCCGCGCTGGTCGCCGGCCGCCGCGCGACCGCGGCAGTGCTGGCCGTCGGGGCGGCGGGCCTGCTGTTCAACGCGACGGCCCGCTTCTGTGGCGGCAACTACCTGTTAGGTATCGATACGACCGACGACGGCTCCTGTTCGCGGGAGTGACGGGGCACCCGAACCCGTAATCGGCGCGCCGTGTCGCTCGGCACTCGCTTACTGGTGGCCGGACACCGGCACCGGCTCGTAGGGCTCCTCGAGGTAGGCCATGTCGGAGTCCGAGAGGTCGATCTCGAGGGCTTCGACCGCCTGCTCTAGGTGTTCGACACTGGTGGTCCCGACGATCGGCGCGTCGACCCAGTCCTTGTGGAGCAGCCACGCGAGGGCGATTTGGGCCATCGTTGCACCCTTATCGGCAGCGACCTCGGCGACCCGCTCGTTGATCTCGCGGCCGCCGCCCTCGCGGTAGGGGTGTTCGTACAGGTACTCCTCGGTCTCGCCGCGGGCCGTCGCGTCGATCTCCTCGTGGGGCCGGGTGAGATAGCCCCGAGCCATCGGCGACCACGGGATGACGCCGACATCTTCCTTGTCACACAGCGGTAGCATCTCCCGCTCTTCCTCGCGGTAGACGAGGTTGTAGTGGTTCTGCATCGTTTGAAATCGCTCGAGGCCGAGCCGGTCGCTCGTCCCCAGGGACTCGGCGAACTGGTGGGCCCACATCGAGGAGGCACCGATGTAGCGCACGTGGCCCCGGCGGACGGCATCGTCGAGCGCCCGCAGGGTCGTCTCGACCGGCGTGTCGTAATCCCAGCGGTGGGGCTGATAGAGGTCGATCGTCTCCATCCCGAGCCGCTCGCGGCTGGCCGCCAGTTCCTGTTCGATCGCCTTCCGCGAGAGCCCGCCCGAGTTCGGGTCGTCCTCGCGCATCCGGAAGAACCCCTTCGTGGCGACGACCGCCTCGTCGCGACGGCCCTCGAGGGCCTCGCCGAGGATCCGTTCGGACTCGCCCCGAGAGTACATGTTTGCGGTATCGAAGAAGTTGATCCCCAGATCGATCGCCCGGTCGATGATCTCTTTGCTCGCTTCGTTCTCCAAGACCCACTCGCGCCAGTCGCTCGAGCCGAAGCTCATACAGCCCAGACAGATGCGGCTGACCTGCATGCCGGTCGACCCGAGGGTGGTGTATTCCATACCGGCGCTACGAGAACCGGCCGGAAAACGGTACGTGGTGCGGCAAACGATACCACATCGCTCGATTCCGGCATCGTCTCCTGAACCGGACGTGTGTTCGGCGCCGACGGTCCAGCGAGGGGTTCGTGATCCGTCGCCGGCTACCAGTGCCCGAACAGCCGCTGGATGACGGTGCGGTCGCTGGGTCGTTCGGCCAACAGGACCGAACTGTCGACCTCGTTGACGACGTCCATGTGCAGCGAGTCGCTCATCAGCCGCGAGATCACGCCCTCTTCGGTTGCGCCGATGAGGACGAGCGTGTTGTCCCGGGACCGGCGACAGATCTCTCGCTCGACGTCACCGGAGTCGTCGACGACGAGTTCGGCGTCCTCGAGGTCGCGTTCGGCGGCCCACTCGGCGAGGAACTCCTCGCCGCGTTCCCGGTCGTCGGGGCTGGCGACGACGTGTTGCAGCGTGATCTCGGCACCAGAATGGTCCCGGAGCGTACGCGCGACTTCGGCACTCAGATCCGAGTCCGGGCCGCCGGCGGTCGGGAGCAGAATCCGGGAGGTATCCAGCTCCCGGTCCTTGAGGATGAGGAAGTCACAGGGGAGGTTGCTGGTCAGTTCGTTCATCCGGCCCTCGGCACGGCCCTGGCCCCAGGGACGGTCATCGCCCCAGCCGAGAACCACGAGGTCGGCCCGTTCCCGTTCCGCGGTGTCGAAGACGTCCTCGAACGAGCGATGCGAGACGACCGTCGATGTCTCGAAGTCGACGTCGTAGGAGGCCGCGCGCTGGCGGACGGTCTCCATGCGGTCCTCGGACTCGGAGACGATCCGTTCGGTCTGTCCCGCGCCGTACCGCATCGACGACCGGCCGGGCATCTGGACGATGTGGACGGCGTGGACCGTCGCGTTCTCGTGCCCGCTGGCGAGCCGGCAGGCCAGATCGACGATCGTCGACTCCGTGCGGGGGTTGGCGATCGGGACGAGGACCCGGTAATCGCCGTTCTCGCTCGCGTGGGCCTCCGCGGTGTCGATCAGCGGCACGTACGAGCGGCCGGCATAGCTGCCGAACAGCCACTCCCGAATCGAGAGTTGGCGGTCGGCCCCCTCGAACCGGGCCGACTCGAGGCGGTGTTCGCTGGTCTGGAAGTAGTTGACGACGGTGACGAGGACGATCCCGCCGATGGTGTTGCCGAGCAGGACCGGCAGGACGAACCCGTAGAGTCCGGTCAGGACGGCGAGTTCGCCGGCCAGGACCAGATAGACCATCTCGGTAAAGGAGACGACGACGTGGAACAGATCGCCCAGCGGGATCGCGAGGAAGGCCATGTAGACGACGACCAGCCGCGAGATGGTATCTCGGGAGGCGTAGACGATCCAGACGACGCCGGCGACGATCAGGCCCGCGAAGGCCGCCTTGGAAAACAGCGTCCACCACGACGTCTCGACGCCGTGTCGGGCGAGATCCATCGCCGCGGCCGCCGAGTCGTCGTCAAAGACGCCGCCGTAGGAGAGCGCGAGCGCGCCGAGCGCGCCGCCGGCGAAGTTGCCCACGAGGACGATCGACCAGTGACGAAGCAGTGCGGGAATACTGGCCAACCGCTCCAAGGTGAGCGCGACCGGCGGCAGCGTGTTCTCGGTGTAGAGCTGGTAGCCGCCGATGATGATGTAGATAAAGCCCAGCGGATACAACAGCTTGCTCAGTATGGGATGACCGTCGGTCGAGGCGGTCAACGTCGCGTACAGCAGAAACGTGATCGTGATGGCGAAACCGGCCGCGAGGCCGCTGAAGAACAGTTCGCGACCCCCCGAGGTGACCTCCTCGTCGGCGGCCGCGACGATCCGCTGGAAGATCTCGTCGGAGGAAAACCGGTCGCGCACGACCGCGCCGACCGCCGGGGCCCCGCTTCTGGATCGTTCGACCGCTTCGCGGACCTGTTCTTGCTCCGTCGAGTCGTCGGTCCTGTAGCCCCCGCCGGGCGGCTCTCGGTTCGTCCGTTGCCGGTCGGGAGGATCCGAATCGCTCATTACCGCATACGCATTCGGGAAGCGACTAATCGTTTCGGATCTCCCCCGGTTCCGCCGGACGGCGCCGGCGCCCGATCCCCGTCAGAGCGACTCCGGCTCGAGGCGGTCGACGCCGCGTTGCAGCGCGAGGAACGCGGCGATCGCGAGCAGGCAGTAGCCGGCGAGCAGTCCCCATGTGGTCGTCGTCGGATTGCCGATCGCGAACTTCGCGACGGTGTTTGCAGGGTGTTCCGGCAGGACCGTCGCGACGACCAGCGCGCCGACGGTGGCCATGGAGTAGAGCAACTGTGCCTGTCGCCTGTCGGGGGCCCACAGCGCGACCGCGACGCCGCCGGTCACCACGAGCAAGGACAGCGCGGCGACCAGCGCGACGAGCGCGACCGGGCCGGCGATCGCCGTCCCGTTGACGGCGAGCAACGCCAGCCAGGCGATCGCCTGGACCGGTGCCAGCGCCGCGATCGCCAGCAGCTTCGCGTCGACCACCTCGGCGAGCGACAGCGGCGCGACCCGGAGCAACTCGAGGGTGCCCCGCTGGCGCTCCTCGATCAGCGAGTCGACGGCGATCGAGCCGCTGATGAACACCGGCAGGAAGCAAAGCAGCGGCACCAGGATCGTGTAGGTGAAGCCGACGTACGGGCTGGCCTCGATCTCGCTCGGCACGGGGACCGGCGAGCGCTCGAGCCGCCCGGCATCGGCGTTTCGCTGGCGCTCGACGCGTTCGACCTGCTGGAGGGTGTCCCGCAGCTGGACCACGAGCAGGGTCGTCCGGATCCCCTCCTCCGGAGCCGTCACCCTGACGCTGAGCCGCCCGTCGTCGTTCCGGTTGGCGTCGAGGACGGCCGAAACGGACCCGGAATCGAACGCCTCGTAGGCCGCCCCACGGTCGTCGAATTGCCGGGCAGTGACGCCGTCGCGTTCGTTCGCGACCGACAGCAGGGTCTCGGTGTCGTCGCCAGTGACCGCGACATCTAGCTCGTAGCTGTCGACGGCCCCAGGATCGTACAACGAGACGAGCCCGACGACCAGAAACGAGGAAAAGGCCGCGATGAACAGCTGGATCGCCAGCGCCAGGATGATCGTCTTCTCGGAGCGCAGCGATCCCAGTTCGCGACGGGCGACCGCCCACCTAGCTCGCCGGCTCGAGCCGGACTCTCCCCCGCCGTCGGCCCGCGTCGGCGGGTTCGGACCGCTCGGTTCCGCGTCCCGGTCCCGGCCGGGATCGCCGTCACGCGACAAAGGTCAACACCCCCAGGTTGTACGCGACGTGAACGATCGTCGCCGCGAGGAAGCCGACGGCGTAGCCGGTCCGCCCGCGGCTGGCACCGACGGCCGAGCAGATTGCGGTCACGACGTGCAGGGCAAGCGGTGCGAGGAACACGACCGCGAGTAGTAGCGGATCGCTCGAGACGGCCGGGCCGAACGCGGCGGTTCCGACCGGCAGGTCCGGGAGGCCGACGAACTGGACGACGTGGGTGACCTTCTCGCCGAGGAAGAAGCCGGCCCCCGAGAACGCGCCGAGGACGACGGCGGTCTTCGCGGTGGCGTCGAACCGCGAGCGGGCGAACCCGGCGTAGACGCCGACGCTTTTGGCTAGTTCCTCGATCGCGGCGGCGGCGACGACCATGGCCGGTACCGCGACGACCTCCGGGACGGCGAACAACAGCGCGACCGAGAGCAGTTGGCCGGCGAAGACGAACGGGATAAAGAGGATCGATAGCAGGGCGATGCTCCGCCGGCCCCGGAGCCGGTTCGCGACCGCGTCGAGGACCTTCGCCGGGATCGGCTTCTGGGCGAACATGTCCTCCTCGCGGTAGACGCCGACCCCGAGCAGGAACAGTACCGCCGCGCTCAGGTAAAACGGCCCCGTCGAGAACAGGTACTCGCCGAGCCGAACCGACTCGTCCTGTAAGTCCATCACGATCAGCGTCAGCGGCGAGATCAGCGCGATCGGGTTCACGTCGGTGAAGATCGCCGGAATGAACGTGTACGTCGTCAGAAAGACGCTGATCGTGACCGTCACGAACGTGAGTTCTTTGAACGAGCGGGCAAACATCGCGCCGGTAAACGACGCTGCCAGGAAGAGCAGGGCGATCGGCAGCGCCGCGGCGACTGCGAGCGGGCTCCCGCCGATACCGACCGCAATCGCGACGACGATCCCGACGAGTCCGAGCAGATACGGCAGCGTCTTCCCCGCGACGATCTCGCGGCTCGAGGCCGGCGACACCAGGAGGAGTTCGCCGCGGCGGTTGAGCCGTTCGTCCATGATCGTACTCCCGTAGGCCTGAATCACGAAGTTCATCGGCACGACGAACAGGAAGGCCAACACGAGCGAGTCGAAGGGGAACGGCGGCGCGATCGAGCCGGGCGTCCCCGGCGCGCTCGAGGCCCCCGAGTCACCGCCGACGTTGGGGACCTGGAGGCGGTCGTCGCCGCCGTCGTCCCCGCCCCCGCCGCCACCGGTCGCGGGTTCGTCACCGTCGCTGTCGGTCCCGCCGTCGGTGGTTCCGTCCCCGCCATCGCTCGATTCGTCCGCGGTTCCGCCCCCGTCGTCGCTCGTCCCGTCGGCGGTCGTCCCCCCGAGGTCGCGGTCCTGATACTCGAGGGAGACGAGGACAGGGTAGGCCGCTGCCTGGTCCGACTCCCGATCCATCAGGTTCGCGTTGTACGTCTCCACTGCGCTCCGGAACTCGTCGTAGGCCGCCGCGCCGTTCGGGCCGTCGTGGGCGATCCGCCCGTCGCGGGTCACCACCACGTCGACGTTTGCGTCCTCCCGAAGCGCGATGGTGTCGGCGTTCCCGCCACCGGATTCGGCCACTACGTCTTCCAGTGGTACCGGGCGAAACTGCTCTGCTTCGACCGCGACGTCGTGGTACTGACTCTCCTCGGCGACGCCGACGACGTATATCTCGCGCTCGAGGCCGAGCCCCTCGTCAGAGACGGAGACGCCGGCGGTTCCGGCCGCGAGGACCAACACAACGAGCGCGACCGCCGTCTTCCGGTCGACGGTGCCCGCGCTGGAGGTGACTTCCCAGCGGGCGATCCGGCCCGTGCGCGCGATGGAGTTGGAGAGCCGTCGGAGGCGGTCGGCGAACGCACTGCGGCGGCCGTCACTCACGCCTCCGTCTCCTCCGGTTCGCTGGCGACCTCGAGGAAGATCTCCTCGAGGCTCGGCGTCTTCGTCTGGATGTCGGTCACGCGGCCGCCGGCGGCCTCGACGGCCTCTCGAACGGCCTCGACGGTGGCCATATCGGCGACGACGTGGCGGATCTGGCCGTTCTCCTCGGTGACCTCGAGCGGCGAGTCGGCGTCGGCCGGCCCGTCGCTACCGTCGGCCGTCGCGTAGACGTGGTACTCGGTGCCGCCGTGGGCCTCGCGGATCGCCTCGAGCGTGCCGCGGGCGACGATCCGACCGTCGTTCATGATGATGAGTCGGTCGCAGATGCTCTCGACGTGAAAGAGGTTGTGCGCGCTGAAGACGATCGTCTTCCCCTCGTCGCTCAGCTCGCGGGTGAACTCGATGATGTAGTTGGTCGTCAGTGGGTCCAGTCCCGAGGCGGGCTCGTCGAAGATCAACACGTCGGGATCGTTGACCAGCGCCCGCGCGATCGCGACCTTCCGTTGCATCCCCTTGGACATGTTCCCGATCCGGCGCTCCCGGTGTTCGAGATCGAGGCGGTCCAGCGAGTCGTGGATCCGCTCGGTGGCCACGTCCGCGGGCACGTCGTAGAGATCCGCGAAGAACTCGAGGTAGCCGACCGCGGTCATCTCCTCGTAGAGTGGGGACTCCTCGGGGAGGAAGCCGAGTCGGCGCTGCATCTCGCGCTCACCCGGGGTGTGGCCGGCTACGACGGCGGTGCCGTCGGTGGGCTCGATCAGCCCGGCCAGCATCTTCAGCGTCGTCGTCTTGCCCGCACCGTTGGGGCCGACGACGCCGAAGACCTCGCCGCGTTCGATCTCGAAGGAGCTGCCCTCGACGGCGGTGAAGCCGCCGTATTCCTTCCGGAGGTCGTCCACTTCGAGTATCGCCATTCGATAGTCCGACGGAGGGAGCCACCCCAGTAAAGTCTAGTGGTGACGACAGTCAGGTCCGGGAACCGATCGGCCGCGGTCAGGCGTAGGCGTCGTTGAACTCGCGTTCCCGGCGCATCAGTTCGTGGACGCCGTGTTCGAGGATGCCCCGTCCCATCGCCGTCGGCCGATAGTAGGTGTAGAAGCCGCTGCTATCTGGCGTCCGCCGCTGTCGTTTATCGACCAGTCCGACGTCGACCAGTTCGTCCAGGTGATAGTGGAAGTTGTGCGACGCCACGTCGACGGCGTCGTTGAACGCCGACGCACTCAGTTCGTCGTTCGCGACCAGCGTTCGCAGCAACCGGTACCGGACCGGATGGCCGATCGCCCGCTGCATGTCGAGGTACTCCTCGAGCGTCAACCCGCTGTTCTCCGGGAGCGGCGGCTCCGGCCGCCGGACGTCCCCTGCGTCTCGGTTAGTTGCATCTGCCATACCGTCTCGTGTGAATCGCTTGTCGCCCGATCGACTTAGGCGTTGTCTACTAGAGAACTCTCTATAGCGGCCGGTTTTATATGTGATCCCTCGGTAGCCGACGCCAATGCGACAGCGTATCATCGAGAATCTCCCGCGGGACTGCGGCGATTCCGACGCGCTCTCGCCCGTCGAACGGGAGCGGTTTCTGGTGTACGTGATGGGTCCGTACCGAACGTTCGACGTCGAGGCCCTGCTCCCGGACGACGCCGATTCGACCGACGACGCTCTCCCGTCGTTCGCGACGTGGAACGAGCGCTCCGGGTCGTACGCGGAGGACGACGTTCTCCGGCTGCTACAGGAGACCCGAGACTGTCTGCGCGAGCGCGGCTTCAACGCCTTTCTGGCGATCGACGTCGGGATCGATCTCGAGGAGATGGACGCGGCGACCCAGAGCATCGAGTTCGCCAGGGCCAGCAACGCGACGGTGTTCGTCGCACCTGCCGTCGGTGACAACCTCGGTGTCGGGATCGAGATCGGGAGCGTCCTCGAGGACATGCTCGGATCGGACGCCGACGGGGATCCGGCCGACGCGAACCCGCCGCGGCGCGCCGAGCGGTTCATGGTGGCGACGGAACCGGACGTCCGAAGCGCGATGCTCGGTGCCGTGCATACGCGCTGGGACGGGAGTGTCAGGACCTTCGACGACGCAACCGCGCTCTGTCGGCTGTGCGCCCAGTTCTGTACGCACGTCCAGAACGAAGAGCTGTACGGCGACCTCCGACGGCTAGACTGAGCCGCCCCGCCCGTCGGCGTGAAACCCTCATATCCGAGGAGCGGCTAGGGAACCCATGACTCGAGTTCGGACCGCGACGACCCCGGACGGCCGCCGCCTCGAGGTGTCGCACGTCCTCTCGGTTCCCGCGGCCGAGGCCTGGGACCTCCTGGTCGACACGACCCGCTGGCCGGAGTGGTCGCCGCTGGTCAACGGCGTCGAGGCGACCGACCGGCGGCTTCGTCCCGACACGCGGGGACGGATCCGTGTGCCGGGTGCGTGGGTCCCGTTCCGGATCACGTCGTGTACGGAACGGCGCTGGACCTGGCGCGTGACTGGGATCCCCGCAGCCGGCCACCGCATCGACGACCTCGGCGAACGGCGGTGTCGGATCGCGTTCGAACTCCCCGTCCACGCTGCGGGTTCGGTCCCCGTCTATCTGCGGGCGCTGGAGAACCTCGAGACGTTGCTCGAGAGCGACCCGCCGGCGGAGTAGCGCCGGCCGTGACCCGCGTTCGCGACGGAGACGGTCGGGAGCTACGGCGGTCGCTCGAGCGAGAACCGATCCCCGGTTCGGGCGTACCGGCTCCCCGCGAGTCGACCGAGAGCGTCGATCTCGTCGACGTCGATCTTCCCGTCGGTCGTCACCGATTCCTTGATGTGGACGTGTTCGACTTCACCCAGCACGAGCGTCGAGCCGCCGACGTCGACGAGGTCGTGGAGGGAACACTCGAAGGTCACCGCGGCGTCGGCGACCCGCGGTACGTCGACCGCGCTCGAGGCGGCGCGCTCGAGGCCGGCGTGGTCGAACTCGCTTTCCGCGGCCGGCAGCGTGGCGCTGGTCTCGTTCATCGCTTCGGCGAGGTCCGCAGTGACGAGGTTGACGACGAACTCGCCGGTGTCGCGGGCGTTTCGCGGCGTGTCCTTGAGCCCGTCGGCTCCATCGACCGGCGCGAACAGCAGGACCGGTGGGTCGACCGACGCCACGGTGAAGAAGCTGTACGGCGCGAGGTTGTCGACGCCGTCCTCGCTCGTGGTACTCACCCACGCGATCGGCCGGGGGACGACCGCGCTCGAGAGGATCCGATAGAGCGAGCCGTCGTGGTCGGCGGCATCGATTTCGAGGGCGTCGGACCCGTCCGTTCCGGCCGTTCCGCCGTCGGTCATCGCCGTCTCACCCGTCGGGCCGGCGTCGGCGCTGCCGGTCGCCGCGCACAATCTACTAACACGATGATACCCGGTTCGTATGCGAACTACTAAAACGGTTCGCGACGTAGGCGGCGGTACTCAATGGCATCCCAACGGCCCGAACCCCGCGAACAGGACGACGGCGCCTGTCCCGTGATCGCCTCCCTCGAGCAGATCGGCTCCAAGTGGCGACTGGCGGTCCTCCACGAGCTACTGGACGGCGAACAGCGCTTCAACGAACTCAAGCGCTCGACGGGCGCGAACGCCCGCACCCTCTCGCGGGTCCTCGACGACTTAGGCGAGATGGGCTTCGTCGAACGACGCATCGAGGAGGACGCCCCCGTCGCCACCTTCTACAGCCTCACCGACAAGGGCGAGTCTCTCGAGCCGGTTTTCGGCGAGATCGAGTGCTGGGCGGGAAGCTGGCTCGAGGAGAGCGCGCTCGAGGCGTAGCTCCGGACGGCGAGAACAGTGCCGGGGTTCTCGATGTGATTACTCGTCGGTCTCGAGTTCGACCAGTTCGAGCGACCGATCGAGGTGACAGACCTCGTGTGGCGGCTCGCCGACGATCTCGGCGATGCGGTACTCCTCGTCGAAGGCGACGCCGTCGGGCTCGCAGTACTCGTGACTCGGACACTCGACGTAGGGGCAGGGGCCGGGGAGGCTGGTCTTGCTGCCGGCGAAGGCACCCTTCGACGTGATGTTCGCGCGCACGGAGACCGGCTCGACCTCGACGGCCCGGACCCCGCCGTCGTGCATGGCACACTCGAGGGTCTGGGCGTTCTCGCGGATCGACGTGACCTGATACTTCGTGCCCGGCGAGAGATTGAGACACTGGCTCCGGTACGGACAGCCGGCACAGGCATCGGCTTCGCCCTCGTAGATGAACTCGGTCCCCGGTTCGGCCAGCCGGGACCCGACGAGCGTAACGGTCGACATGGGAACGGATACTCGCCACTGGCGGTTAAGGGTCACGTCACGGCGGCCGCGACGGTCCAGTCGATCACCGCTTCGGGAGTCAGTCCTCGCAGCCGTCGCCGGTGAGGTCGTCGAGTCGCTCGAAGTACTCCTCGCGGGGAACCTGATACAGGTCGCGGTAGTCGATCTCGCCGTCGTCGAACCGCCGGGCGAGTGCGACCGTTTCCTCGAGGGCCGCGTCGCGCGTCGGGTACCGCAGCGTCTCGTCCAGCGAGACGTCGGGCTCGAGATAGAGCGTGACGAACCAGTCCGCGGTGTCGGCGGTGTCGCCGGGGTGAACGCCGGGACGTCGGGTTCGCTTGCCGTGGGTGAGATACAGCGTCGGCAGACAGGGAGCGGGGAAGTCCGCGGCGTCGAAGACATCCGGTCGGTACGCGAGGACGAGCCGGCCGTCCTCGCCCCGACTCCAGACCTGCCAGGCCTCGGGGAGCCGCGGGTCGATACCCCCGTCGTCAGCGGTCGAGTCCGACATAGCCTCCGATAGACGCCCCGCGCCTAAATCCCCCTCGTCACGGTGGCCAGAGGGACGAGGGTGGTCCAGTGACTCGCCGCGACCCCGAACTGGCGCGCGCGAGCCCACGCTGCCTATGCAGGCTGGCAACTTATACCATAGTCGCCCGAATGTGGGGTGTGATACCTAGGCCCAACATATGTTTCTAGCAGAATTCGTGTGGAATGAGGTTCTGACAAATACCTTTTGGGGCTAAGGTTAAGTACCTGGATTACTCACTCATTAAATACTATCGGTATCCGATCGCCGGACCGATCCACTCCGCGCCCGTCCCCGGCGCACCGTTGCTCGACCCCCTACACGGTGTTGGGCAACGGAGAGTGGTGAAAGGTGACAGATGACACGCTACTACGCCGCCCACGAACGGGTCACGCTCCCCGAGAGTCCCCTCGAGGAGCCCGACGAGTTCGACGCTCACGTCGGGTACAGCGAGGCGACGGATTCCGACGGTTCGGCCGCGAGACGCCTCGGCTGGTCGAAGACGTCCGCTTTCACTCCGTGCGATCACGGACGACCGCAAGCGGGGGGAACCCACTCAACGATACCATGACCGGTGACATCGAGACACTCGAGCAGCTCAGTACCGATTACAAAGAGTCGATGCCCGCGGACCTGCGGGAGACCAAGTCCTTCGACTGGTACCTGGAGGAGGTGTACGAGGATCCGAAAGTGGCCCGCAACGCCCATCAGCGCGTCGCGGACATGTTCGACTACTACGGCACCACCTACGACGAGACCGAAGGGATGGTGGAGTACCAACTCGCCAGCGAGGACCCGCTGGGCGACGGCGAGAACACCTTCTACGGGAAGGTGATCCATCAGTCGATCCACGAGTTCGTCAACAAGGTCAAATCCGGCGCTCGCCGGCTCGGGCCGGAACGACGGATCAAGCTCCTGCTGGGGCCGGTCGGCTCCGGCAAGTCCCACTTCGACAAGCAGGTCCGGAAGTACTTCGAGGACTACACGCTCCGCGAGGACGGCCGGATGTACACCTTCCGGTGGACGAACCTCTGTGACGTCATCCAGGACCAGGACCCGGCCGACGACACGGTCCGGTCCCCGATGAACCAGGACCCGCTCGTCCTCCTGCCGCTCGAGCAGCGCCAGCGGGTCATCGACGATCTCAACGAGAACCTCGATGCCCCCTACACCATCCAGAACGAGCAGGCGCTCGATCCGGAAAGCGAGTTCTACATGGACAAGCTGCTGGCCTATTACGAGGACGACCTCCAGCAGGTCCTCGAGAACCACGTCGAGATCGTCCGCTTCGTCGCCGACGAGAACAAGCGACAGGGCCTCGAGACCTTCGAGCCCAAGGACAAGAAGAACCAGGACGAGACCGAACTCACCGGCGACGTCAACTACTCGAAGATCGCCATCTACGGCGAGAGCGACCCCCGAGCGTTCGACTACTCCGGCGCGTTCTGTAACGCGAACCGGGGGATCTTCTCCGGCGAGGAACTGCTCAAACTCCAGCGGGAGTTCCTCTACGACTTCCTCCATGCGACCCAGGAACAGACGATCAAGCCCAAGAACAACCCCCGGATCGACATCGACCAGGTGATCGTCGGCCGGACGAACATGCCCGAGTACAAGGACAAGAAGGGCGACGAGAAGATGGAGGCCTTCAACGACCGTACCAAGCGGATCGATTTCCCCTACGTCCTCTCCTACGAG
This sequence comes from Natrinema sp. CGMCC1.2065, assembly GCF_051225675.1. Taxonomy (NCBI): domain Archaea; kingdom Methanobacteriati; phylum Methanobacteriota; class Halobacteria; order Halobacteriales; family Natrialbaceae; genus Natrinema; species Natrinema sp. CGMCC1.2065. The sequence continues at coordinate 30,453 of NZ_JBPJSJ010000014.1, read as the reverse complement.
GACGAGGCCAACATCTACGAGAAGATGCTGCAAAACGCCGACGTGCCCGACATCAACGTCGAGCCACACACCCTCGAGATGGCGGGGCTGTTCGGCGTCTTGACTCGCATCGAGGAACCCGACACCGAGACCGTCGGGCTGCTCTCGAAGGCCAAAGCCTACAACGGCGAGATCGACGAGGGCGACGATATCGACACGAAAAAGCTCCGCGAGGAAGCCGAGGCGAAAGCCGAGATCGGCGAGGGCATGGTCGGGGTCTCACCGCGCTTTATCGGCGACGAGATCGCCGAGGCGATCATGGACTCCAAACACCGCCAGCGCGGGTTCCTCTCGCCGCTAACGGTCTTTAACTTCTTCGAGGAGAACCTCGAACACCACGGCTCCATCCCGGAGGACAACTTCGAGCAGTACTACCGCTACCTCGAGACGGTCCGCGAGGAGTACAAGGAACGCGCCATCGAGGACGTCCGCCACGCGCTGGCCTACGACATCGACGAGATCCAGCGCCAGGGCGAGAAGTACATGGACCACGTGATGGCCTACATCGACGACGACACCATCGAGGACGAGTTGACGGGCCGCGAGCAAGAGCCCGACGAGACGTTCCTGCGCTCGGTCGAGGAGAAACTCGACATCCCCGAAGATCGGAAGGAAGACTTCCGCCAAGAGGTCTCGAACTGGGTTTCCCGCCGCGCCCGCGAGGGCGAGGCGTTCAACCCGCAGGACAACGAGCGCCTGCGCCGTGCCCTGGAACGCAAGCTCTGGGAGGACAAGAAGCACAACATCAACTTCTCCGCGCTGGTGTCGGCCAACGACTTCGACGACGACGAACGCTCCGCGTGGATCGACGCGCTGATCGAACAGGGCTACTCCGAAGGCGGCGCGAAGGAAGTACTCGAGTTCGCCGGCGCGGAGGTCGCCAAAACCGAGATGGAAGACTAACATGACCGGACACGACTACGTCACCGAGGCCGACCGCGCCCTCGAGGAGACCTACGAGGAGCCGATGAGCCTCGCGGCGTACGTCGATCGGCTCTTCGAGAACCCACAGATCGCCTCCCACGCCTCGAAGTACCTCCTCGAGGCGATCGAGGCCGCCGGCACCCGCACGGTCGTCGAGGAGGGCGAGGAGAAGGAGCGCTACCGCTTCTTCGACGACCCGTACAACGACGGCGAACACGCCATCTTGGGCAACACCGAGGTCCTGAACGGGTTCGTCGACGACCTGCGGTCGATCGCCGCGGGCCGGGCGAAAGACGAGAAGATCATCTGGTTCGAGGGCCCGACGGCGACGGGCAAGTCCGAACTCAAGCGGTGTCTGGTCAACGGGCTGCGCGAGTACTCGAAGACGCCCGAGGGCCGCCGGTACACCGTCGAGTGGAACATCTCGACCGCCGAGGGCGGCGAGCGCGGACTGAGCTACGGCGACGACGGCGGCACGAGCGCCGCCGACGAACAGAACTGGTACGAGAGCCCGGTCCAGGCCCATCCCCTGTCGGTGTTCCCCGACGCCGTCCGCGAGGACCTGCTCGCCGAGTTGAACGACGAACTCGACGATCACGTCCCGATTCAGGTCGACGCGGCGCTGGACCCCTTCTCGCGGGAGGCCTACGACTTCCTCGAGGAACGCTATCGCCGACGGGGCGAGGACGACCTGTTCTCGGCGATCACCGACGAGGATCACCTGCGCGTGAAAAACTACGTCGTCGACGTCGGACAGGGCGTCGGCGTCCTCCACTCCGAGGACGACGGCCGGCCCAAGGAACGGCTCGTCGGCTCGTGGATGCACGGGATGCTTCAGGAACTGGACTCGCGGGGCCGGAAGAACCCGCAGGCCTTTAGCTACGACGGCGTCCTGTCGCAGGGCAACGGCGTCCTCACCATCGTCGAGGACGCGGCCCAGCACGCCGACCTCCTCCAGAAGCTGCTGAACGTCCCCGACGAACAGTCCGTGAAACTGGACAAGGGGATCGGGATGGACGTCGACAGCCAGATGCTGATCATCTCCAACCCCGATCTCGAGGCCCAGCTCAACCAGCACTCCGATCGAAACGGAATGGACCCGCTGAAGGCGCTGAAGCGGCGCCTGGACAAACACCGCTTTGGCTACCTGACGAACCTCAGCCTCGAGACGGAGCTGATCCGGCGCGAGCTAACCAACGAGACGGCGGTCTGGGAAGCTGGGAGCTACGACGAACTCGCCGACCGGATCCGCGCGCCGGTGCGGGTGACGATCAAGGACCGCGACGGCGAGACGCGGGTCCAGGAGTTCGCGCCCCACGCGATCGAGGCGGCCGCGCTGTATGCCGTCGTCACGCGACTGGACGAGGAAACCCTCCCGAACGGGCTCGATCTCGTCGACAAGGCACTGATCTACGATCAGGGCTACCTGCAGGAGGGCGACAGCCGCCGCGAGAAAGAGGAGTTCGACTTCGACGACGACGGCAACGACGGCGATCACGGCATCCCGGTGACGTACACGCGGGACACGCTCGCGGAACTGCTCCAGACCGACCGCGACCGCCACCACGCCGACCTCCCGGTCGAGGACGTCGTCATGCCCCGCGACGTCCTCAACGCGATGGTCGAGGGGTTGGTCGACGCGCCGGTGTTCTCGACGGGCGAGCGCTCCGAGTTCGAGAACCGCGTCGTCCCCGTGAAAAACTACGTCTACGACCAGCAGGAGAGCGACGTCATCGAGGCAATCATGTACGACAAGCGCGTCGACGAGGAGACCGTCGCCGAGTACGTCGAACACGTCTACGCGTGGGAGACCGACGAGCCGCTGTACAACGACCGCGGCGAGCGGGTCGAGCCCGATCCGCTGAAGATGAAGCTGTTCGAGATCGAACACCTCGGCCGGTTCTCCGAGAACGAGTACGACGGCAACCAGCCCCGCGAGAGCGTCCGGAACTTCCGCCGCGAGAAGGTCATCACCTCGCTGAACCGTCACGCGTGGGAACACCGCGACGAGGACTTCTCGGTCGAGGACGTCGACCTCACCGCGATCCCGGTGATCAAGACCGTCCTCGAGAGCCACGACTGGGACGACGTCGAACGGACCTTCGAGGACTTCGATCCGCGACAGTGGAGCGATCCGCCGAGCGACACCCAGACGGCGGCGGTCAAGGCAAACACGATCGAGACCATGGTCGACCTCTTCGGCTACTCGGAGGCGTCGGCCGAGCTAACCAGTAGACACGTCATGGGACAGGTGAGTTACAGATGGGACTGAGAGACGACCTCGAGCGGTTCCGCGAAGTCGGCGAGGAGCGCCGCGAGGACCTGGCCGACTTCATCCAGTACGGCGACCTCGCGGGGAGCGGCCCCGGCGAGATCAACATCCCGGTCAAGATCGTCTCGCTGCCGGAGTTCGAGTACGATCAGCGCGATCAGGGCGGGGTCGGGCAGGGCGAGGACGGGACCCCCGACGCCGGGCAGCCGGTCGGCCAGCCCCAGCCACAGCCGGGCGACGACGACGGCGAAGACGGCGAGCCCGGCGAGGAGGGCGGCGACCACGAGTACTACGAGATGGACCCCGAGGAGTTCGCCGAGGAACTCGACGAAGAACTCGGGCTGGACCTCGATCCCAAGGGGAAGAAGGTCATCGAGGAGAAGGAAGGCCCCTTCACCGACCTCACGCGGACGGGCCCGAACAGCACGCTCGACTTCGAGCGGATGTTCAAGGAGGGGCTCAAGCGCAAGCTCGCGATGGACTTCGACGAGGAGTTTCTGCGGGAACTCTGCAAGGTCGAGGGGATTTCGCCCCGCGAGGTCTTCGAGTGGGCCCGCGGCGAGAACCTCCCGGTGTCGATGGCCTGGATCGAAGAGGCCTACAAGGACATTCCGGACGAGGAGCGCGGTACATGGGACTCCATCGAGGCGGTCGAGGAAAACGTCGAGCGCGAGAGCGTCCAACAGAAGATCCGCCGCGAGGGGATCCAACACGTCCCCTTCCGCCGCGAGGACGAGCGCTACCGCCATCCCGAGATCATCGAGGAAAAGGAGAAGAACGTCGTGGTCGTCAACATCCGGGACGTCTCCGGCTCGATGCGCGAGAAGAAACGCGAACTCGTCGAGCGGACCTTCACCCCGCTGGACTGGTACCTGCAGGGCAAGTACGACAACGCCGAGTTCGTCTACATCGCCCACGACGCCGACGCCTGGGCGGTCGAGCGCGACGAATTCTTCGGCATCCGCAGCGGCGGCGGGACGAAAATCTCGAGCGCGTACGAACTGGCCCAGCAGCTCTTGGAGGAGTACCCCTGGAGCGACTGGAACCGCTACGTCTTCGCGGCGGGGGACTCCGAGAACTCCTCGAACGACACCGAGGAACGGGTCATCCCGCTGATGGAGGAGATCCCGGCGAACCTCCACGCTTACGTGGAGACCCAGCCGTCGGGCAACGCGATCAACGCCACCCACGCCGAGGAACTCGAGCGCCACTTCGGGACCGACGCCGACGACGTGGCGGTGGCCTACGTCAACGACCAGTCGGACGTGACCGACGCGATCTACGACATCCTCTCGACGGAGGGCGAATCAGATGAGTAAACGCAACTCCAACGCGGACCGCTTCCGCAAACAGGCGATCGCGGGCGAGCTCGAGGAGCCGGTCGAAGAGGCCCGCAATCTGGCCGAGAAACTCGGCCTCGAGCCCTACCCCGTGAAGTACTGGATCATCGACTACGACGAGATGAACGAACTCATCGCCTACGGCGGGTTCCAGTCTCGGTATCCCCACTGGCGGTGGGGCATGCAGTACGACAAGCAACAGAAACAGGGCCAGTACGGCGGCGGGAAGGCCTTCGAGATCGTCAACAACGATAACCCGGCCCACGCCTTCCTGCAGGAGTCGAACACGGTGGCCGACCAGAAGGCGGTGATCACCCACGTCGAGGCCCACTCGGACTTCTTCGCGAACAACGACTGGTTCGGCATGTTCACCGGCGGCCAGGCCGACGAGGATCAGGTCAACGCCGCCGCCATGCTCGAGCGCCACGCCAGAGCCATCGACGAGTACATGTCCGATCCCGACATCGACCGCGCCGAGGTCGAGAAGTGGATCGACCACTGTCTGAGCCTCGAGGACAACATCGACCAGCATCAGGTCTTCACCCGTCGGCTCGATGTCGACGGTCCCGCGGGCGAGATCGACGAGGATCTCGCCGAGAAGTTGGACGAACTCGACCTCTCCGACGAGATCAAAGGCGAGGTCTTCGACGCGGAGTGGGTCGAGAAACTCGAGGGCGAGGAGATCACCGGGAGCTTCCCGGAGGAGCCACAGAAGGACCTGCTGGCGTTCGTCCGCGAACACGGCAAGCAGTACGACGCGGAGGCCGGCCGCGGCGTCGAGATGGAAGAGTGGCAACGCGACATCCTCGATATGATGCGCGCGGAGGCCTACTACTTCGCCGCCCAGAAGATGACGAAGGTGATGAATGAGGGGTGGGCCGCCTACTGGGAATCGACGATGATGACCGACGAGGCCTTCGCCGGCGACGACGAGTTCCTCAACTACGCCGACCACATGGCGAAAGTCCTGGCCTCGGGCGGGCTCAACCCCTACAGCCTCGGGATGGAACTCTGGGAGTACGTCGAGAACACCACCAACCGGCAGGAAGTCCTCGAGGCTCTGCTGCGCGTCGAGGGCGTCTCCTGGCGCAACCTCACCGACGTCGTCGACTTCGACGACGTCCTCGAGACGCTCGAGCCGCCCGCGGCGCTCGAGACGATTTCGCCCGACACGCTCGATGACGTCGCGACACTGCCCGACGAGTGGGTCGATCACGAGGCGCTCGAGCGGGCCCGCGAGGGCGAGATAGACGTCGAGAAGTACCCCTGGAAGGTCCTGACCTACGAGGGGCTGGCCCGCCGGCACTACTCGCTGGTCAAGCGCCAGCATCGGGGCTTCCTCAAGCGAGTCAGCCAGAACGACCTCGAGCGGATCGGCCGCTACCTGTTCGACGACGCGCGGTACGACTCCGTCGCGGACGCGCTCGCGGAGATCGACTACGCGGCCGGCTGGGACCGGCTGTTCGACGTCCGGGAGAGTCACAATGACGTGACCTTCCTCGACGAGTTCCTGACTCAGGAGTTCATCACGGAGAACAACTACTTCACCTACGAACACTCGCAGGCGACCGGGCAGTTCCACGTCGCCAGCGACGCCGCCGCGGACGTCAAGAAGAAACTGCTCTTGCAGTTTACCAACTTCGGGAAGCCGACCATCGCCGTCTACGACGGCAACTACAACAACGCCAACGAACTGTTGCTCGGTCACCAGTACAACGGCGTCATGCTCGATCTCGGGCAGGCAAAGGAGACGCTGAAGCGGATCTTCGAGCTGTGGGGCCGGCCGGTGAACCTGCTGACGATCGTCAAGGAGGTCGACGAACACGACATCGAGGTCGCAAAGCGGCGCAACCGCGAGCCCGACGCCGAAGAGCAGGGCAAACTGATCCGATACGACGGCCAGACGATGACGACCGAGGACGTCCCCTGGGAGGAGGTCGAACACCTCGCGGCCGACGACGTGGACTACGACACGAAGCCCGACGAGTGGCTGGCCTGAGCCGGTCCGCCGTCGGACGGCGCCGAACGGCCGCGCTCGAGCCGGCACCGGCTCCGAAGCCCGCCCGCGACGGCCCGTCGTCAGGCGAACGGCCGATCGCGTTGGCCAGAAGGCTTTTGCTGGTTTTGTTCGATTGGCGAGACACGATGGATGGGGATGGGGGCGAGGCCGTCGAGCCCCGGGGCCGGGGAGCCACCGGGATCGACCTGCCAGCAGTCCTGACACGACTCGACGGGGAGCCGAGCGAACAACGAGCGGCGGTAAACCGGATCCGGACCGCGATCGACGAGCGGGACGGGGCGGCCGGCTGTGCCCCGACGGTCCCGAAACTCCGGTCGCTGCTCGAGCGGCCCGAGATCGACTTCCGGGAGACGGTCGCCGCCTGCCTCGCCGATCTGGCGGCCGAGGCACCGACCGACGTCGCACCGTCGACGGGGTCGATCGTCGCCGTCGCCCGCGACGACCCCGATCGGCCGATGACCGGCGAGTTGCTCCGGTGTCTCGCGGCCGTCGCTGCCGAGCGACCCGACGTCGTCGTCGATCATACCGTGGCGATCGCCGACGTCCTCGAGCAGCGGTCGGACTACGATACGGACGGCCTCGACGCGCTGGCGCACGTTTCTCGGGTCGATCCGACGGCACTCGAGCCGGCGGTATCCGTGTTGAAAGCGGCGCTGTCGGCTGCTCCGGCAGAGAACGGGCGGCCCGCACTGCGCGCGCTCGGGCGACTGGCGCGGTCGGAGGGGGATCTCGGCTCGCTCGCGTTCGTTTCCCACGCCGCGGCGCTCGTCGATCACGAAAACCCGGCCGTCCGACACGAGGCGATCGGCTGTCTCGGCGACGTGGCCCACCACGACCCAGCGGCGGTCGAATCGGTCACTGCGGAGTTGGGGACCGCGCTTTCCTGTGACGATCCCGACACCCGGGCCGCAGCCGCGGTGACGATCGCCCGCATCGCCGCCGGCACCGAAACCGCGGTGGACCCGGTCCGCCGCCAGTTGCTCTCGTTGCTCGCCGACGACCACGCACACGTTCGGGCGAACGCCTGCGTCGCACTCGGACACGGCGGCGTCGAAGCTGCCGAACCGCGACTCGCCGACCTCGCGAGTCGGGACCCGGCACCGAACGTCCGCGACCGCGCGTCGTGGGCCGCGGGTCGGTTGTCGTAGTCCGTGCCGGAACCGAAACCGAGCCCTTTCTCGCCGCCGTAGGCCAGCCCATGACGTTCACCGTCGAGACGGACGAGCGACTGACGACCGTCGACGTGACCGAGTCGATCGCCGCGGCGGTTCCGGACGACTGCGAGTCGGGTACCTGTACGGCCTTCGTCGAACACACGACGGCCGCGCTCGTCGTCCAGGAAAACGAGCCACGGCTCCGGGGCGACCTCGAGTCGTTCCTGCGGGACCTCGTTCCCGATTCGGGACACGCACACGACGAACTGGACGGCAATGCGGACTCGCATCTGCGGGCCGCGCTACTGGGCCCCGACGTGACGGTCCCGGTCGCGGACGGCGAGCCGGCGCTGGGGACCTGGCAGTCGGTGTTGCTCGTCGAATGTGACGGGCCGCGAACGCGGACCGTCTCGGTGACGACGACCGAGGCGTAGCCGATCAAATCGTCTCGGCGAGCGGCCGGTCGGCGGTCGTCACTCGCCCGCTACACGTCGAGCGGCCGATCGGCCGAGACGTAGTCGACGCCCCGCCGCTCGAGCAGCCGCGCCGTCGCTGCCCGCTCGACCGTCCAGGCGTGGACCTCGAGATCGACTGCCGTCGCCCGCGGGACGATCCCGGTCGCCAGACACCGAACGCGGTTCGCACCGAGGACGGCACAGTCGAGTTCCACCGCGGTCGTCACCGGCGTCTCGAGGCGGTGGCTGGCCAGCAGGCCGATCGGTTGGCTCGAATCACGCTCGCGGATCGTCCGCAGTTCGCCGGGCAGAAAGGAGGTGACGACGACTCGGTTGGGGAGGTCGGTTCGGTCGAGGATCGCGAGAACGTCGGCGGCGAGACCGCGCTCTTTCAGTTCGATATGGACTTCGACTGTCGGCGGGACGGCCGCGAGCATGGCAGCGAGCGTCGGGATCCCCTCGCCGGTCCCGCGGACGGACCGGTCGGCGAGGGCCGCAAGCGACAGCGCCGCGACGGTGCCGGTCCCGTCGGTGACTCGATCGATCGTCTCGTCGTGAACGACGACGAGTTCGCCGGTCCCACAGCGGCGCACGTCGAACTCGACGGCGTCGGCGCGGTCTGCCGCAGCGCGGACCGCGCCGATCGTGTTCTCGGGCGCGACCGCGGCGAACCCCCGGTGGGCGATACAGCGCATAGCGGTCGATCGTCGCCCAGCGGCTTCAGTCGGTCGGCGGGTCGCAGCCGTCGGATCCGCGGAGAGTCATCGGGACCGATCCAAAGCACTTAGCAAGTATTGTTAAAAGAACCGCCTGACTAGATGGAGACGACTGTTGCACCGGGCGGGACACCGACTGCCCGATCAGTTCTGATCCACGCATGAGAGGTCGATGTAACGACGCGGTCGATGTCCTCCTCGTCGCGGACGACGACGAGACGAGCAGCCGTATCGAAGCCGAGTTCGACGACATCGCCGTCAAAACGTCGGTTCAGGTCGTGTCCAACGGGACCGAGGCGCTTCGGATCCTCACCGACGCGGCGACCGACTCGTCGGCCGGCCCCGATCTCGTCTTGCTGGACCGGGACCTGTCGCGAACCGACGGCCTCGAGTTACTCGAGGCACTCGCCGACGAGGCGGTACTGGGACGGCGTCCCGTCCTCGTGCTGGCCCGACCGGGGGATTCGGAGGCAGTCCGCGAGAGCTACCGCCTTGGCGCGAACGCCTCCCTCGAGAAGCCGACGGACGCCGAAGGGTACACCGAACTGGTCGAAGCGGTCGCGGAGTTCTGGTTCAGACGCGCGGCCCTGCCGGTGGGCGACGGCTAATACTGTTGACGGAACGACGTGACGATCGGTCGCTTCACTGCGGCCGTCGCTGGTATGGACGGCCACGAATTCTCGATCGGCTTCGTATCGGCTGCTAGCGACAGTAGCACGCGCGGTGTGAAATGGACTGGTGTCCGTCGCTCGGTGCAACCGCGACCGTCCTGTGGTTGTCCTGATCCGTCGTTACACGGCCCGTATGAGTCGACGCCGCGTGCAGCCCCGCCTTTGATGCGACAGGGACACACACCCACCCGTATGTCACCCGATACCGACTTCGAGGTCGACTTCGAGGGGACTGTCGCAGTGATCACCGGCGCGAGCGGCGCGCTCGGCAGCGCCGCCGTCGATCGCTTCCGCGAGGCCGGCGCGACCGTCTGTGCGGTCGACGTGATCGCACCCGACGACGAGGACAGTCTGCTCGAGCGTGATCCCACCGACGAGTCCGCTCTCGCCTTCTACGAGGCGGACCTGACCGACGAGGACGAGGTCGCGGCGCTGATGGACACGATCGTCGACGACCACGGCCGGATCGACCACCTGCTGAACGTCGCCGGGACGTGGCGCGGCGGCGACCGCATCGAGGAGACCGACCTCGAGGAGTTCGACCTCCTCCTGAACGTCAACCTGAAGACGGCCTTCCTCGCCGCGAAACACGCCCTGCCCCACCTGCAGGAAACCGAAGGAGCGATCGTGGGGATCAGCGCCCGCTCCTCGCTCGAGGGCGGCGAGGGCGACGGCCCCTACCGGATCACGAAGGCCGGCATCCGGCTACTGACGGAGACGTTGGCCGAGGAGAACCGCGGGACGGTGCGAGCCAACTGCGTCATGCCGAGCGTCATCGACACCCCGATGAACCGCGAGATGATGCCCGACGCCGATCACGACGCATGGGTCGATCCGCTCGAGATCGCCGACGTGATGGCGTTTCTCTGTAGCGACGCCGCGGCGGTGACGAGCGGCGCTGCGGTGCCAGTGTACGGCGAGGCCTGATCGGCGAAAACGGCCGCCGATTAGCCGAGAATACCGCTGATCGCCTCGTACGCACCGATCGCGTTCAGTCCGAGGATCACGACCAGCGTGACAACGACGGGCACTCGAAGGGCCCAGATCCAGGCCGTTCCCCACCCGCCGAGGTTTCGGATCCCTTTGCCGAGTTCCTCGAGGCCGAGGTCGGTCTGGACCCAGCCGATGTAGACGGATAACAACAGCGCGCCGAGGATGAGCAGGATGTTGTTCGCGAGTTCGTCGTAGACCGTGAGCCACGAGAGGCTCCCGTCGTACGCGACGGGAGCGCCGAAGAGGAATATGGCGGTCCCGATGAGAAGCGTTGCCGGGATGCGATCGACGCCGCGTTCGTCGATCAGGTAGGAAACGACGACTTCCATGATACTGATCGCGCTCGAGAGCGCCGCGATGGTGACGGTACCGAAGAAGACAGCCCCGAGAACGCTACCGAACGGAATGTTGCTAAACGCCTGCGAAAGCGCGATGAAGATGAATCCCGGACCGTCGCCGATTGCGACGATGTCGGCGACGGCGAGTTCGCCGGAGAAGAGGACCGGGAACGCGACGAGGCCGACGGTGAACGCGATCGCCGTGTCCAATCCGACGATGATGACGGCGTCTTTGGCGAGGTTACGATCCTCGCCGAGGTAGGACGCATAGGTGATCATCACGCCCATCCCGAGCGAGAGCGTGAAGAACGCCTGTGCGGCCGCTGCGGGTAAGATGCTCGTCCAGTTCGCGGCGATCGTACCCAGGTCGGGCGACAGGTAGTACGCGTAGGCTTCCCCGGCACTCGAGAGTGTGCCGGCGTAGACTGCCAGTCCGACCAGGAGGATGATGATCGCGGGAACCATCAGCTTCACGGAGAATTCGATACCGCGCCGGATACCGAGCCCGACGACGGCGATGACGGCCGCCATGAAAATCGCGTGTGTGAGGACCGACATCATTCCCCCGGTCGTCGCTCCGAACTGCGCCGCACCGTCTGCGGCGTAGTTCCCTTGCAGTCCGTAGACGGTGTACTGCAAAACCCAGCCAGCGATGACGCTGTAGTACGAGAGGATAACGAAGCCCGCGAGGACGAACACCCACCCGATCCGCTGCCACGAACCCGTGCCGATCTGCTTGAGCGCGCCGACGGGATTCCGATCCGTGTACCGGCCGACAGTGAACTCGACCAGAATCACCGGGAACCCGATGACCGCGATCAACGCGAGGTACACGACGAGAAACGCCGCGCCGCCGAACTCGCCGACCTGATACGGGAACCGCCAGACGTTACCTAATCCCACTGCACTGCCGACCGCAGCGAGGATGAACCCCGCTCTCGTTGCCCATGTTTCGCGTTGTGCCATGGTGTAACCCTTTCTCACCATGCCTTAAAACCTTACATTCGGGGACTATATTCAGTATTTTCCGCTTTCAGTGTTATCTGTCATGATTCGTTCCGCATTTGTCCACGAATCGAAAAGTACGTCACGGAATATCTCTTCACAATGGGAATGTGTTTCACACCGGGTAGGACTCGACGCCGCCGACCCGTCCCCCCGGCCGCAGCCGAACGAAATCGCGGCCGGTCGGCTGCCGCCCCGTGTGATACGACAACACCCGAACCCTCATGGGAAATAATACGAGTTACAGAACGTTTTTTATTCCGGTGGCCGTTGCCACGGCCAATGAGTCGCCACGGGAGGGTTTCCCTATGACGATGGAAGACCGCATCGACGAACTCGAGGAACTTCGCGAAGAGGCGCGCAAAGGCGGCGGCGAAGCGCGGATCGAGAAGCAACACGACAAGGGGAAGATGACCGCCCGCGAGCGGATCGACTACTTCCTCGACGACGGCACGTTCACGGAGTTCGACCAACTCCGGACCCACCAGACGAGCCAGTTCGGGATGGAGGAGAAGAAGGTCCCGGGCGACGGCGTCGTCACCGGCTACGGCGAGGTCAACGGGCGGACCACCTTCGTCTTCGCCCACGACTTCACCGTCTTCGGGGGATCGCTCGGCGAGGTCTTCGCCGAGAAGGTCTGTAAGGTCATGGACATGGCGATGGAGGTCGGCGCGCCCGTCATCGGACTCAACGACTCCGCCGGGGCCCGCATTCAGGAAGGCGTCAAGAGCCTCGCCGGCTATACCGAAATCTTCCGCCGGAATCAGGAAGCCAGTGGCGTCGTCCCGCAGATCTCCGCGACGATGGGGCCGTGTGCCGGCGGGGCCGTCTACTCCCCGGCGATCACCGACTTCATCTTCATGGTCAAGGACACCAGCCACATGTACATCACCGGCCCCGGTGTCACCAAGACCGTCACCGGTGAGGAAGTCTCCCACGAGGAACTCGGCGGCGCGATGACCCACGCCAACAAGACCGGCGTCGCCCAGTTCGCCTGCGAGAGCGAAGAGCAGGCCCTGGACGACATCAAGCGACTCCTCTCCTATCTCCCGCAGAACAACGTCGAGGACCCGCCCCGCGTCGAGCCGTGGGACGACCCCGACCGCCGCGACGAGGAGCTCAAGAGCATCGTCCCCCCGAGTCCCCAGAAGCCCTACGACATGACCAACGTCATCGACTCGGTGGTCGACGAGGGTTCCTTCTTCGAAGTCGCGGATAACTTCGCCCAGAACATCGTCGTCGGCTTCGGCCGTCTCGACGGCCGTTCCGTCGGCCTCGTCGCCAACCAGCCACGGGTCAACGCCGGCACGCTGACCGTCGACGCCTCGATGAAGGCCTCGCGGTTCGTCCGCTTCTGTGACTCCTTCAACATTCCCATCGTCACCTTCGTCGACGTCCCCGGCTACATGCCCGGGACCGATCAGGAACACCGCGGGATCATCCGCCACGGCGCGAAACTGCTCTATGCCTACGCCGAGGCGACCGTCCCCCTGCTGACCGTCATCACCCGGAAGGCCTACGGCGGTGCCTACTGCGTCATGGCCTCGAAGAACCTCGGCGCGGACGTCAACTACGCCTGGCCGACCGCCGAGATCGCCGTCATGGGTCCCCAGGGCGCGGTCAACATCCTCTACCGCGAGGAACTCGAGGAAGCGGACAACCCCGACGAACTCCGCGACGAACTCATCGAGGAGTACCGCGAGGAGTTCGCCAACCCCTACACCGCGACGGACAAGGGCTTCCTCGACGACGTCATCGTCCCGACCGAAACCCGACCGCGGCTGATTCGGGACCTCGAGATGCTCGAGACGAAACGCGAGTCGAACCCGGACAAGAAACACGGCAACATCCCGCTGTAACATGACCTCCCAGCAACAGCCGTCGGCCGACGACCGGGCCGCCGACGCGGGCGGCGCGGGGGACGACGATGCGTCGATGGGCCTCGAGGCGGCCCTGCCCGGCGACGTTTCGATCGAGTTGCCCGACGACGCCGACGACGAGGAGGCCGCGGCCATCGCGGCTGCGATCGGTGCCCACCTTCACGACCACGCGCTCGCGGCCGCCGCGGCCGCCGCCGACGGTGAGGAGACGTGGGACGACAAGCGGTGGGCCTTCGCCGGCCGGGTCCGCGCACAGCAACACCGGACCGTCCGCGTGCCCCGCGGCGCGCCGACCGACGCGTGGTCGGCGGCGGGACGGACCGAGCAGTTCTAACGCGGCCTCGGCCGTTCTTTTCGACGGCGCGCATGTCGGTGTCGTGAGGGAACTGCGTCCGGCCCTCGAGCGACTGGTGGGGCAACCTCGCCGACGTCGTACGAACCGTTAATAGTCACCCGATTGAGACAATTCCATGGCGATCGAAGACGCCCGCGAGTCGGAGACCATTATCGGCGAGTTGGAACTGACTCGCAGCCTTACTATCCAGATGTCGGCACTGGGAACGCTCGGGCTGATAGTCGCCGCAGCGGCCCTGAGCGCACTCTATCAGGCGGTCACCGGCCACCCGGCGACGTTCCAGTTCGCGCCCGACGGCGTCGGCTGGTGGACGAACGGGCTGAACGTCCTGGTCGTCCTGTTTCTGGGGACTGCGTTTCTCGTTCCCCACGAGTGGCTGCACGGCCTCGCCATCCGCTACTACGGCGGCGAGCCGAAGTACGGCGTCGGCGTCGCACACTTTATCCTGCCGTACGCCTACGCGACGACCGACCACGAGTTTACGCGCGACCAGTTCGTCGTCGTCCTCCTGACCCCGCTCGTCGTGATGACGGCCGTCGGTCTCCCGGCGATGCTCGCCTTCGGCTGGGGATGGCTGCTCCTCCCGCTGGCGGCGAACGCCGCCGGCGCGATCGCGGATCTCTGGATGGCGATGACGCTGCTGACCTATCCGGCACACGTCCGCCTCGAGGACCACGAGAGCGGCGTCAGGATCCTCGGTCGGGAAGACGATCGCCCGCGGTCACTTTCCGTGACTGCGCTCGTCTGGGACGCGCTCGCGGGGGCCGCCGTGGCGGCGATCGGCGTGGTCGCCCTGCTGGCGTTGGTTGGCCCGGTGCTGCTGTCCGCACTCGGGATCGAGTCGCTCACTGTCGGAACGCCGGACACGTTCACGTACCTGTTTTCGTTCGTCAACACGCCGACGGAGATTTCGTTCGGCGTCGGTCCCGGCGTGTTGGGCGTCGGGTCGGTAGTCGGTGTGGTCTACGCGTTCGTCCGGAGCTACCGCCGAAGTAACGCGACCGCTCCGGAGACGGCGACTGCGGTAACTCGCCGCTGACTCGAGGGCCGTGAAGGAAAGTACCCCGTTCCGGGACGGGCCGACCGTTCGAAACGGGTCCTGCGAGGATCGGGAACGCGCGGCCGCTACTCCGAACCGGAACTCGAGTCGGCGTCCTCGGTCTCGGACATGGTGATCGGCTCTTCGGCCTCCATGCCCACGTCCTGGCCTTCCTTGATCGCCCGGGCCTGCTCTTCCATCGCCTCGACGTCCATCTCGGCTTGTTCGTCGATCTCGCCGATGATGTCGGCGATGTCGTCCAGGCCGATCAGTTCGCGCGTCTCGTCGTCGAACTCGAGGCTCTCGAGGTCCGTGCCGTTGCCCTCCACGTCGCTGCCCGAGAGGTGCTTGCCGTAGCGGCCGACCAGCGAGGTGAGTTCCTGGGGCATGACGAACGTCGTCGACTCGCCCTGGCCGATCTCGGCCAGGGTCTCCATCCCCTTGTCGATGACCGCGCGTTCGCCCATCGACTCGGCCGAACGCGCTCGGAGGACGGTCGAGATCGCGTCGCCCTGTGACTCGAGGATCTGGCTCTGCTTTTCACCCTGGGCGCGGATGATGTTCGACTGCTTGTCCCCTTCGGCTTTCTCGACGGCGCTGCGGCGTTCACCTTGGGCCTCGAGGATCATGGCACGGCGGCGGCGCTCGGCGGAGGTCTGTTCCTCCATCGCCCCCTTGACGCCCGCGGAGGGCGTGACCTCGCGGACCTCGACCGACTCCACTCGAATACCCCACTCGTCGGTGGGCTCGTCGAGTTCGGTCCGGATGCGCTCGTTGATCATCTCCCGGCGGGAAAGCGTGTCGTCGAGTTCCATGTCGCCGATCACGGCCCGCAGGGTCGTCTGGGCCAGGTTCGAGACGGCGCGCTGGTAGTCGTCGACCTCGAGGAAGGCGCGCTTGGCGTTCATCACCCGGATGTAGACGACGGCGTCGGCCGTGACGGGGGAGTTGTCCCGCGTGATGGCCTCCTGCTGGGGCACGTCCAACGTCTGGGTCCGCATGTCGAACGTGTAGATCCGGGAGACGAACGGTGGCACGATGTTCAGCCCCGGCTCGAGCAGTTTGCGATACTCGCCGAAGACGGTCAGTGCGGCCCGGTCGTAGGCGTCGACGATCTCGACCATCTGCCAGACCGTGATCACCACGAGCAACAGCCCCACGGCACCGATGAGCAAGAGGGGGTCCTCGAGTACCGACTGGGTCTGTAGCGGACCGGGTACGAACTCGGACATGCCTGATTCAGGGTCCGTGATCGGATAACGATTGCCCATAACTAGCATGGGTCCGGTCGGTGAGGGATCGCGGTCGCCGAGTCCGACTCGAATCGGCGGCGATCGGGGTCGTCAACTGGCAAAAACTGACGCGTTGTCGAACCCGTTGCGAAAAAGTAAGGTAGGGTCCTGCCGACGGTTCTCACAGGAATGTTCAGGAAGGTTCTCGTGGCGAACCGCGGGGAGATCGCCGTCCGCGTCATGCGGGCGTGTGAGGAGTTGAATATCGGGACCGTCGCCGTCTACTCCGAGGCGGACAAGGACTCGGGACACGTCCGCTACGCGGACGAAGCGTACAACGTGGGGCCGGCGCGGGCCGCCGACTCCTATCTCGATCACGAGGGGGTCATCGAGGCCGCACGGAAGGCCGACGCCGACGCCATCCACCCCGGCTACGGTTTCCTCGCGGAGAACGCCGAGTTCGCGGGCAAGGTCGAGGACGCCGAGGGGATCACCTGGATCGGCCCGTCCAGCGATGCGATGGAGTCGCTTGGCGAGAAGACCAAGGCCCGGACGATCATGAACGAGGCCGACGTGCCGATCGTCCCCGGGACGACCGACCCCGTCACCGAGCCCGCGGAGGTCAAGGAGTTCGGCGAGAAACACGGCTACCCGATCGCCATCAAGGCCGAAGGTGGCGGCGGCGGCCGCGGAATGAAGGTCGTCTGGGACGAAAGCGAGGTCGAAGACCAACTCGAGAGCGCCCAGCGCGAGGGCGAGGCCTACTTCGACAACGACTCGGTCTACCTCGAGCGGTACCTCGAACAGCCCCGTCACATCGAGGTCCAGATCCTCGCGGACGAACACGGCAACGTCCGCCACCTGGGCGAGCGCGACTGTTCGCTCCAGCGACGGCATCAGAAGGTCATCGAGGAGGGACCGTCGGCCGCGCTCTCGGACGAACTCCGCGAGAAGATCGGCGAGGCCGCCCGTCGCGGCGTCGCCGCCGCGGACTACACCAACGCCGGCACCGTCGAGTTCCTCGTCGAAGAGGAGGACCGCGAGGCGGGCGAACTGCTCGGCCCCGACGCGAACTTCTTCTTCCTCGAGGTCAACACCCGCATTCAGGTCGAACACACGGTCACCGAGCAGATCACCGGCCTCGACATCGTCAAGCGTCAGATCGAGGTCGCCGCCGGCGAGGAAATCGACTTCGAGCAGGACGAGGTCGACATCGACGGTCACGCGATGGAGTTCCGTATCAACGCCGAGAACGCGGCCAACGACTTCGCGCCCGCGACCGGTGGGACCCTCGAGACCTACGACCCGCCGGGCGGGATCGGCGTCCGACTCGACGACGCCCTGCGACAGGGCGACGAACTCGTCACCGACTACGACTCGATGATCGCCAAGCTCGTGGTCTGGGGCGAGGACCGCGACGAATGTATCGAGCGCTCGCTGCGCGCCCTGCGCGAGTACGAGATCGAGGGGATCCCGACGATCATCCCGTTCCACCGGCTGATGCTCACCGACGAGGAGTTCGTCGCGAGTACGCACACGACGAAGTATCTGGACGAGGAACTCGACGAGAGCCGTATCGAGGAGGCCCAGGAGCAGTGGGGCGGCGACACCGGCTCCGGCGGCAGTGAAGACGACGAGGAGTCCACCGAGCGGGAGTTCACCGTCGAGGTCAACGGCAAGCGCTTCGAGGTCGAACTCGAGGAACACGGCGCGCCAGCCATCCCGACGGGCGATGTCGAAGCCGGCGGCGGTGCCAGCCGACCGGAGCCGGCGGGCGGTTCCGGCGGCGACGACGGCGGTGCCGAACTCGAGGGCGACGGCGAGACCGTCGACGCCGAGATGCAGGGGACGATCCTCGACGTCGAGGTCGAGGAGGGCGACGAGGTCGCGGCCGGCGACGTGCTGGTCGTCCTCGAGGCCATGAAGATGGAAAACGACATCGTCGCCTCTCGCGGCGGCACCGTCACCCAGATCGCCGTCGAGGAAGGCGAGAGCGTCGACATGGGCGACACGTTAGTCGTCCTCGAGTAGCGCTCGCCCGCGGACGAACGTCTTCGCCCGAACGGCGAAGGGGGTCCCTACCCAACGGTCGATCGCACGCGACGTCGGCGAGACCCTGCGGGCGGTCGACCGGGAGCGGAGAGCGACCCCGGTGACCGCCACCCACCATCCATACTCGACGCCGCGTGCCCGCGAATACGATCGGTAACGCGACCGGTATGTCGATGTGCGGCAGCACCGAGCCATCGTCACGGACGACGGTCGCGCCGCGTCGAACGATCGACGCGTCACAGTGGTCGTTCGGTCAGCCATTGTCGCCAGTTTCGTGGCGGCGATACCGCGGCCGCGACCGTCCCCGACTCGCTTCTCTCGACCCCTGTTCTCTGTAGTCGCCGGTAGCGGTCCTCGAGTAGGGGACAGCACGCGTCGCGGAGAACGAGTGTCGATCAGTCGCCGGTTGAGACGCCTCGAGCGTCGCCCTCGGTGTCGTCCCAGGGGAGCGGGCCGTCGTAGCCCTCGGGAACGAACGGACAGAGCGGGTCGCTGGCGAGCGGGTCGCCGGTGTGGGCGAACGCGCGCGAGCGGCTGCCGCCACAGACGTGGCGGTAGGGACAGGCCCCGCACTTGCCCGAGAGGTTGTCCCGGTCCCGGAGCGAGCGGAACAGCTCGGAGTCGCGGTACAGCTCCGTGACCGGTCGGTCGCGGACGTTGCCGGCCGACTCCGGCAGGAATCCCGAGGGGAACACCTCGCCGGTGTGGCTGACGAAGGCGAAGCCGTCGCCTGCGACGATCCCCGTCCGTCGTTCGATCCCGTCGCCCGGACCGGGTCGGCCGCCGCTCTGGACGCCCTCGTCTTCGTCGGCTCGTCGCTGCATCGCGACCCGCCGGTACTGCGGCGCTTCGGTCGTCTTGACGCCGAACGGTTCGGTGTCGCTGACCTCGTGGAGCCACTCCATGACCGCGTCGGCCCGATCGGGTGCGATCGGCTCGAGGACCCGACCACGACCGACGGGGACGAGGAAGAAGACGCTCCACATGACGGCCCCGATCTCGGTCAGCAGGTCCCGGATCGCGGGGAGTTCCGCGACCGTCTGCTGGCAGACGGTGGTGTTGACCTGGACGGGCAGCCCGGCCTCGCGGGCGTCCTCGACGGCCCTGATCGTCTCCTCGAAGCTGCCGTCCTCGCCGCGGAAGGCGTCGTGGGTCTCCGGCGAGGCCCCGTCGAGGCTGACGGCCATCCGTTTGAGCCCCGCGTCGGCCATCTCCTCGATCCGGTCGGCGGTCAGCGAGCCGGTCCCGCTGGGGGTGATCGTCATCCGCAAGCCGAGATCGTCACCGTGGGCGATCAGTTCCGGGACGTCGTCACGAACGAGCGGGTCGCCACCCGAGAGGACGACCAACTGGCCGTCGCCGAACTCGGCCGCATCCTCGAGCAGCGCTTTCCCCTCGGCGGTCGAGAGTTCGTCGGGGTGGCGCTGGGGCTTGGCGTCGGCCCGACAGTGGTCACAGGCGAGGCCACAGGCCTGGGTGAGTTCCCAGATGAGGACGAACGGCCGTTCGGACGTGTCGAGATTGCCGGGGCGCATGGCGGAGTCTCGGGACCGTCGAACCGAAAACGCCGCTCCTGTTCCCGCGGGTCGGGAAGACCGGAAGATGTTCGGGCCGGCCGAGGGGAATTCCCGCGTGTTGGGAGGTCGCGCAACGGCCTTCGTTTTCGTCCCGAAGACATCGACATGGTCGAGAAAGCACGCCGCGCCCCGGTCGACAGCGACGAACGCGGGAACCCGACGCCACAGTGGGAGGTCTTCGTCCGCAACGAGGCGGGCGATCCGATGCGCCACGTCGGCAGCGTCGCCGCGGCCAGCGCGACGGAAGCCCACGAACACGCCGGTCGGTTGTTCGGCTGGTACGCCGTCGATATGTGGGTCTGTCCGGCGGAGTCGGTCGAACGGTTCTCGACGCGCGGGCTGGCCGACGACGCCGAGGAGCGGCCGGACGAGGAGGCCGACGACGATGACGACGGGAGCGACGAACCCCGCGTCTACAAGGAGACGGCCGGCGCGTCGGAGGTGAACAGCCTGTGATCTCGATCAGCAAACTGCTCTGTGATCTCGACGCCGAGGGCGACGGGCTGCGCTACGACGCGGCCGACGAGTCGAAAAAGCCCCAGATCACCGACGAGAAACAGCACCGACCGGTCGTCGTCTGGAACACCACCCGCCGGTGTAACCTCTACTGTTCGCACTGCTATGCCGGCGCGGAGAACCAGGCCGCGACCGGCGAGTTCTCCACGGCCGAGGCGAAGACGTTCATCGACCAGCTCGCCGACTTCGGCGCGCCCGTCCTGTTGTTCTCCGGCGGCGAGCCGCTGGTCCGCGAGGACCTGATCGAACTCGTCGGCTACGCCGCCGACCGGGGCGTTCGCCCGGTACTATCCTCGAACGGAACGTTGCTGACCCGCGAGAAGGCCATGGCCCTGAAAGACGCCGGGCTCCAGTACGCCGGGATCTCCGTCGACGGACTCCCCGAGCGCAACGACCGGTTCCGCGGCGAAGAAGGGGCGTTCGACGCCGCCGTCCGCGGCATCGAGAACTGCCTCGAGGTCGGACTCAAGACCGGCCTGCGCTATACGATCACCGAGGCCAACGCGCCCGATCTCGAGGGCGTCGTCGACCTGCTGGCCGAGAAAGGTCTCGACCGGTTCTGTTTCTACCATCTGGACTACGGCGGTCGCGGGGCCGAAATCGTCGACGCCGACCTCTCCCCCGCGGAGAAACGCGAGGCGGTCAAGCAGGTCGCCGACCTCACGCTCGAGTACCACGACCGCGGCGAGGAGATCGAGACCCTGCTCGTGGGCAACTACGCCGACGCGGCCTACCTCGTCGAGTACGCCCGTGAGGAGTTCGGCGAGGCGAAGGCGCAGGCGGTCTACGACTACCTCGAGCGAAACGGCGGCGATCCGACCGGCGAGCGGATCGCCGACGTTGACTATCAGGGCAACGTCCATCTCACCCAGTTCTGGCAGGGCTACAGCCTCGGGAACGTCCGGGACCGACCCTTCGGCGAGATCTGGGAGGACGAGTCCAATCCGTTGCTCAAGGCCCTACGGAACCGCGAGGAGCGGCTGAACGGCAAGTGCGCGGACTGTCAGTACAAGTCGATCTGTCGCGGTGCGTCGCGGCTGCGGGCGCTGGCGACGACGGGCGATCTGTTCGCGCCGGACCCGCAGTGTTATCTCACCGACGAGGAAGTCGCGGGTACGGGATCGGCCGTCGGCGGCGCCGGGGCCGGAGCCGACTGACGTGGGCGGACGGCGGACGGTCGGGCCGTTCAGTACGCGTCGTCGGGTCGACGTCGGGAGTCGGGCCGCGCCGGCAGGTGGCCGGTGCAGCGTCGACAGTACGTATAGAGGTGTTCGTTTTCCGTCCCGCAGTGCCGACAGGTGACCGGTTCCTCGATCGACGTCGTGCGAGAACTCATCGGCGGGGCTACGAAACGCGAGCGAATAGCCGCCGGGCTGACGTTTGCAAGGTGCCGTCGCCGTCGGTCGATCTACTCCGCGAGGACGTGCGCGCGGGTGACGTGGCCGCCACAGCCACACCGGTCGACGTACTCGAGCCGGAGGCCGTCGAAGGCGGCCTCGAGTTCGTCCCAGAGGTAGGTCTCGGGGTGGCCGTGGTCGCCGTGGGTGACGAGGTTGACGTGGTAGCCGGCGGTCGTCGCCTCGATCGCGTCTTTCGCCTGTTCGACGAGCAGGTCCCGATCCATCGCGTGTTCGGGGCCCTCGAGGTTCGCCGACCAGGACGCGTCGTGGTCGCCGCGGGTCACGGGTTCGACGCCGGAGACGTCTTCGGTCATGGTCGTCACTCGGCCGTCGACGGGCGTAAGGCCTGAGCCGAACCTATTCGGCTCTCGTCCATCGGGACGGGCGACCTCACGCCCGCATCAACAGCAGAACATGAACGGATAGATCAGAGCGACGCGATCGCCCTCCTCGAGTTCCGCCTCGAACCCGCCGAGGTGTTCGTTGAACCGACCGTTGATACAGACGCGAGCGTAGGGTCGGGTCTGGTCGCCCTCGGGGTTCTTGCGCCACGTCCCGGGCAGGTCGTCGGGGACCGGTGCCCAGCCGCTGTGGGTCGCCACCGCCTCCGTTTCGGCGATGAGCATGTCCTCGAGGTCGTACGCCGCGAAGAAGTCCTCGAGGAAGTCCCGCAGGCGGTCGCCCTCGAAGGTGAACTCGAGTTCGTGGGTCCCGACGGCGGTGCGGACGTGACCGGTACAGCGGACGGTCACGGTCGTCGTGTCGGCGTCTCGGTCGGCGGTCGCGGCCGATCGCGGCTCACCGGTGGTCGGTTGGTCCGTTCGCATGGGTACGGATACGGGCCGAGCGGCCAAACAGTACCCTCCGAACGTGTTCGGGAAGAAGGGGACGGCGATCCGGGCCGAACCCCGAGACATGAACGGGATACCGGGCGGGTTACGGACCGATCAGCAGCCCCCGATGGCGATCCCGCTGCGACACTTCGTCCTCGCGCTGGGCTTTCTGGTCGTCGGGGTCGGCGGCGGGCTCGTCATGGCCGTCGCGTCGCTTCCCGGACTGTCTGGGCTCGCCCACCTGCATACGCTGCTGGTGGGCTGGGTCGCGGTGACGATCATGGGCGCGATGACCCAGTTCGTCCCCGTCTGGTCCGGCGTGACGATCCACTCGCGGCGGCTCGCGGTCGCACAGCTGTGGCTGCTCGTCGTCGGCGTCGCGGGGTTCGCAGCGGCGCTGCTGGCGGGCTCGTACGCCGCGTTGCCGATCCCCGCCGCCCTGATGCTGGCGGGGATCTGGACGTTCGTCTACAACGTCGGCCGGACGCTCGCCCGCGCGCGTCCGTTCGACTTCACCGAGCGACACTTCGCGCTCGCGCTCGCCGCGTTCGCCCTCGTCGCGCCCTTCGGGCTCCTGCTGGCGGTCGGGTTCGCGCGACCCGTGTTCGACTCGATCGGCGTCGCTCGGTTCGAAGTCCACCTCACGCACGCGACGCTCGCGCTGTTCGGGGCCCTGCTCGCGACCGTCGTCGGCGCGCTCTACCAGCTCGGAAAGATGTTCACGCAGGCCGAGCCGGACGAAATCGACGAGTGGCTGCTCCGGCTCGAGCAGGTCGCGTTCCCGGCGGGTCTGGTCGCGCTCGCGCTCGGCCGCGGGCTCACCGTCGAACCGCTGGCCCGCGTCGGCGCGGTCGCGGTACTCGTCGGGTTGGCCGCGTTCGCGGTCGTCGTCGGCCGATTACTGGTCGGCGCGACCGTCGAGCGCTCGCCGATGCTCGCTCGCTACTGGGTCGTCGTCGCGGCGCTGTTCGCCTGGATCGCGCTGGCCGCGCCGACGTGGTGGGCCGACCCGCTCGCCTACGACGCGCTCTTCGGCCATCCGGACGGCCGTAACCTCCTGCTGTTCGGCGTCTTCGGCTTCGTCGTCATCGGGTCGCTGTATCACATCGTCCCCTTCATCATCTGGATCGAGCGCTACAGCGACCGGCTGGGCTTCGAACAGGTCCCGATGATCGACGATCTCTACGACGACCGCCTCGAGCGGGCCGACTTCTGGGCCACGCTCGTCGGGTTCGCCGGCCTCGCGGCCGCGCCGCTGGTCGGTCTCCCGTCGGTCGCCGTCGCGGCCAGCAGCGCCCTCGCGACCGTCGGCGTCGGCCTGTTCGTCGCGAACATGCTGTGGACGATCCACCGCCACGGGCCCGACGGACTCGCGGGCGTCCTCTCGAGCGCGCTCGAGTCGGGCGAGGAGTCGCCCGCGGCGGGTAGCGAGCCCGACGTCGACGTCCCGCCGGACCAGTAGACGGGACTCTACTCGTCGGGGGAGACGTCAACCCCCGGCTCGTACCGCTGTGATTCGATCGTCGAGACGACCAGTTCGCCGTACTCGGCCGCGGTCAGTTCGTCCGCGACGTACGCCTCGGCGTGGGGCGTCTCGACCGTCGCCGATCCGTACGACGCCGGCGCGTCGTCGAGGATCGTCGCCCCCAGTGCGACGGCGTCGTACCCCGTCTCGATCAGCGCGGCGTAGCCGCCGGCGAGCAGCGCCACGTCGTGGACGTTCCCCTCGTCGTGGCGGTCCGTATTGACGTACTCGAGGGTCAGTACGTCGCGCTCGCGCTCGATCGACTCGACGGCCACGTCGTACTCCTCGAGGGCCGATCCGAGCCCCTCGGGGTCGGTGATGTCGGCACCTGCGAGTTCCGGAATCCGCTCCTCGAGGATCGCGCTCCGTTCCGCGACGGGCAGCGAGGGAACGTACTCCGATATCGGCCATTTCTCGTTCGTCGGAAACTCCGTTCCCATCTCCTCGATGCAGCCGGCGAGGGCGGCGGTCGCGGCGACGGTTCCCGCTCGCAGGAACCGCCGCCGCGTCCGCGTTCGACCGCCCGTCTCCGTCGCGTCCCGATCCATACCCCGTTCTCGCTGCCGCGGGGCAAATGGGTTCGTTCTGCAAACGCCGGCAGCGGGGTAAAGGGACGATTTCCCGTAGGGTCGCTCACCCCGGATGGCCCTCGAGCTGTACACCGTCGGCCTCGTCGTGATCGGGATCGCGCTGTTCGGCGTCGCGGTCCTCCCGCGGTTCGTCTCCGATCGAGCGATCTCCCTGCCGATCTTCTTCGTGGCGTTCGGAATGCTCGCCTTCGGGCTGCCGATCGGACTGCCCGCACCGGATCCCTTAGAGCAGGGGACGACGACCGAACACCTCGCGGAGATCGGCGTCATCGTCGCCCTGATGGGCGTCGGACTGAAGATCGACCGCGTCCCCGGGCTGCGCGACTGGGCCTCGACCTGGCGGTTGCTGGCGGTCACGATGCCGCTGTCGATCGCCGGCGCGGCGCTGCTGGGCCGGTGGCTCGGCTTCGCCGTTCCGGCCGCGGTCCTGCTCGGGGCCTGTATCGCCCCGACGGATCCCGTGTTGGCCTCGGAGGTGCAGGTCCGCGGGCCGGGGATGGGCACCGAGGCGAAGTCGGCCGACGAAAAGGCGGGGATGGAAGACGAGGTCCGGTTCGCGCTCACCTCCGAGGCCGGGCTGAACGACGGGCTCGCCTTCCCCTTCACGAACCTCGCGATCGCCGCCGCGCTCGTCGGGCTCGCGCCCGGCAACTGGATCGGCGAGTGGCTGCTGGTCGACGTGGGTTACCGGATCGTCGTCGGCGTGATCGCCGGGATCGTCCTCGGCGCTCTGACTGCTCGCCTCGTCTTCGCCACCGAGCCCGACACGCCGGTCGCCAAATCGGTACAGGGGCTCGAGGCGATCGCGGGCACGCTGGCGGTCTACGGCGCGACCGAACTCGTCGGCGGCTACGGCTTCATCGCCGTTTTCGTAGCTGCCCTGATGGTCCGCCACTACGAGCGCTCCCACGACTACAACCGGTCGCTCCACGAGGTCAGCGAGTTCGCCGAACAGGTGATGATGGCGCTGATCATGCTCTTTTTCGGCGGCGCGATCGTCGGCGGATTGCTGGAACCGCTCACCCTCGAGGCGGTCGTTGCGGTCGTCGCGATCGTCGTTCTCGTCCGGCCGTTGGCGGGGCTGATCGGCTTCCTCGGGTTCGATCGCGACCCGGCCGAGCGGGCGACGATCGCCTTCTTCGGCGTCCGCGGGATCGGCTCCTTTTACTACCTCGCCTACGCGCTGAACCACGCCGCGTTCCCCGACGCCGACCGCCTGTGGGCGCTCGTGGGGGCCGTCGTCCTCGTCTCGGTCGTCGTCCACGGGATCACCGCGACGCCGGCGGTCCGCTGGCTCGAGGCGCGGGTGGAGAGTCAGGAACAGTCGTCGTGAACCCGACCACCGTCGCTCTCGAAAGTCACTGCGAACCCGATCGAAGCAGCGGTGCGATCAGTGTCTGAATCGTTTCACGCGCTATCGAGGAGGGCGGACCGCTCGAGGAAGATCGTCCAGCAGACCGCGGCGTAGAGGGCCGAGCCGAGGACCGAGAGCCACCGGCCGGGGCCGACGAGCGCGGGCACGGATCCGAGCAGGCCCGCGACCTCGAGCGCGAGGCCGCCGAGCAGGGCCGCGATCGAGACCCGCGCGGTGCGGTCGCCGATCCCGGACGCCGAGGCGACCGCGGGCGGATAGAAGCGGTAGCTGACGCCGACGATCGTCAGCGCGAGGAAGCCGCCGACGGCGAGCCGGTAGTGAGCTGTGTATGCGGTCGCCGGAAGGAGCCCAGCGGACGCGAACGCGAACCCGAGCCCCAGTAGGGCAACGGCCCCGGCACAGCCGGCGGCCCCCAGCAGCGCACGGCTTCCGACACGGTCGCGGTCGCTCTGTCGGGAGAGATCGGTGACGGCGGCCGCGAAGCCCACCAGCGCGACCGCCTCGAGGCCGGCCCCGAGCGAGAAGACCGGTCCGCCGCGGAAGTCGACGGCGAGCAGCACGGGGCCGACGCCGCCGCCAGTCAAGACGACGGCCGCGAGCGCCGGGCGGACGTCGGCGACCAGCAGCCGCGGCAGCAAGCGAAACCCGATCGCAAACACGAGGAGGGCAGCCGTTCCCGCCGCGAACAGGTGGGTCGTTGCCGGGCCGGCAGCGGGGGCGATCGTCGGCTCGAGGCCGAGCGCCCGCGCCACCTCCAGCGCCGATCCGGCGAGCAGATAGGCGACGACGACGGGGACGGCGGCGTTCGCGAGCCGGTCGACCCGCCGGCGGTGGGCGTCGGTGTCGCCGGTACCGGTCTCCCGTCCCGTCGGGTTGTCGCGGACGGTCCAGCCGATCGCGGCGACGAAGACGATCACGCCGGCGAACCAGCAAATCGCGGCCACGGGACCGACCGTAGCCGGCCCGCGTCCGGCACCGGCGGCAACCGACCCGAGCGTGCCAAGCAGCGCGAACGGCAGGTGGATCGCGGGTGCCAGCGGGACTGCCAACTCCCGTGCGAAATAGGACGGGACGAGGGTGTAGGCCTTCCCGAAGACGACGTGGAAGACGAATCCATACACGCCGAGCGGGACCGTCGCCGCCCTCGGGAGACCGGCTGCGACGGCGACTTGCCACGCGAGAAAGAAGCCGACGCCGACCGCGACGAACGTCCGCGACCACCGCGTGACCGTCGCCGCCGCGGTCCCGGACGCGGCCATCGATCCTCAGAAGGGCGACTGGACGCTCGAGTCGTCCTCGTCCCCGTCGGCGGTGGTCGGGCTCGGTACGGCCGGCCCATCGGGTTCGCTGGGCATCTCGCCGGACTCGAGGTAGGTGTCCTCGAGGGTAGCCAGCGCGTCGTTCAGGGTATCGGATTGGTGGTGGCTCTCGCGGACGCGTACCCGGACGAGATCGTACTCGTGGCGTTCGCTGAGGCCGTTCCACGCGCGGAACGACCCCTTGACAAGGGCGTCGGCCTGGGGACAGAACTCCGTGGTCGGGCTGAACTCCGCCCGCAGGACCGTCGGATCGTTGGCGTCAACCGCGTACCGGTAGCCGGCGTCGGGATGGCGCTGGTCGAGGTTGAGCCGCGCGAGGTTGTAGCCGAACGTCGCGTCGTAGACGCCCCGTTCCTCGAACAGTTCCCGCGAGATATCGTGGAACGCGACGTGGTCCTCGCCCTCGAGGAGGTCGTGACCCTCGAGGAACCGTCCCGGCTCCGGGAGGTGTTCCGGAACGAACGCGTCGGGATCGTCGAACCCGTCGCCGTCGTCCGTCGACCGCCCGCTCGAGAAGGGGTTCATTGTACTCGTCCGTACTGCCCGAACTCCCCAATACAGTTTCCCGAACACGTTCTACTCTCGCCGCATCCGGCCGTCTATTTTCCGTGAGAAACCGGTATCCACGGTATAACCGGTGATTTCCCCGTGACTGTCGGTCCCTGAACAGTTTTAGATTATCTGAATATAATAAAAATATATATTAATAGGATTCCAAAAAATACGCCAATATACTGTTCTGATTATCATTGGTGATATATGTGTATTCAATTCGAGTTTGGGCCAGAGGATTTATATCTGATCGAAGTAAGAGTCCGGCCAATGCTACTCTCAGTCGATCGATCGGATGCGACAGCCGGCCAGTCAGTCTGTTTCGACATCATCGCCGCTGTCGCCGAGCGGGAAGGCATCGATCCGGTAGACCTCGAGCCGCCCGAGTACGAAGCGCTCTACGACGTCGTCAACCCCGAGGCGCTCGATGCCCTGTTTGCGACTCGATCGAACGGCACACAGCGGCCGACCGGCCGCGTCGAATTCCCCTTCTGTGGCTATCACGTGGTCGTCGGCAGCGACGGCGAAATAGAAGTCTCCGACCCCGAGACGGACCTCGAGTAACGGCTTACTCCCGCTGACTCTCGATTCGGCGCCGCCACTCGGCGGGAATCGGCCGCGATCCGTCTCCGTCCGGATCGGCCAGCACCTGGACGGTCCGGGCCGTCGCCGCCCGCTCCCCGTCGGCGCGGACCTCGTAGGTCATCGGCAGGCTCGCCTCGCCCAGTTCCGACACGGAAAGCGCGACGGTGACCGTCTCGTCGGCCTCGATCGGTCGCTCGTACTCGATCTCGAGGCTCACGAGGACGGTCGTCGTTTCCTCGAGCGAGATATCGAGGACGTCCCGGAAGTAGGCCTCGCGGGCCTGCTCGAGGTAGGTCGCGTAGACCGCGTTGTTGACGTGCCCCATGAAGTCGATGTCGCGGAGCCGTACGTCGATCTCGGTCTCGTAGCTGTAGTCGGCCATCGACGGACGCGTAGGAGAGCGGGTGCCGTATAGCTGGTCACTCGCGGCCGGCGGCTCGAGAAGTGAAGGTCGCGATCGCAGTCAGTCGCCGGCCTGCGCCGCCTCGAAGACGTCCTCGTGCAGCCGGTCGGCGACGTGTTCCATCAGCGGCTCCATGTTGCGGGTGTCGGCCCGGTTGTACTCGACGAGCGTCTCGAGGGACCCCTCGTCGCCACTTTCGTACTCGTGCCAGAGACGGACGGCGTCGCGGCCGCTCAGCTCCGGCATGTCGCGGTCGATGCCGATCTCGCGTTCGATCGCCTTCAGCCCGCCGTCCAGCCCCAGCTTCTTGCAGGGGTACATGAGATCGACGTGGGGGACATCGACCGAGACGTCGAAACACGTCTCGAGGAAGGGGACGTCGAACCGCTGGCCGTTGAACGTGACCAGCAGGGCCGATTCGTCGAGTTCCCGCTCGAGGCGGGCGGCCGTGAGATCGCGGTCCTTGACGAAGGTCTTCGTCTCGCCGCCCCGGTGGAGGCTGACGGTCGTCACGTCCTCACAGGCGGCGTCGAGGCCGGTCGTCTCGATGTCCAGAAAGCAGGTCTCGTCGCTGACGTTCTCGTAACAGCGCCAGCGGCTCGCGGCCGGCAGCGCTTCGGCGAACGGCGAGACGTCGCCCCGCTCGAGGTGGGCCCGGCCCTCCTCGATGAACGTCTCGATCCGTGCCGCGAGCGTCGAGCCGACGACGCTGCCGTCGAACTCGTCCCAGTGGGTCACACCGTTCTCCCAGAGCCGGCGCTCGGTGGTCTCTCCGACGCCGTGAACGGGAATGAAACTGTTCTCGATTCGCACACCGGGTAGAGGGGGCAGGGTAGCTAAAAACGCTTGGATCGTCGATAGCGTCGTCGCGCCGTCACACCGTCGGTCGTTCTCGTCCCGTCGCGGTTCGCGTTAGCTGCTGTTGGCCAAAGAGACAGTCCGTTCGACGACGCTACCCATCGAGCGCTCCCGCGCCCTCGTCGATGCTTCCGAGCCGAAACCGACGCGAGCAGCACGCGGTGGCGTTCCGGTGCTAACAAACGGGTTCACTCGAGCGGTGGGCGACCGCCCGACTTTTCGTGTTGGCGGCCGTAGGTATCGTATGGCCGACCACGAGGACGAACTCGTCGACGCCGTTCGCGAACTGACGCGGACGATCGACGCGCTCCGAGCGGAACTGGGGGAATCGGGCCCGCGCCGGCCGCGGCTTCGACCGCCGACGCCGCGGGAACTGCTGCGCGCGACCGACGAGGTCGCGATCCCCGCGGCGCTGGCCGTCCTCGAGACCAGCGT
>NZ_JBPJSJ010000013.1:0-123302 GCF_051225675.1 Natrinema sp. CGMCC1.2065 | reverse complement strand
GGCGGCCGCCGAGTCGACCGGCGAGCGGGCGGACCGGCTCCGGGAGACGACGCTGTCCAGCCTCGATACCGTCCTCTCGGAACTCCAGCGGGCCGCCTCGTCGGGGCAGTTGCCCGCCGACGACGAGGCCCGCGACCTCCTCGCGGAGGCGCGCGAACTCCGCGACGACGTCGACAGCCGACTTCGGGCGGCCGCGGAGGCGGACCCGGAGGCGGCCGATCGGGACCGATCGGACGGTGCGGGCGGCGTCACGATCGATATCGAAGAGGGGCCGCTGGACGACGCTGGTCCGGACGGCACCGACGGCGAGCCGGACCCCGCCGTCGACGTCGACGCCGAACTCGAGACGCTGCGGGATCAGTACGGCGAGGACGACTCAAGCGACGGTGATGCGGATTCCGCGGACGAGAACGCCTCGAGGGGGGGCGAAAACGACGACGGGACGGCCGACGGCTCGAGCGACGAGAACTGAGGGCGGAATTTGCGGACGCGTTTTTCCACGGGACCGACCGCCATGAATGGGGAGAAGAAGTGTTCTGCTATCGTGGCAACGGGGAGTTGCCACACCCTCCCCAGCCGACTCGTTCGCTCATTTCAGTCGCTCACTCGTCCCTCGCACAGTGTCGTCGACTGCCCTCACCGTCGTTCGGTCAGTCGACAGCGCGCGCCACCGCACGCTGGATGATCGGGATGGCTCCGCGTTCGGAAAAACGAACCCGCGCTACTGGCGAATTAGACCGGTTCGAACCGGTAGCCGTCCCACGACTGGCTCTCGGGCTCTCTGATGCCCGCGCCGGGTTCGCGGAGTTCGTCGACGTGGACCGGCCGGACCTCGTCGCCGGTCTCGAGGTCGTCGGTCGTCGCCTGGCCGATCGCGCGGACCGTCTCGCCATCTACCTCGAACTCGACGATCGCGAGCGTGTTGGGTTCGCGGACGCCCGGCGGCGTCGCGGTACTGGTCGTCCAGGTCACGACCTCGGCGGTGTACTCGCTGAGGTCGATCGTTTCGACCGGCTCCGAGCCGCCCGGTCCGCGCGGGTGGCCGGGGTAGGTGATCGAGCCGTCGTCGTAGCGGGTCGCGTCCATCGTCATTGTGCTGCCTCCATGATCGTGGTGATGACGCAGTTGCCGAAGCCGCCGACGTTACAGCACAGCCCCACGTCCGCCTCGACCTGTCGAGGGCCGGCCTCGCCGACGACCTGTTCGTAGATTTCGACGCCCTGTGCTACGCCGCTGGCTCCGAGCGGATGGCCCTTCGATTTGAGCCCGCCGGAGGTGTTGATCGGGAGGTCACCGGTGTCGCGCTCGGTGTCCCCCGCTTCCACGCGTTTCCAGGCCTCGCCCTGCTCGGCGAAGCCCAGCCCCTCCATCTGGAGGAACTCGAGGATCGTGAACATGTCGTGGAGTTCGGCCACGTCGATGTCCTCTGGTCCGCGACCGCTCATCTCGTAGGCCCCGTTGCCGCTCTCAACGACCCCGCCCATGACGGTGGGGTCCTCGCGCTCGTGGACGACGTGGGTGTCCGTCGCGCCGTCGATTCCCGTGATGAGGGCGTAGTTGTCGGTGTACTCCTTGGCGACGGACTCGGGACAGAGCATCAGCGCCGCCGAGCCGTCCGTGATCGGACAGAAGTCGTACAGCCGCAGCGGGTCGGCGACGATCGGCGACTCGAGGGCCGTCTCCACGTCGATCTCCGTTTGAAACTGCGCGTTCGGGTTGTCGACGCCGTTTTTGTGGTTCTTGACCGCCACCTTCGCGAGGCTCTCGCGGGGCGCGTCGAACCGCTCTAAGTAGTGTCGCGCCGTCAGCCCCGCGAAGGATGGCAGCGTGACGCCGTGTTTGTACTCCGCGGGATGGGTCAGCGACGCGATGACGTCGGTGGCCTCCCCCGTGGTCTTGTGGGTCATCTTCTCGCCGCCGACGAGCAGAGTCATGTCGCTGGCCCCGCTGGCGACCGACTGCCAGGCCGCGTAGATCCCCGCACCGCCGCTCGAGCTGGTCTGATCCACTCGTTGCGTGTACGCCGGCATCGCGTCGAGGTCGTGGGCCAGGGCGTTTGGCACGCCGGTCTGGCCTTCGAACTCGCCGCTTGCCATGTTCGAGACGTACAGGTGTTCGACGTCGTCGGCGTCGACACCCGCGTCCTCGAGACACTCGATTCCGGCCTCCGCGAGGAGGTCCTGGATCCACTCCCCCTCGCGTTGCCCGAACTGGGTCATCGAGGCGCCGATGATTGCAACCGGTTCCATATCTTACTGGACTCGAGTGAGGGATTTATAAGGTGGGGTTCGTGTCAACGATTGGAAGTCGGGATGGTACCGGGAGTCGCGGGGGACTCGACCGGGTTACGCCTCGGCGACGGCAAGCATGTGGACGGAGAGATCCGTCACGACCGGATCGTCGCCGGTCCGCCCAACCGTCCGCTCGAGCGCCGCCAGTTCCGCGTCGGAGGCGTCCTCGAGGGCACTCCTGAGCCGGTCGTCGTGTAGCGGCGACGCGAGGCCTTCCAGCCCCGTCGTGGTGACGACGGAGAGCCCGTTCCGGGACAGGAGCGATTCCAGTTCCGCCCGCCGAAAGAAATGCGTCGCGGTGAACTCGTTCTCGTAGCTGTACGCGTCGACCAGCCGTGACGTGTAGTCGCCGTGTTCGAGGAGGTCGGGGAGTGCCTCGAGATTGTGACCGGTAACGAGATACAGTTGAACGGCGCCGAGCAGGCCCATGACGGACGCAAACACCGGGGCGTCGGGCCGAGTAACGCGCTGCAGTTCCCGGACGGCCCGCGCTCGCTCCGCCTCGTCGATGACGTGGGACAGCGGACCGCCGAGACAGCACGTGGCGTCGAACGCGTCCGCGGCAAGTCCGAGATCCGTGATCGACCCTTGAGCGAGTTCGATTCGGGATTCGACGCCGCGCTCGCGAATCCGGTCTCGAGCAACGGCCAGTTGTCCGGGGCTGAGATCGACCATCGTCACGTCGTATCCGTGTTCGGCCAGCCAGATGCTGTACCGTCCCGCGCCGCCGCCCGCGTCGAGTACGCGGCCCGACGGCGGGAGGTGTTCCTCGAGGGTTTCGATCGTCCGAGTGTACTCTAGCCGGCCGTCGAGTCGGCCCTCCAGACGGTCCCACTCACGGGTCCCATACTCGTCGTAGAAGGCCCGTGGATCGTCGCCTCGTGACGCATCGTCCGCCATTCGAGATCGACCGTGCGGTGGCACTCGAGCGACATAACGTTCCCCCTCTCCGATCGAATCGACGCCACCGCCGTGGCCCGCATGTCCGATGCTGTCGAACCCCGTCGGTCAGGCGGACTCGGCC
Organism: Natrinema sp. CGMCC1.2065; assembly: GCF_051225675.1. Taxonomy (NCBI): domain Archaea; kingdom Methanobacteriati; phylum Methanobacteriota; class Halobacteria; order Halobacteriales; family Natrialbaceae; genus Natrinema; species Natrinema sp. CGMCC1.2065. Next base: position 119,987 of record NZ_JBPJSJ010000013.1, on the reverse strand, counting down.
GCGGCCGTCCGCAACTCGCTCGCACGCGAGCGCGCCTGCGAGATCACCGCAGGACGGGCTTCGAAGGAGACGACGACATCCTCGTCGCCGTAGGTGACGTCGTCGACGTGGGCGTTGTCGTGGAGCCACGAGACGACGCTCATCGTGTCGTCGGTCATCGGCAACAGCAATCGCTCGGCCTCCCAGTCGGGCAGTTCATGCTCGATGCGCTCGAGCAGGCCGTCGACGTTCAGCCCCTCCTTGGCGCTGACCGTGACCGGGTTCGGCGCGAGCGAGGACAGCGCCTCGCGCTTCTCGGCGAGTTCCGCGTCGTCGACCTGGTCGATCTTGTTCAGCACGGTCACGATCGGGGCCTCGTTGCGCTCGTAGAGGGTGTCGTGGGAGGTGACGAGCTTCTCGTGGATCTCGTCGATCGGTTCGCTGACATCGACGACGAGCAAGACGAGATCCGCCCGGTAGACCGAATCGAGCGTCGACTTGAACGACTCGACCAGCCAGTGGGGCAGGTCGCTGATGAACCCGACGGTGTCGGTCACCAGCACGTCGCGCCGGTCGATGTCGGCGCGTCGGGTGGTCGTTCCGAGCGTCGTGAACAGCTTGTCCTGTGACTCGGCGGTCGGATCCAGATCCCGGTGGAGGTCCTCGTTCTCCTCGACCTCGAGGTCGGTCGCGAGTTGCCGGAGCAGGGTCGACTTGCCGGCGTTGGTGTAGCCCGCGAGCGCGACCAGATCGAACCCCGAATCGCGCCGACGCTCCCGACGCTGCTGTTCGGTCTGTTCGATCCGCTCTAACTCGTCTTTGATACGGCTGATCTGGGCCTTGATGTCCTGCTCGCGGCTCTCGTCGTACTCGCCAAGCCCCATGAACCCGGGGTGTTCCTCGCGCTTGGCGAGGCTGGTCTTGGCTTCGGCCCGGGGGAGTTCGTACCGCAGTTCGGCCAGTTCGACCTGGAGTTGTGCTTTCCGAGTCTGGGCGCGTTGCCCGAATATCTCGAGGATCAGGGTAAAGCGGTCGATGACCTCGACCCCCTCCGGCAGGAGCTGCCCGAGGTTGTACGTCTGGTAGGGGCCCAGCCGGTTGTCGAAGATTACCGTCGCCGCGTCGGTCTCTTCGACCAGCGCCGCGAGTTCCTCGGCTTTCCCCTCGCCGATCTGGAGCGCCGGATCGGCCCGGCGAGACTGGGTGACCTCACCGACGACGGTATACCCCGCCGCGCGGGCCAGGTCTCGGATTTCGCTCGTATCGGGCGTTCCCGAGTCGACGCGTTTGGCGATGATCGTGTTCATGCGGGTAGCTGTGTGGTCCCCGGGCGCGGCCGTGATCGGTCGCGATCGCTCGAGCAGCGCGGCTCGTCGGCCCCGACGGTCGCCGTCGAGAAACGACTGACTCGAGGGCGGTGTGGACACCGCCGCGTGGTCCCGGCAACGCTAACGATGCCGGCCGAACACCTCCGTTGCGTGGCGCGGGCGGACGTGACACATACTCGCCCGTACGCGACCGATCGTCTTGAATCCCGTGCCCGGGGCCGTCCCGCGATCGCCCGCTCGGCGGACCTATTCCCGCTACGAACTGGCCTGTCCCGGCCCGAAAGCCGGTTCCGACGCCCTCGCTGATCGAAACAGTCATGCGAGCCGACTCGAATGGACGCCCACATGCTAGATCTCGATCCGACGACGCTGGGCCTCGAGTTCGGGGCCAGCGCGCTCGTCGGGGGCCTCATCGGCTACGCCGCCAAGAAGATCGCAAAGTTGCTCGCGATCATCGTCGGCGTCGAACTGATGGCCTTTCGCTTTCTCGAGTCCGAAGGGATCGTTACCGTCGACTACGAGCGCCTCACGGCCGGGTTGCTCTCGTCGAGCGACAGAACCGGCAGCTGGCTCGAGTCGGCCGTCTCGACGCTGTCGATCGGCGTCGGCTTCACCAGCGGCTTCCTGATCGGGTACAGGCGAGGGTAAGGGCACGAATCGGCCCCGAATCACTCCCTCAGCGGGTCTTCAGATCGCCCTTGTCCTTGACGATCTCCGTTTCGGCCTCGCCACTGGTGTGTTCGTTGACCAGGTCGTAGAACTCGTTTTGCATGCCGGCCGGGAACGTCAGGACCCCGATCCACGAGCCATCGGACTGCCACTCCTCGCGCTCCAAGTCGCCGAACTGACGGATCTTGGCCTGTGCGCTGCCGGCGTAGTCGGCCGGGACGTTGACGGCGACGGTGACCTCCTCGAACCGGATCGGGATCACCGGCCGCAAGGCGTCCAAGGCGTCGTCGACCTGTTGTTCGACCGGTTCCATCGGATCGACGGTGACGCCGGCCTCCTCCAGGGCGTTTTCGATCCGTTCGGGCGGATGGGGCGCGTTGTCCATCTGCGGGTTGACCGCGTTGCGCGTGATGGTATCGATCAACTGCCTGCGTTTCTGTTCTTGCATCTCGCGGCGCTGATCGGCCGTGATCTGGATCTCCCCTTCCTTGATGACCTCGGGGATGATCTCGAGGGGCTCCGTGGTGTCGAAGACTTTCTCGAGGTCGGCCTCCGCGGGTCGGTCACCGCGGGAGGCGTCCTCGAAGACGTCCTCGGCGGCGATTACGTCCTCCAACTCGCCGTCGAACTCGTCGCGTTTGATCTCCAGTGCCGCGTCCGGGTCGACTAACACTTCGAAGCGCGCCCCGTGGGACTCGAGTCGCGCCGTCACTGCCTCGTCGAGCGAAATCATATCACACGGTTCCGCCGCCAGTGAAAAGAGTGTTTCCCGATAGGCGCCCCGAATCCGGCCATGATTCGGCGCGGCTCCGATCCGTTCGGCAGTGTCCGCGCTCTGTCGCGTCGCTCGTGACGGGTCGATCGACACTGGAAAACGCATCGAAAACGGACCGCGGCGGGTCGGTTACTCGTCGTCCTCGGCCGGTTCGTCTTCGCCAGTATCGAGGAGGTCGTTCTCCTCGAGGTGGTCGGCGATCCGGTCCTGATCGAACTGCTCGAAGGTCTCGGTCTCGACGTCGACGGTCGCTAGCCCGACCTCGCTGGGCAGCAGGGAGCCGTCGTTGACCGACGCGAGCGCGTCCAGTGCGAGTTGGATACCGCCATCGAGATCGGCCTCCTCGTCGTAGTTCTCCTCGAGGTAGGACTGGAGGTCGCTCCGGTCGGCACCGACGGCCAGGGCCTTCCACTCGTAGGGGGTCCCCGAGGGGTCGGTCTCGAACAGGCGCGGCTCGCCGTTCTGGATGCCGCCGACGATCAGCGCGACGCCGAACGGGCGAGCGCCACCGACCTGCGTGTACTGCTGGATGTGATCGGTGACTTCCTTGGTCAGCGTCTCGACGCCGATCGGCTGGCCGTAGCGCAGTTGGTTGACCTGCGTCTGGCGGCGCGCGAAGTCGATCAGCTGGCGAGCGTCGGCGACGTGGCCCGCGCTGGCGATGCCGATGTGGTCGTCGGCCTTGTGGATCTTCTCGACGCTCGAGTCCTCGAGCAGCGGGGAGGGGACTCGTTTGTCGACCGCCAGGACGACGCCGTCCTGCGTTCGAACGCCGATGCTTGCCGTACCTCGCTTGACCGCCTCGCGAGCGTACTCGACCTGGTAGAGTCGGCCGTCGGGCGAGAAGATCGTGATGCCGCGGTCGTACGCCTGCTGTTGGGCTTGTCCCTGCATAGTATCACGCTAAATCGTAGTCGAGGTCTGTCGCGCCCACGAACGCCTCATCGAGTCGAACGTCCCCCACGCTGTCCCGGCGGACGGCGACTCGCTCTTCGTTCCCGAACACGACGTTTCTCTCCTCCGAATCTTGCCCGCGTCGCCGTAAATAGTTTTCTTCAGCGGCACGGATCGTGCCACTGATACCGCGGACGGCGACCCCGACGGGCGCGCCGTCTACCTCGTCGAGACAGGCCAGCGCCGCCCGAGCGGGGTCGGTCTCGCCCCGACGGACTTTGACGATCGCCTCCCCTCGTCCGTCGGCGAAGTCGTAGCGGACGACCGAGAGGTCGGCGTCGGCGCTGCCCGGATCGCCCAGCAGGTTCTGGCCCGCGTACCACAACTCGCGCTGGAACGACCGCCGGCCGATTCGCTCGTCGGGCCAGGTCTCGAGTTCGACCGCGAGGTACCGCCACCGCGGCCGGAGGTGTTTCGGCAGGTGCTTCATGACTCCTCGGTCGCCGCGTCGACGGCCCCCGCCGTCGGGCTCCGCTCGGCGACCAGCACGCCGACCTGGTCGTGGACGCGCTCGACCGCGGTCAGCGAGAAGCCGGCGTCGGTGAAGGCATCGGCGAGGACGCCGACCGTCGCGGGGTCGTCCACTTCGGGCGAGTAGAAGGGCTCGTCGGGGTCGGGCTCGCCGAAGAACATCACATCCCCGAGGACGAACCGCCGGGGCTCTAAGTCGGCGATGACCGCGATCGCCTCCCGTTTCTCCTCGTCGGAGAGGTGATGCAGGGCGAAGTTCGAGGTCACGACGTCGACGGGGCCGTCGTAGTCGGGCTCCCGAAAGGTGCCGTGGCCGAATTCGACGTTCTCGAGTCCGGCGTCGGCGGCCTTCTCGCGGGCTTGCTCGAGCATCCCGTCGCTGATGTCGCGGCCGACCACGCGATCGGCGTCGGGGGCGATGGCGAGCGCGATCGCACCGGTCCCGGTCGCGAGATCGAGGACGACCTCGTCGGCCGCGGGCGCGGCATGTTCGACGACGAGGTTCGCACAGGCGTGGTACTCCTCCGATTTCGAGTCGTCGTACTCGCCGGCCTTCTCGTCGAACCGGGCGGCGTGTTCCTCAAGCGTCCTCTTCATACCTGCCCCGTTCGACCCCCGGCTCAATGAACGACTCGGAGTGGACGTGCCGATTGCGCTCGGCCAGTCGGCCCCACTCCGCGAGGCCGTCTTCGACGAACGCGCTCGAGAAGCCGAGTTGCTCGCCCAGGGCTTGCAGTTCGCGAGGCGCTCGTAACTCGAGATGCGAGGTCGGCTCGGCGCTGACGACGTAGGGCGCGTCGTAGTGGGCGACGATCTCCCGGAGTTTTCGCAGCGACTGGAGGATTCGAACGCGGTGGCCGCCGCTCTCTCTGAGAGCCCCCGAGAGGTCGAACTCGAGGCGGACGCCGTTCTCGACGGCGGCTTTGACCAGCACGTGGTTGATATCGCCGTCGCCGCGCATCGGATGCGAGAGGACGTCGACTTTCGGCTGTTCGACAGCGAAGCGGTTCAGTCGGTTCGTCCCGCCGTGAACGGCGACGATGGTGTCCGACGAGCGGTGGTTCCCGACCGCGCCGCTTGCGCCCTGCGGGTCGTCGGCCCGGATCTCGACGCCCGCGACGACGTCGATCCCGTACTCCGACTCGATCCGTTCGGGGTCATACTCCGCACGCGACCCGTCGTGATTGCGTACGACCACGCCCTCGTAGCCGTAGTCGGCCGCCCGTTTGGCGACCCGGGCAACCGTACTCTTCCCGTCGGGATGGGCGCGGACGGCCTCGTACATATTTGAACCGTCTCACGGCGTCGACTTGGGGTTTGCGCCATGCGACGACCGACCGATCGAATACGGAATTCGATCTTAGAGAGATTGTTCGGTAATCCCAAGCCGTAGCTGAAAGTCCCAGCAGACGAGAGTGACAATCAGCCGATGACGGAATACCCGTCACACGAACGTCCTGAAAGAGACGAGCCCCACTGTGAGCATCAGGAGACCGAGAGCGACCACGATGACGGCACCGCCCCAGTTGACAATGCGGTAACTCAACGAATGCTCCCGATCGAAATCCGTCCTCGAGAAGATGTTTTCAAGACTGACCGCGAAGGCGAACGTCGCTCCGATCCCGATAACCGCGGTAGTCACGAACCCAGCGAGTACAAGGCTGACGACAGTCACGAGACTTCCGATCAGTCCCAGTACGAGACCGACGACATAGAGCTGCTGGGTGTCCATCGTCACACTGGGCCGACACTACAATCACGGCGGATATGTATCTGCCGACCGTGCGCCCGCCGGAACTGACTCCAAATCCGCTATTGAAGCGAGTAAAGAATCACATGGCCGGGAGCGCGTCCGAACGAATGTGAGGGCGCGGGACCCGGGGGAAGGCAGGCTGTTACCCGATACTGACCGCGAGCGAGGCCGAAGGTCGAGCGAGCGGGCCGACGACTGATGTGGAGTGCGCGGCGCGTAGCGCCGCGAATAGGCGAACGGCGAAGCCGTGAGCCGAGTGACGCGACGCGTCACAGAACGGAAGGAGGAGTGCTTTTAATCGAATTTTTGCCGAGGGCGCGGCTCTGCCGCGCCCGCAGCGCAAAACTTCGTTAGTTGAGAATGCTCTGTGCGACCGTCGCGAGCTGGCCGTTGTCGGCCTCGCTGAGGCGCTCATCGCCGATCTTCAGTCGGAGGCGCGGCCGGCCGACGTCGATCGGGACCTTCTCGGTGTCGATCAGGCCCATGTCCTCGAGCTTGGTCTTCGTCCGGGAGAACGTCGCCTTGGAGGCGATCCCGACGTCCTCGCCCCACTTGCTGATGTCGTACAGCAGCGCTTCGTTCTTGGCCGCCACGAGCAGGGAGATGGTGACCTCGTCGAGGCCATCACCGTCGCCGCGGGCGGTCTCGAGCGAGTCCAAGATTGCAGTGAAGTCTTCTTCGGCCTCGGGACTGATCTCGTCGGCCAGCGTCTCGCGGACGTCCGTAATCGGGGGCGTCCGGAGGTTGAAGTCGCTGGCGTCGGCCCAACGGTCGGCGTAGGTGTCGTAGGTATCGGCGACGAAGCTCTCGTCGTCGGTAACGAGCCCGCCGACGCGGTCGCCGGCGTGGACGATGGCGACGACCCGGTCCTCGCTGACGAGCAGGGAGTTCTCGGGCGTCTCCTCGAGCGTCCGCAGGACGAGTGCCCCCTCGCTGATGAGGTCCGCGGCGTTCGAGGCGACGATGAAGTCGTCCATGACGTCTTTCAGGGTACGTTCGTCGGCCAGCATGTGTACCGACGGCAGGTCGTCGTCGAAAGCGGTCGCGACGGAGACGAACTCCTCGATGGCGTCCCGCGAGGGGTTGACCATGTAGACGTCCCCGGTCACATCCCCGAGGACGGATTCGAGGATATCGTCAATCTGGTGGTTAAGTAAATTCGAGGTCATGCCTATACAGAAGTAATCGATAGCTCGGTACTTAATTTTGGTGGCCGTTTGCACAGCAGAACAGTTGGCTGCGCGCCTGAACCGGTAATTTTTGTCCCATATCCCGTTAGTTCGCCGACGAAATACGGATGGTCGTTGTCGACTTCCGGGTGGAACTGGGGGCAGGGGCAGCGGTGGTCGCGATGCCGGCCCGATCGGTACCGCGTCTTATTATGGGGTTGAATACTGTCGGCAATAATTATATACACGCATCGATGTATTACAGTATCGTATGGCAGTTACACGCAATCGGCTGTGGCGGGTCGTTCACGAGCTGGCCGAACGGGTTCGAACCACGGCGGGAACCGTTCGTGGCCGATCGCCGCCGGCGATGGCCCTCGAAGCAAAGCGCGTGAGTACGTACGGCGGACCCTGATACGGTTTGCTGTCCCGGTGGGACCGCAGGGCGGGTCGCGGTCCCACCGGCAGTGACGGACAGGAGACCGTATGAGTCAGCGATCGAAGCGGGGCCACAGTTCCGTCGACCAGTAGATGTCCCCGTCGTAGATCACCGACGCCTCCGTTTCTTTGAGCATCGTCACCAGTTCCGACGCCGTGAGCGTGAAACTCGACTCGTTCCCACAGAGGTAGGCGTAGTCGTTGGTTTCGGTGTGGGGGAAGTAGTAGGAGCCGGTCGCCCGGGTCGAGTAACAGTCGACGGTCAGCAGGTACTCCTTCTCGCTTGCGTCCTCGAGTTCCTCGAGGGTCGCGGTCGTCGGGAGCCGCTGTTCGCCCTGGACCAGCGAGTGGGTGCCGTCGCCGACGACGGCGTAGTCCTTGCCCATCATGATGCGTCGTCGAGCCAGCCCCATCGCGCGCTCGATGCTGAACCCGTGGACGAGGAGTTTGGCGAACGTCGAGCCGACCTTGACGGCGTGATCGTTGAGGACCTTGGTGAACGTAACCGCGCCGGCGACGCTGCCTTTCTCGATCAGCGACCGCCCCTCGTAGTAGGAGCCACAGGCGTTGAGAAAGAACGTCTGGGCGTTACAGCGATCGAGGCTCGAGGCCGAAAGCGTCCCGTCGGGACAGCACAGGCCGCCGGTCTCGCAGTGACCGATGTAGTGGACGAAGTCGTGGTCGTCCTCGAAGACACGGGCGAGTTCGGCCGTCCCGAGCGACTCCGCGACGGTGACGTCCATCGACAACTCCTCGGAGCGCCGGCGGTAGATCGCCGCGACGTCGTCGTGTTCGCCGGCCATCTCCGGGTCGTTGAGGACGACACAGATCGAGGTTGCGTCGCTGGCCCGCTCGAGGAACTCGAGGCGGTTGTGGTAGGCCTCGGGAGCGGATTTGAAGACGTCGATCGGGACGCCGTCGGCGAGCCAGCCGTGCGTGCGACCGCTACGGAGGTCGGGTTTGACGATGTCGACCGATGCCACTTGTCCGCCGCTGGCCCTGGGCCCGGCCGGCGGCAGCTGCTGGCCCGAACCGCGATCGCTGCCCCGATAGAAGTCCTCGAGCGAGCGCTCGACGAGTTCCTGGCCCTCGAGTTCGGAGGTTCGTGGCGTATAGACCATGCTCAGCCGGTCGAGCAAGAACGGCAGGGTCTCGACGCTATCGTACTCGGGTGCGACGTACGTCGAGAGATGCCAGTCGGGGAGGCGATGCTTGATCGCCGCGTAGGGTACGTCGAGATACGCGGCGAGACGCTCCCGCGGATCGGCGTCGTACAGGCGCTCGGCGTCGAGTTCGAGGGCCTCGAGCAGGCTACGTTCCGCGAGGGCCGTCCCGTAGGGACCGACGTTGCGAACGAGGCAATCGAGGAAGAAGGTCTTTCGGAGCAGCCGCTCGACGTCGCCCTCGAGGTCGGGCATCGTGGCGAGTTCGACGTCGATCCCCCGGTCGGGAATGCGGAGCCGCGGTCGGTTGGGGGCTGCGCCGGTGTGGGTTCCGAGGACTTCGTCGGTCGTCCGAACGGTCGCCTGCAAGTAGTACGCCAGCGGTGCCGTGACGAACAGCGACTCGTAGTCGGGCGGGACGACGAGTTCGATCCCGTGATCAGGGGTTGCGACCCGGAGACAGTCGGGAATCTTGAGTTCGGTCCCGCGTTCGATCAACGAGGGGTGACCGCGGAGCGTCGGATAGCTCCGATCCGGGCCGTCGGTTTTGTGCGAGCCGGCCATGTGGGTGATGGCCTCCGCGATCGCCGGCGGGGAGTCGGGGACGGTGATCGTTCCGGCGGGGAACTCGTGTCGGCACCGGACTCCGAGGATGACCCGAGTTCGCTCGGGGAAGGAGACGACGATCTCCTCGTAATCGTCGGTCTTCGCGATCGTCGCGGCCCCCGAGAACCGCAGATAGGACTTGATCTCCGTATCGATATCGACGACGTACTCGTCGGGGGACAACGGGAGGGGCTCGCCGCTGGGGTCGAGTTCGTGACCGTCCTCGACGCCAACCGAGAACGCGTAGACGACCGCGTGCGGGAACCGGAGTTCGTCAGTCGTCACGACGATGGTGTCGTCGACCGGGCGCGGGATGTCTTCCCCGGAGCCGTCGACGACGAGTTCGTCACCGGTGACCGTCAGCTCGGCGTTGTCCGCGTCGGTGACGTGGAGGGTGTCGCCGTCTACCGCCCACTCTATCATTCAGTTGGCTGAATGTCACTCCGACAAGTTAGTTGTATCGGGGCGTGATATCGTCACAAACCCGGCCGGTCGAAGGGCAGGGGCCGGTCGCCGGCAGCCGGTATTGCGGCGCGTATTACCGAGGAAAGGTACACTTATGCGGCCGCCAGTCCCCACTTCGAACATGGACCACGACAAGGTACGGGACGTCGATCCCGCCGTCGCCGACGCACTCGAGGGCGAGGTCGATCGCCAGCGCGAGACGCTCCAGATGATCGCCAGCGAGAACCATGCCAGTGAGGCCGTCATCGACGCGCAGGGCAGCGCCCTGACCAACAAGTACGCCGAGGGCTACCCCGGCGAGCGCTACTACGGCGGCTGTGAGTACGCCGACGAAGTCGAGGAACTCGCAATCGAACGCGCGACGGAGCTGTTCGGTGCCGACCACGTCAACGTACAGCCCCACGCGGGCACGCAGGCAAACCAGGCGGTTTACTTCGCGATGCTCGAGCCCGGCGACAAGATCCTGTCGCTGGATCTCAACCACGGCGGCCACCTCAGTCACGGTCACCCGGCGAATTTCACGGGGCAGCTCTACGAGGTCGAACAGTACGAAGTCGACCCGGAGACGGGCTACATCGACTACGACGACCTCGCGGACCACGCCGCCGAGTTCGACCCCGACATCATCGTCTCGGGCTACTCCGCCTACCCGCGCGAGATCGACTTCGAACGCATCCAGGCGGCCGCCGACGACGTCGGCGCCTACCACCTCGCGGACATCGCCCACATCACCGGACTCGTCGCCGCGGGCGTCCACCCCTCGCCGGTCGGCATCGCCGACTTCGTCACCGGGTCGACCCACAAGACGATCCGCGCCGGTCGCGGCGGGATCGTCATGTGCGACGAGGAGTACGCCGACGACATCGACGCGGCCGTCTTCCCCGGCGGACAGGGCGGCCCGCTGATGCACAACGTCGCCGGCAAGGCCGTCGGCTTCAAGGAGGCGCTCCAGCCCGCATTCACCGAGTACGCCGAGCAGACGGTCGCGAACGCGAAGGCGCTCGGTGAGAGCCTCTCCGAGAACGGCTTCTCGCTGGTCTCGGAGGGAACCGACAATCACCTCGTCCTCGTCGACCTGCGCGAGAGCCATCCCGACACGTCCGGCGGCGACGCCGAGGAGGCCCTGGAGGAGGCCGGCATCGTCCTCAACGGGAACACCGTCCCCGGCGAGACGCGCTCGCCGTTTAACCCCAGTGGGATCCGCGCCGGCACGCCGGCGCTGACGACCCGTGGCTTCGACGAGGACGACTGCCGGAAAGTCGGTGATCTGATCGCCCGTGTCATCGACGCTCCCGAAGACGAAGCCGTCATCGAGGACGTCCGCGCCGAGGTCGCCGACCTCTGCGACGCCAACCCGCTCTACGAGTAGTCGACGACCGCGTCGACTCGGTCGATCCGGACTCGACCACCGTTCTCCCGTTTTTCGGCGCGTTCTTCCTGCAGGCTCGAGGCTGTCGAGATCCGCGACCGCGTTGTACTCGCCCTCGCGTCGCCGGCCGCCGTCCGTTTCGAGCGGGATCGCGTCGGACCGAATACCTTTTGTCACTTACTAATGTGGGTTGGTAGCATGAGTGATGAAACGGCGACGGCGATGTACCGCGCCAGAACCGACGCGCTAACGACCGACGTCGGAGAGGGCCGGCCGGTCGTCTTCGCCCACGGCACGTTGATGGACCGGACGATGTTCGCGCCCCAGCTCGAGGCGCTGCGAGACGAGTACCGGGCGGTCGCCTACGACCTGCGGGCGCGGACGGACCGGTACGCGCCGGGCTACGACCTGTGGGATCTCGCGGACGACTGCGACGCACTGCTCGACGGGATCGGCGAGGACAGCGCCGTCATCGCCGGCATGTCGATGGGCGGGTTCATGGGACTGCGCTTTGCCCTCGAGTATCCCGAGCGGGTCGACGGACTGATCCTGATCGATTCGATGGCGACGCCCCATCCCGAGGACGAGCGGGCGGAGTACGAGGCTCTCGTCGAACCCTATGAGGACACCCTCGAGCCGATGCCCCGCGAGATCGCGGAGGGCTCGACTGCCGAACTGTTCGGCGAGACGACCCACGAGGAAACCCCCGAACTCGTCGAGGCGTGGGTGGATCGCTGGGCCACCTATCCCGGCCGAGCGGTCCACTACGAACTCAACTCGTGGCTCGGCCGCGAGGACGTGACCGACCGGCTCTCGGCGATCGACGTGCCGGTCCTGATCGTCCACGGCGAGGAAGATCCCTCGATCGCACCCGCACAGGCCGAGCCGATGCTCGAGGAACTGCCCGACGCCGAGATGGAACTGATCCCGGAGGCTGGCCACACCTCGAACCTCGAGGGACCCGACGAGACGAACGAGGCGATCCGGTCGTTCCTCGACGAGCGGTTCTGAGGTATATCCATGGACGTGTATATTCCGGTCTGCTCTGTGCCGGTTCTAGGCACGAATCCGGGGATTAATGAGCCTCGCGGCCGCCCACTCGAGTAATGACCGAGATCATCGACGGCAACGCCGTCGCGAGCGAGATCCGAGACGAGCTGACCGAGTCGATCGAGCGGCTCGCCGACGCGGGCGCGCGGCCGGGGCTGGCGACCGTCCTCATGGGCGACGACCCCGCGAGCCAGACCTACGTGAACATGAAACAGCGCGACTGCGAGGAGGTCGGCATCGAGAGCCACCACGTCGACGTCGACGGCGACGCCCCGCCCGAGGAACTGTTCGACACCATCGCCGACCTCAACGGGAACGACGACGTCCACGGCTACATCGTCCAGGCCCCCGTGCCGGACCACGTCGACTACCGCAACGTGATCCGCCGGGTCGACCCCGCGAAGGACGTCGACGGCTTCCACCCCGAGAACGTCGGTCGACTCGTCGCCGGCGACGCCCGGTTCCGTCCCTGCACGCCCCACGGGGTACAGAAACTGCTCGAGTCGGCCGGCGTCGACACCGAGGGCACGGACGTGACGATCGTCGGCCGCTCGGACATCGTCGGGAAGCCGCTGGCGAACCTGCTGATCCAGAAGGCCGAGGACGGCAACGCGACGGTGACGGTCTGTCACTCCCGCACGGACGACCTCGCCGAAAAGACCCGCAGCGCCGATATCGTCGTCGCGGCCGCCGGCGTCCCCGAACTCGTCGACGGGTCGATGCTCTCCGAGGACACGGTCGTCATCGATGTCGGCGTCAACCGGGTCGACGCTGACAACGACAAGGGATACGAACTCGTCGGCGACGTCGAGTTCGAGAGCGCCAAGGCAAAAGCCAGCGCGATTACCCCTGTCCCCGGCGGCGTCGGGCCGATGACCCGCGCCATGCTGCTGTACAACACTGTCAAAGCCGCCGGCCTGCAGGAAGACGTCGACGTCGACCTTCCCTGAACGGGTCCAGGTCGATTCGCTGACAGTCTTTTTCCCGGTCGACGATCCCGTCGAGTCCGGCGTGACTCACTCCCCGGGCGCTCCGCTCGCTTCGAACCGGACGAGGCCCCGTTCCTCGAGTTGCATGAGGAAGTGCGCGAGCGTCTCGTCGACGGGAGCGACACGGTCGGCGTCGTGAGACGCCGCGACGCGCTCGGCGATCTCCGCAACGGTGTGGTCGCCGTCGCAGTGTCGCCACACGGTCGTCCCGACGGGATCTAGCTCGAGTTCCCGCTCCCGATCGGTCCCGAGGAGATCGAACAGGAACCGATCGAGCCGGTTGTGTGGCCGCTTCGTCCAGTGGATCGTGACCCGTGGCTCGCCATCGACGGTCGTTACCTCCCAGTCGTCGGCGTCGCGTCTCGGAACCGCGGTCGGGCCGTGTTCGGTCATGTGGCGACGTTCTCGGTCGTCGTGTCGGACTCGATCACTGGTCGGACGCCTCGGTGTCGGGTGCGTTCCAGAGGACGCTCGCGGTGAAGAGCCCGACGAGCGCGACGAGCGCGACGACGCCGAGGATCGACTGCGTCCCGGCCTCGAGGCCGAGCGGGAACGGCGCGCCGTCGGCGTTTCCGGTCCCGGTGATATAGAGCGCGCCGATGACGATCCCCATGATCGCCTCGCCGGTGATCAGCCCGGCCGCGACGATCCGACCTCTCGAGGTCGCGTGTTCGGCGAGCGTGCCGTCCTCGTCGTCGCGTCGCGCGACGTAGCGGTCGATTCCGGCCCGGAGCAGGCCGCCGAGGAAGATCGGCGTCGCGAGCGTGATCGGGAGGTAGATCCCGACTGCAAAGGGCAGGACGGGGACGTCCATCAGGATCAGGACGATCGCGAAGACGGCACCGATGAGGATCATCCCCCACTGGGCGGTGCCCGTGAGGACGCCCTCGGAGATCAACGCCATCATCCCGGCCTGCGGTGCGGGAATGGGCTCGTTCCCGATCCCGTAGGCCTGATCGAAGAAGGACAGGACCCACCCGGCGAACAGCGCCGAGACGGCGATCCCGATCACCTGTGCGAGCTGTTGGTTCCGGGGCGTCGCCCCGAGGAGGTAGCCCGTCTTGAGGTCCTGTGATGTGTCGCCCGCGACCGCCGCGGCGATGGCCACGACCGACGCAGTCACCAGCACGACGACGGGGTCGGTGACACCGGTCGAGCGCAGCGCCAGCGCCGCGATCAGGACCGTCGCGATGGCCATCCCCGAGACGGGGTTCGAAGAACTCCCGACGACCCCGACGAGATAGGCCGAGACGGCGACGAAGAGGAACGCGGCGATCACCGCGATGAACCCACCCAACAGGCCGACCTGTACCTGCGGGACCGCGACCAACGCGAGCGTGATCAGAATGGCCCCGACGACGACGACTTTCATCGAGAGATCGCGCTGCGTGCGTTTCCGTTCCTCGGTGGCAGCCACCCCGGAATCGCGTATCTCCGTCACGGCGGTACCGAGCGCGTCGGCGATCGTCCCCCGCATGGAGACGACCGCGTAGAACCCGCCGACGATCATCGCTCCCGCACCGACGTAGCGGATGTACGCTTCCCAGACCTCGTTCGCCTGCGTCATCAGTGCCGCGTCGGCGGCCGACTCCGGGACGAACCCGCCCGTGATCAACAGCGGAATCAGCATCATCCAGGAGATCAGTCCGCCGCCGAAGACGTAGCCGGCGATCCGGGGTCCGACGATGTAGCCGACACCGATCAGCGCGGGCGTAAAGTCCCCGCCGATCGCGAACCCGTCGGTTTCGCCCGCCGAGAACGCCGTCTGGATCGTCGTCTGGAAAGCGGCCATCCCGTTGGCCAGCCACATGTAGACGAAACTCACGAGGAACCCGACGGAGATGAGCTTCACGCCCTCGTCGCCGCGCGAGCCGGCCTCGAGGACGTCGGCACACGCGGTCCCCTCCGGATAGGGGAGTTCCTCGTGTTTGTCGACGATGAGATACCGACGCATCGGGATCATAAAGAGGACCCCGAGCAGGCCGCCGAGTATCGCCACGACCGCGGTGTTGACGATGTTGATCGGCTGATCGAGGAACGTGACGCCGGCGATCGTGAAGATGACGCCGGCCGCCAGCGCCTCGCCCGCGGAGGTCATCGTCTGGACGATGTTGTTCTCGAGGATCGTCCCGCCGATGCCGATCCGACGGAGCCCGTAGAACACGCCCATACTGATGACTGCCGCCGGGATGGAGGCGCTGATCGTCATCCCCGAGCGCATCCCGAGGTACATGTTCGCGGTCAGCATCACCACGTTGAGCGCGAGCCCGATCAGGACTGCCTTGATCGTGAGTTCAGCGACACTCCGTCCGGCGGGGACGTACGGCGACGGTCCGTCGCCCGTCGTCTGCTCGCTGCCGATACGACTGCCGTTCGACTCCGTCTGCTCTTCTGGTGATCCGTGTGACATAGTCGATTGCAGCGAACGGCCGCGTCCGTTCGTTCCGTGCCGCTCGAGCGCCGACTCAGGTGCCGACAGTCGGCTCGTCCAGCGGGGAGGGATCGACAGACCGAGCGCGTTCCGATCCGATCTCGGAGGGTCGGTTCCTGACCGGCCGCCGGTTCGAACCGGCGGTCGACACCGGGAGAGCGAGTTCGGGCGGGGCCGTCGCTGCGTTCGTCTGGCAATAATTGGGGGGACCTATAAGAATGAAAAGATTCGGACCGACGGTTGTTGCCGGCCGCCATTCGATTCGGTCTTCGACGCGGTCGCCGGCGGTGCCCGAATGCGGTCGGCGACCCGATCGGGTTCGGCCCACGTCACTCGAGGGCGTCCAGTCGCTCCTGGGCCTGTGAGAAGGCGAACTCGTCGCCGCGGAGCCCGTTTGCCAGGTCGCGCGTCGCCTCGACGAGGCGTTCGGCGGTTCGGGGCTCGACGTCGCCATCGAGCATCCGGATCCGCTTGACGTGTTCGCCAAGCGTCTCGAGGGCCTGCCGTTCGCTGGCGGTCAGGTCGCGGTCCTCGGCCCAGGTGCGAACGTCGCGTCGGTACTCCCGGACGGCGTCGGCGTAGGCGAGCCCACGGGCCGCCCGCAGCGTCGATGGAACGTCCTCCACGGGCGGCCGCTCGCCCTGATCGGCATCGCGCAGCAGGGCGAGGAAGTACAGTTCCTCGCGGTCCTCGAGGCGGATCTCCCGGCCGACGATGTCGGCGACGTGGAGTAACTCGGCCGCGGCGAGGTAGGTGTCGTCGAGGTCCCGGAGGGTACCGGCGTTGACGAACCCGCGGCGGCGGACGTACTCGCGACAGCGTTCGCCGGCCCGCTCGGCGAGGTCGTTGGTGTCGGCCTCGTCGATGGCGTTTCGAACCGGCGTCAGGTCGAACGACACGCGCAAGTCGGTGTGTTCGGTCCGCTCGTCGACGCCGACGCTCCGGAGGCTCCCGCAGGCCGGACAGCCGACGCTGCCCGTCTCGTAGTACGACCAGCGGGTCCCACACTCCTTGCACTCGCGCTCGCCCCGGATCTTCATACGCCGTGGTAGGGTCGGGACCGCAAAAGGCCCACCGGACCCGACTCGCGTACAGTCCCGCACCACCGAATCGGTTCAGTGCTGTCGGGCGGGCAGTGGCGCTGGCGTCAGTTTCGTCTCACAACGGACTGTTGGGTTCCGAAACCGATGACCGTCATCGTTCCCTGGGTGGCGTTCAAGAGGCAATTAACGGCTAGCAGGTGCAGGCCACATCCGGATCGAGGAGACCGTCCAACGAACGGATATGTCCCATCAGCGACTGACCCGACGGACGTTCGTGACCGCAAGCGGAACCGCAGGCGTCGCCGCGCTGGCCGGCTGTGCGAACAGCGGTCCCGGCGACGACAACGAGACGAACGATACCGACGACGGGACGGGCACCGACGGGAACGGCGACGACACGTATACGCTGACGGTCACGGTCGAGGGCGACGACGGCCCGGTCGAAGGCGCGACCGTCACGCTCGAGCAGGCCGGTATGGGCGACATGGACGACGAGGCCGGTGGAACGGAGAACGAGTCGGACAACGGGACGGACGATGCGATGGGCAACGAGTCGGAGAACGAAACCGACGCCGGTGGCATGGAAAACGAGACCGAGGACGGCGGAACGGGCAACGAGACGGCCACGGACGGCGAAGGCACGGCGTTCCCGATGGAGGACGAGACCGACGGTGACGGCGAGGTCGAGTTCGAGGACCTCGAGGACGGCGAGTACACCGTCTCCGCCGAGAACGAGGGCGACGAAACCGAGGACGACGTCGAGATCGACGGCGACGACGCGGACGTCACGCTCGCGTTCGGCGACGCCGACACCGGGGACGACGGAACCGGAAACGAGACCGAAAGCGGCGACGAGAACGCCACCGAAAGCGACGACGCCTAAGCGAACCGCGCCCGCTCCGCTCGAGCGATCGGCGCCAGTGTGAGTCGAGTACGTGCCGGCTTTTTTCCCCTCTCGGTCGGTAGTGACTGGTATGCGAGACGAAGAAGAAATCCGCGAGCAGTACGAGTTCCTCACAGAACACCTCGAGAGCGACGAGATGCGCCACGACGGCGTCGAGGAGATGTTCACTTACTACAAGCGCGCGATCGGCTGGGTCCTCGAGGAAGAACACATCTGATCGCGCCCGGGCGTGGCTTCTCGGTCGACGCCGCCGAGCCGTGTCGTTACATTTAAGTAGACACAACGGAATCTTCCACGTGACGCTTCGCTTGGAGGGCCGAAGCGTCAGCGGGGACCAATTCAGGGCGGCAAGCGATCGCGTGACATTTTTCCGTCACGCGATCTGCTTTCCTGTTTCGAGACGATTGTTCTAGTCCTGACGCATCGGTTCGGACACTACTGGCCAGTCTCTCGTTTGACGAAAAACGACTGCTCGGGCACCGTTCTCGCCAATATAATTGTACGGAAACATAATAGCTGTACTGTAAACATGACCCACTCGTTATGTGTGGTCTGCCGGACGATGCGTCACCGGAGTTATGGATCCCGGTCACTCGAAACGACACCGTTCACTGGTAATACGACTCTTTCGCTCGAAACGACCCGATAGCCTTATTAAAATTCGACAGTAAATGCGATTGGTACTTCCCCAATGTACGACCTGACAGGATTTCAGCGTGACCTGCTCTACGTCATCGCTGGCGAGGAGGAGCCACACGGACTAGCCATCAAAGAGGAACTCGAGCAGTACTACGAAAAGGAGATCCATCACGGCCGCCTCTACCCGAACCTCGATACCCTCGTCGACAAGGGGCTCGTCGAGAAGGGCCGGCGCGACCGCCGAACGAACTTCTATACGCTCACACGGCGCGGCCGCCGGGAACTCGAGGCACGCCGTGACTGGGAGTCCCAGTACGTCGACCTGTAGCGCGTTCTCGATCCGGTTCGGCGTCGCACCGTCCAGTCGGTCACCGCGCATCGAACCGCCACCGAGCCGCCGTCGACGCCGGCGGGCCGCTTATATGCAACCACGGTGAACGGTCGGGAGTGAACGAGGTCCCGTTGCAACTCGCCAACGCACCCCTCGAGGAGACCGTCGTCCGGCTCGCGCTGGCCGGCGCACTGGGGATGTTCCTCGGGCTCGAGCGGGAGTGGTCACAGAAGGCCGCCGGCATTCGGACGTTCTCCCTGATCAGTCTGCTCGGGGCGGTCTTTACCGTGCTGGTCCGTGAGGGCGACGTCGGCGAGAGCCTGCTCCTGCTGGGCGGTCTGTTGGTGATCGTCCAGGGGGTCTTGCTGGCCGTCCAGGGCCTCATGGAAGGCGAGCCGGCCGAAACCGGCCTCTCGCTGACGACCTCGGTATCGATGCTCGTCGCCTACGGCGTCGGCGTGTTAGTCGCGGCCGGGTTCATCCTCGAGGGGGTCACTGTCGCGGTCCTCTCGTCGCTGTTGCTGGTGTTAAAGCGGGAACTCCACGAGTTCGCGTGGGGGCTCTCCCGCGAGGAGATGCGCTCGACGACCGAATTTGCCATCCTCGCGTTCGTCATCTATCCGCTCCTCCCGGCGACCTACGAGCCCGAAGTCGCCGGCATCACCATCCCGCTCGAGCCCCAGGTCATCTGGCTGATGGTCGTCGCCGTTGCGGGGATCGGCATCGCCAACTACGCGATCGTCTCGACCTACGGCGGCCGCGGGATCGCGATCACCGGCTTTTTCGGCGGGCTGGCTTCCTCGACGGCCGTCGTCGGGACGATGCTCGACCACGTCGACCAGCGCCCCGAGGCGGCCTCCTACGCCGTCGCTGCGATCCTGCTGGCCAACGCCGCGATGGCCGCCCGCAACCTCGCGATCGCGGTCGGCTTTACCGCCGGCGGCGAGGCCGGGATCCTCCTCGAGGCGATCGTTCCGCTCGGGGCCGTCATCGTCCTCGCGTTCGCCGTCGCGGCCGCGACCGCCGACTGGAGAGAGTCCGGACCGATGGAACTCGAGAGCCCCTTCTCGCTGAAAAACGCCCTCGGGTTCGGTGCGGTCTTTCTCGTCGTCCTCGTCTTCGGATCGCTGGCCGAGACGTGGTTCGGGACGCTGGGCTTCTACGCGACGGCCGTCGCCAGCGGCTTCGTCTCGAGCGCCGGCGCAACCACCTCGGCGGTCGTCCTCTACCGGGGCGGCCAGCTCGGGCCCGCCGAGGCGACGATCGCCATCCTGCTCGCGACCGTCTCGAGCATCGTCGTCAAGGCCCTGTTGGCCGCGACATCGACGAACGACGGCTTTCGCAACCGGGTCGCGGCCTACAGCACCGTCTTGCTCGTCGGCGGTGCGCTCGCGTCCGTACTGCTCGTCGTCTGAACTGAGACCGAGCATCGGCGGATCGACGTGAGACGGTCCTCGAGACGGCGTTCCGACGCGGGCTGTTGAGCTGGGCTGGGCTACGAGACGCTGCGACTGCTGCCGTCGCTGGACGTGACAAGCGGGAGATCGAGCTGGGGATGGAGCTGTTGCTCGAGGCGATCGATGAGGCCGCGTCCTGAAGCCCGGGTCGGAATCGGTCACGTTTCTGGAAGCCACACTCGATCACCTGAAAATTAGGAGGCAAATTATTTCCTAACCGACCGCGTAGAATCGGGTATGTCACACCGGGTCGAGGACGAAACGACCATAAACGACAGCTATTCCGTCACGGTTCCGGCAGCGGTCCGACGCGAACTCGATATCGAAGCCGGGGACAAAATCCGCTGGCGCGTCACCGAAGACGGAACCCTCTCCGTCGAAGTTGTAACGCAACGGTACGGTGCGTTTTCCGAACTCGACCCCGTTGATATCGGTGAGGAAACCGATGCGGCCGACGATCACGACCTCATCCCCGGAGACTCCTAATGGCTCGAGTCGTCGTCGATGCGAACGTTCTCATCGCCGCTCGGTTATCGCGGGACCAAAACCACGACCGTGCGGTTGCCATCTCGAGAGCGGTCGATCACGGAACTCTCCCGACTGCATACGTGTTGAGCGACGTCCTCGAGGAGGTCATCAACTACCTCCAACGAAAGGGGAAACATGACGTCGCTGTACGGACGCTCGACGCGATCATCGAAAGCAGTGGGTTCGAAATCGTCCATACGCCGAAACGCGATATCGACGCCGGACGATCGCTGTTCCGAAAGTACGAATCGCTCTCGCTGACGGATGCAGTCATCGCGGCGTCGATGGGCCGCCGCGAACTCGAGTTCCTCTACTCGTTCGACGACGGGTTCGATGCGGTCGACGGGATCACTCGTATCACGACGGCAACGAATCCGTTCGAGTAGTTTCTCTCCGTCCAGACGGGGCCGATCGCTACTCGCCGCGGAGTTCGTTCACGTGATCGATTCGCTTCTGGACGAGGTCCGCCTTGCCGATGTCGTGGCGGATCCGCAGTCCCTCCTCGCCGGCGACGGCGAGCGCGTCCTCGGCGATCTCCTCGGCCGCGGCGATCGAGTCCGCGACGCCGACCAGGGCGAACGACCGGGAGGTCGTCGTGTAGATCCCGTCGTCGCGCTCGTCCACGCTGGCGTAGTACAGCAGGGCGTCGCCGGCGCTCTCTTCATCGACCTGTACTTTCGCGCCGGCTTCGGGATCGGTCGGATAGCCGTCGGGGACGGCGTACTTACAGACCGTCGCCTGCTCGGCAAAGTCGAGTTCGGGCGGGGCCTCGCCGTCCCGCGCCGCGGTGAGGACCTCGAGGAAGTCCGTCTCGAGGACGGGCAGGGTGTTCATCGCCTCGGGGTCGCCGAAGCGGGCGTTGAACTCGACGACGCGGGGACCGGTCTCGGTCAGCATGAACTGGCCGTAGAGGATGCCGCGGTAGTCCTCGAGGGCGTCGACGGTAGCCGCGATGATCTCGACGGCGTCGGTGTAGTCGTCCTCGGTCATGAAGGGCAGCTCCGGCGTCGCGTCGGCGTAGCTGCCCATCCCACCGGTGTTCGGCCCTTCGTCGCCCTCGTAGGCGCGTTTGTGGTCCTGCACCGCGGGCGCGGTCCGGAACTCGCCGTTGGCGACGAACGCCTGGATCGTGAATTCCTCGCCGATCAGCCGCTCCTCTAAGACGATCCGGTCGTAGTCGGCGTCGCGGATGTACTCCTTGCCCTCCTCGGCGGTGACCTGATCGCCGATAACTTTGACGCCCTTGCCGCCGGTGAGGCCGGCGGGCTTGATCGCCAGATCGCCGTCGTACTCGTCGATGTAGTCACACGCCGCGTCCATGTCGTCGAAGGTCTCGAAGTCGGGACAGCCCGGAATGTCGTTTTCCGCCATGAACCGCCGCTGGAAGGCCTTGTCCGTCTCGATACGGGCATCGGCCTCTTTCGGGCCGAACGGGTAGACCCCCGCTGCCTCGAGTGCGTCCGCGACGCCGGCCTCGAGGGGCGCTTCCGGACCGATGACGGCGATGGTCGCGTCGACCGCCTCGGCGTAGTCGACGACGGCCTCGGGATCGGTCGTCTCGAGCGTTTCGAACCCGACGGCGATCCGGGCGATGCCGGGGTTCTTGTTGCCGGCACAGGCGTAGAGGTCGGCCTCGCTGTCCTCGAGCGCGCGGGCGATGGCGTGTTCGCGGCCGCCGCCCCCGATCAGCAGCACGTTCTCTCGCATGGTCGATAGCGGAACGCACGAACCTGTAAGCGTTGCTCTTTCCAGAAGTGGAACTATCCACGGTCGTGGACAGAATTTCGTCGCGAGAGCGGTCAGCCGCCGTCACCGACTCCCCGACTCGAAACGCTATCGTAGCGAATCGTCGTCGATGGTGACCGTTTCCTCGTCGATGGGGTCGAATTCGGCAGCCACGAGGTTCCCCACCGGATCGAAGATTTCGGCTTCGTTGCGCATCACGTAGAGGTTGCCCTCCTCGGTCGATGCCCCCTCTTGGGGGAAAAAGAGGAAGCGCCGATTCGTGCCGAAGTACTCCGCGTGGACGGAGTTGTAATCGGTAAAGAGGCCGCTCTGTGCGATGTCGTTGGGCACCCAGCCTTGCGGTCCCGAGACGATCTCGAACGGCGCGCCCGGGAAGAAGTTATCCGGCCGGACGGCGGCCTCGCCGCCGCCGTCGTCGAAGATCTCGAAGGTCTCCTCGGTCTCGAGTTCCAGCGGCAACTCCTCCTCGGTGAGCGGCCGGTACTCGACCCGAACGAGATCCTCGGCCGCCAACTCGTCTTCGATCGGCGACGAGAACCGATCGTCAAAGACGTACTGTTCGCCCTCCTCGATCGCCGTTCCCTCGGGGACGAAGAGGTACTCTTCTTCGTTCGTGTTGAAATGCTGGATGACGCGTACGCTGTAGTTCTGCAGGACCGACGGTGGGTCCGCGATCGGTGCGTCCTCGAGCGGCGGCGAGACCACTCTGAACAGTACTCCCGAGACGTACGCCGACCCCGTCGCGATCGCCTCACGGAACCGGCCGTCGCCGCCGTCGCTTCCCGACTCTTGGGCCCCCGCGTTCCCGACTGCGCCGAGGCTCAGTACGCTCGCTGTAATCGATCCCACCTTCATGAACCGTCGTCGAGACGTTCGATCATACATGGACTTTCGGTGCCTCTCGGACGGTCGGTCGGTTTGCCTCGGCCGAGGATAGTTTCCGTGCCGGCCTTTGCAGCCTCCACCGCAAGTACTCGCCCAGTTCGACCGCCTACCGACCGTCAGAGGGGAGCCGTCGTCGGAAAAAGCCGACGAGCCCGCTGACGTATCCCGTCCCCCAGATCGCCACGAGTACCGCGCCGACGGCGTTGAACACGAAGTCCGTCACGATGTCGTCGATCCCGTAGACGGTGACCAGCCCGCCGAACGCGAATTCGAGGACCTCCCAGACGACGCCAGCCGCGAGGACGAAGACGACGATGAACACCGATCGGAACGCCGGCGGGACATCGATCTCGTCGGAGTGCAACTCGAGCGCCCGGAATGCCGCGTAGCCGACGCCCGCGACGATCGTCGCCGAGACCGCGTGGGTGATCTCGTCGTACCACTGGAACTCGACGTACAGCCAGAGGGAGCCGGCGGTGTGGAGGACGACGGCGACGGCGATCCAGCAGACGAGTCCGGGATCCATCGAGTAGCCGTACTCCCGGCGCAACAGCGCCGGCAGGAGCGTGACTGCGAGCGCGAGCGCTGCCGTCGTCGCGACCGTGAACTCCCCCGTAACGAGGCCGTACCCGACCAGAACGAGCAAGACGAGCTGCAGGGCCCGCGTGATCGCTCGCTCCTGGGCGTCCGAGAGCCCCAGCACGTCGCCGAGCGTCATGGCGACCCCGTTCCGTTTCGGGAGACGCCGCCCGCGGGCTCGAACCGGGCGAAGTACACCTGGAGGAGCGCGCCGAGGACGAGGCCGAGGCCCGTCACGACGACGAAGTCCCACTGGAGTTCGGTCTGGGATCGCAGGTACGCCGTCCCAAGCCACTGGTCCGCGTAGAACTGGACGACGGTCCACAGCGCCTGCAACGCCAGGGTCGTCATCACCGCGAAGACGATGGCGAACCGGCGGCTCAACTCGACCGAGGTGAACGCCTCGAGTTCAGCGACGACGAGCAACGCGAGCGTCGCGATGGCGAGATACGCCACGGGTTCGAACGACGCGCCGGCCGCGCGGGCGACCGCGGCGAACGCCGCGATCGCCATCAGCGGCCAGGGGACCGTCGCGGTCCAGTCGCGGGTCGCGACCGCCGGAATCGACGCCACGGCCACGACGAGCAGCTCGAACCCGCCCCACAGGGGCACGTCGCGCAGGACGCCCTCGAGCCCGTCGACGGCGACGACGGCCGTCAGTAGCCAGCAGACGATATCGCCCCGCCGCTCGTCGTGGCCGAACCGCTCGCGGGTCACGATCGGAGTGGTCACCGCGCTCGCACTAAAATCCGAACCACGATTGCAGCGCGTTAGAACGCTCTAGAACCACTTAATCGGCATTAAAGAACGTCAGTCCGAACAGAACGTTCGGATCGGCGGCGGATCTCGGACCGCCGGTGAATCGACCGGGGACGAACGGTTTCCCAAGGGGTTGCGCCCATCACATGGATCCCGAGCCGATCGATACGGAAGCGTCCGTCTCGGGAACGACTGTGCAGCCCGTTCAGCGGAGGTGGGCACAGTCGTGATTTCAGCTATACGAACAATTATACTTCTTCTTCTCGAGTCCACAAATAGATGCGGACAACAGCGGTAATCGTCACGGTATACGTCGTCGCTGTCGTACTCGTCGGACTCGTCCTCGGGGGGAGTATGGTATTAGACGGTGACGCGTCGGCGGCCGATCCCGTCCACGTCGAGCGGGTTCCGGTCGCGCCGGAACGGCCGGCGGATCTGAACGCGACGAGTGCCGCGGACTACGGGACCGAGTACGAAGAGACCCGTCTCTACAACGACGTCATCGCGAGCCACAACCACACGCTGGACGTTGACGAGAGCGTGCGCACCCAGTGTACTGCGATCTCAGTCGCCGAGACGGGGGCGGACCGGTTTTCCGTCCGCCTCGAATGCAGGGGTGGACTCGAGGTGACGGACGCCCCCGCCGAGTCGGAGGCGTTCATGTATCCCGTCACGTATCGCATAACCGAGACCGAGACGAATCAGACCGGTATTCGGGACTATCCGTTCGGTGAACGCGATACGCTCGAGACCGTTCGTTCGCGAACGCTGGGGCACTGAAATCACGCCCGCACCGTCCCGTCCGCGAAACGGTCGCCCGTGACCGACTCGAGCCACGCGAAGCGGCCGACGACGACGACCGACCCCTCGTCGAACCTGTTCCCAGCGAGATGGGTTCCGGATCGTGCGTTATTATAGTCGTCCGGTCGCACAGTACGAGCAATGCGACAGTACCTCGATCTCGTCGAAACGGTCCTCTCGGAGGGTACCCACAAGCCCAACCGGACCGGCGTCGACACGATCTCGTCGTTCAGCGAACACTACGAGGTCGACCTGCAGGAGGGGTATCCCCTGCTCACGACCAAGGAGATGGACGGCTACCGCTGGAACTCGATGCTGCATGAAGTCTGCTGGTATCTCTCCGGCGAGGAACACATCCGCGACCTCCGCGAGGAGACCAAGATCTGGGACGCCTGGGCCGACGACGAAGGCCGTCTCGATACCGCCTACGGTCGCTTCTGGCGGCGGTTCCCGGTCCCCGAGGACGACGCCCGCCTCGAGGGCGAGTCCTGGCCCGACGAGACCCAGCAGTGGGTCACCGAAGAAGCGGACGGCCGGCGGACCTTCGACCAGTTGCAGTACGTGATCGACACGCTCTCCGATTCGCCGAACTCCCGGCGACTGGTGGTCAACGCCTGGCACCCCGCCAACGCGGCCGTCTCGACGCTGCCGCCCTGTCACTACTCCTTTGTCTTCAACGTCCAGGGCGACCGCCTGAACTGTCACCTGACCCAGCGGTCGGGCGACACCGCCCTCGGCATTCCGTTCAATATCGCGGCCTACGCGCTCCTGACCAAAGTCATCGCCCAGCAGACCGGCTTCGAACCCGGCACCTTCGCCCACACCGTCGTCGACACGCACGTCTACTGCGGCCGCGGCGACCGGGGCGACTGGTACGCCGACAACCTCGAGGCCCTCCAGTCGCGGCTGGCCGGCGTCGACGATCGAGCGGACTACCTGGAGGTCAAGGACTGGCTCGAGTCCGAAGCCCCTGCCGAGGCCGAGGGTGACGAACGCCTCGATCACGTCCCCGGCCTGCTCGAGCAACTCTCGCGGGAGCCGCTGGAACGGCCGACGCTCGCAGTCGCCGACGTCTCGATCGACGAGCTGTCCTACGAGGACGTCGAGCTTCGGGAGTACGAGTCCCACGACGGCATCGAGTTCTCGGTGGCCGAATGAGCGAGGACCGAGACGCAGCCGAGGCGGCAGCCGCCCTCGAGCCCGCCCGCGAACTCGTCGGCATCGTCGCCGTCGCCGACAACGGCGTCATCGGCAGGGACGGCGATATGCCGTGGCACGTTCCCGAGGACCTCCAGCACTTCAAGGAGGCCACGATGGACCACCCTGTTATCATGGGCCGGGTAACGTACGAGGGCATCCTCGAGACGCTCGGCGAACCGCTGCCCGGTCGGACGACGGTCGTCCTGACGAGACGGGACCTCGAGACGCCCGAGGGAACTGTGGTCGCCCACGATCTCGAATCGGCCCTCGAGCGGGCGGAGACGGCCGCGCGCGAGCGCCACGACGACGCCGACCGGATCTTCCTCGCGGGCGGCGCGACCGTCTACGAACAGTTCCTGCCCGCGATCGACCGGCTGATCGTGACCGAGATCCACGACGACCCCGAGGGCGACACCTCCTTTCCGGAGTGGGACCGGTCCGAGTGGGACGTCGTCTCCCGAGACGATCGGGACGGGTTCTCCTTCCTGGAGTACGCGCGTCGGGAAGGGAAGTAGCGCCGTCGGAACCGTCACACAGCTGTTTCTGACCCGCGTCTATCGCCGTAATCCGGGTTTGGTCGATGGCAGCGGCGTATGAGGGGGGCGTGGCGGGACCGCGTTCACGACGCGTGACAATACACGAGCGGAATCCCGGACACCGCCTCTCGCGGGCCAGTTCGCACCTCTGGCCCTGTCACCGGCCTCTGCACTCGAGCCCACAGTAGTCACGTTCGACGGCTACGACCGTGAACAGTCCGAGCGGTCGTGATCGGGGACCCAGTACGGACAGTCACGAAGCGCGAGGAGTAGCGGCTGCTGACTTCCTGCCGAACAGTCCACGGAAAGCGTTTGTTTCGCTATATGGTCAGTTTCAGGTCGCCACTCGCTATCGCAAAACCACGAGAGGGCGGCGCTATCGCCGTCGACTCTTGGAACGAACGACGGTGACCGGCACCCAGTGAGGAGCCATCCACAACCTCACACGTGACGGGGTTTAACGAAACCGAACGACGCCATCGGAATTCCGTTGCGATGAATAAACAATCATTTCTGATAGGTTCCCGCCGGGTCCCGTAACCCGGCGAAATAGGCCACTAAATACCGTATTAGCGGGTCTGTTCGTAGAAAATTCGAAATAGAGTGTGAAACGATGGTTCCGACTTATGCGAAAATCGGGCCAAGGAACGTCTACCCCGAACAGGGGACTCAGAGTGAGAGACATGACAGAAGAAACTGACAGCGGACTATTCGGCGACTCGCGGCGATCGTTCATGAAAAAGAGTGCGCTCACGGCGGGCGCAGTAGCGCTCGGGACTGCGGGCGCGGGGACTGCGACCGCTCAAGACGATGGCGGGAGCGGAAGCGTGGTCGTGTTCGGCGACGACTACGAGCCCGGCGTCGACTTCACCGTCGCGTCGGCGCTGAACGACGGCACGAAAGACGAACTGTTCCAGGAGATCGGTGCCGAAGACGAGTTCGACACGCCCGACGACTGGGACGTCTACCTCATCAACTACGACGTCGGCGGATCCGCGCCGTCGCTGGGCTTCCTGATGACCGAAGACGTCGACCTCAGTGCCGGCGATAGCGAGACGATGGGTGCGGACGGCCAGTTCCGCAACGCCGAACTGGACATGGTCGAGGCCACGCCAGGTGAAACCGGCGGTGGCGGCGACGGCGGCGACGGCGGTGACGGTGGCGACGGCGGCGAACCCGCGGCGGACGAAGAAGACGGCGGGATGGGCGGCGGCAACGAGACCGACGGCGGTAACGGCGGCGGCAACTAAACCGCCCGTTTTTCGATTCACTCCCTTTTGTTCACAGTCGGTAACGGTTCCGGCCGTCGCCCTCGACGCGGAGTTCCGTAGACGAGAGCCCAAGCCGATGCCGAGTCCACGTTCGGTCGAGCGCCCGGTCTTGGACGATAGAGCAGCCGGCGATCGCCATCGTTTCGAAGAAACGGCCCGTTTCACTCCGGCATCGACGAGTCGGTGAGACGACTCTGCGGGAGCCGATTCGCGTACGTTCGTGTCAACGCGACGGGTGTCACACAGCCGATTCGGAGCTGTCGTGGCGGACTCCGATTCGATTCGTTCCCCGACCGATCCGTCCCGGCGACTCGCGACTCCCGTTGCCACCGTCCGGCAGTGGTCAACCGGCACGCCGACAAATAACGGGTCCAGGCCGACATACTTGCGGTTCTCGACGGATTCAAATCACGGGGGCCCCAATTCCGGTCATGGCAACCGACGATTTCTCGGACGCGATCCGGGAGTTCGAACACGACGGCGAGACGTACAAGATGGCCGATCTCACGGTCCTCGAGGAGAAAGGGCTCTGTGACCTCGAGAAACTGCCGGTGAGCATCCGGATCCTGCTCGAGTCGGTGCTGCGTAACGCCGACGGGGAGACGATCGACGACGACGCCGTCCGGGCGGCGGCCTCGTGGGAACCCGACGTTCCGGACGCCGAGGTGCCGTTTACCGTCTCGCGGGTCGTCCTGCAGGACCTGACCGGCGTGCCGGCGGTCGTCGACCTCGCGGCGCTGCGCTCCGCGGCCGATCGCAAGGGCGTCGACCCGACGGTCGTCGAACCCGAAGTCCCCTGTGACCTCGTGATCGACCACAGCGTCCAGGTCGACCACTTCGGCAGCGACGACGCATACGAGAAGAACGTCGAAATCGAGTACGAACGTAACGAGGAGCGATACCGTGCGATCAAGTGGGCCGAACAGGCGTTCGACGAGTTCAACGTCGTCCCGCCGGGAACCGGGATCGTCCACCAGGTCAACCTGGAACACCTCGGCCGCGTCGTCCACGAGCGCGAAGTCGACGGCGAGCAGTGGCTCGTGCCCGACACGCTCGTCGGCACGGACAGCCACACCCCGATGATCGGCGGCATCGGATCCGTCGGCTGGGGTGTCGGCGGTATCGAGGCCGAGGCCGCGCTGCTCGGTCAGCCGATCAACATGTCGTTGCCGGAGGTCGTCGGCGTCCGTCTGTCGGGCGACCTCCCCGACGGCGCGACCGCGACGGACCTCGTGTTGCACATTACCGAGCGGCTCCGTGAGGTCGGCGTCGTCGACAAGTTCGTCGAATTCTACGGTCCCGGCGTCTCGGAACTCTCCGTGGCGGACCGGGCGACCATCTCGAACATGGCGCCCGAACAGGGGTCGACCATCAGCATGTTCCCCGTCGACGAAAAGACCCTCGAGTACCTCGAACTCACTGGCCGCGACGAGGACCACATCGAACTCGTCCGCGAGTACCTCGAGGCACAGGGGCTGTTCGGCGAACAGGAACCGGAGTACACGGAGACCGTCGACTTCGACCTCGGCGACGTCGAACCCAGCCTCGCGGGCCACAAGAAGCCCCACGACCGAATCCCGATGGGCGACCTCGACGACCACTTCCCGGCCCTGCTCGAGGAGGAGGGCGTCATCGGTCCCGGCGGTGAGCCGGCGATCGGCGACGGCAGCGGCGCGAGCGCGGCGGACGCGACCGACGCTGGACCGGGACTCCCGCTCGACGAGAAAGTACCCGTCGAACTCGAGGACGGCACCGAGATCGAGATCGGTCACGGTGACGTCCTCGTCAGCGCGATCACGTCCTGTACGAACACGTCGAACCCGTCCGTGATGGTCGGTGCCGGCTTGCTGGCCCGTAACGCGGCCGAACGGGGACTCGAGGTGCCCGACTACGTCAAGACGAGCCTCGCGCCCGGGAGCCGCGTCGTCACGGAGTACCTCGAGCGCGCGGAGCTGCTCGACGATCTGGAGGAGTTGGGCTATCACGTCGTCGGCTACGGCTGTACGACCTGTATCGGGAACTCCGGGCCGCTCCCGGAGCCGATCGAGAACGCCATCGACGAACACGACCTCTGGACGACGAGCGTCCTCTCCGGCAATCGGAACTTCGAGGCCCGTATCCACCCGAAAATCAAGGCTAACTATCTCGCCAGCCCGCCGCTGGTCGTCGCCTACGGCCTCGCGGGACGGATGGATATCGACCTCGAGAACGAGCCGATCGGCACCGGCGACGACGGCGAACCGGTCTACCTCGAGGACATCTGGCCCGACACCGAGGAGATCCGCGACACGATCCACGACAGCGTCTCGCCGGAGATGTTCGAGGAGAAGTACGCCAGCGTCTACGAGGGCGACGAGCGCTGGGAGGCACTCGACGCACCGACCGGCGCGGTCTACGACTGGGACCCCGAATCGACGTACATCCGCGAGCCGCCGTTCTTCCAGGACTTCCCGCTCGAGAAACCCGGCGTCGACAACGTCGAGGACGCCCGCGCACTGCTGACGCTCGGTGACACCGTCACGACCGACCACATCAGCCCCGCCGGACCGTTCGGCGAGGACCTGCCAGCCGGCCAGTGGCTCAAAGAGCGCGGCGTCGAACCCTACGAGTTCAACACCTACGGCTCGCGCCGTGGGAACCACGAGGTCATGATGCGCGGTACCTTCGCGAACGTCCGCATCAAAAACGAACTGCTGGACGGCAAGGAGGGTGGCTACACCGTCCACCACCCGACCGGCGAAGAGACCACCGTCTTCGAAGCCTCCGAGCGCTACCGCGAGGAAGACACGCCGCTGATCGTCATGGCCGGCGAGGAACTCGGGACCGGCTCGAGCCGTGACTGGGCCGCGAAAGGGACCGACCTGCTCGGTATCCGCGCGACCATCGGCAAGAGCTACGAGCGGATCTACCGTGACAACCTCATCGGCATGGGCGTCTTGCCCCTGCAGTTCCAGGACGGCGAGGGCTGGGAGGAACTCGGCCTCGAGGGCGACGAGTACTTCGAAATCGAGGGCTTGGAGGACGGCCTCGAGCCCAACGCCGAGTTGACCGTGACCGCCGAAGCCAACGACGGCACCGTCACCGAATTCGAGGTCACCGCACAGGTCGACACGCCGATGGCTGTCGAATACGTCGAGAACGGTGGCGTTCTCCACCTCGTACTCCGACGACTGCTGCAGGAAAAGACGCAGTAGCGACCTCGAGACCGACGGATTCGGTCTTCAGTTTGCCGTTCGGTCACCGCAGTGGCCCGTCTGGCCGCAGACGGCGATAAACGGGCGATTGCAGCGCGGAGACCGTCGGATTACTGTCGGACGTATCGCGTCGATGTGTGAGTACTATGGTGTCCCACGTCGTTCGTTGCCGGGAGGTGCCAACGCGATGCACGAACCCGATTCCACTCGACGGACAGCGCTGAAAGGACTCGCCCTTCTCGGTGCCGGTACGACCGGTATCGGCGTCGCAGCAGCCGAGGACCACCGTAACGGCGACGGGAACCACGGTGACGACCCCGGAGACGGCCAGCGGTCTTCCCCCTCCGGCCTCTTCGTCGCCACTCTCGAGCCCCGAGAGGGGGTCGAGACGGACGCACGAGGAACGGCGTTGGTCCAGGAACGTCAGGACGGGCTGAAGTTCGTTCTCCAGGTCTCGAACCTCGAGAACGCGTTTATGGGCCACGTTCACGAGGACGAGACCCTCGGCCCGATCGCCGTCTGGCTGTACGATTTCCTGACGCAGGACGAGCGCCTCGAGGAGGGCCGTTTCTCCGGGATCTTGGACGCCGGGACGATCACCGACGAGGCCGTCGCGGAGGGACGCGTGTCGGAGGCCGAATCGGAGACCGTCGACGATCTGCTCGGCAAGCTCGAGGCCGGCGAGGCGTACGTAAACGTTCATACGGAAGCACATCCCAGCGGCGAAATCGCCGGGGCCCTCGTCCCGTTCGATCCGTCGGACATGATGTGTCGCGGTGATTTCGACGACGGTTCCGAATCGGACGATCCCTGATCCGAATCCGACACGTCCAGCGCGGGGCCGCGAACGGAGGCAGCGGCACCGTTTCGGAGCCGGTCGATATCGGGCGCCGAACTGGCGATGTTTGCGCGAGCGAGTCGTGATCGGTAGGTAAATCGTTTCAGTGGCTCCGATAGCGATGCCGTCCGCCAGTCGCCGACGAGCGGCGGGCACGCCGGCCTTTTACAGCGGCCGGCCGTAGGGCGAGCCATGACCGACCCGACACGGCGCAACCGGCTCGACGAGGAGGAAAGCCCCTACCTGCGCCAGCACGCGGACAACCCCGTCAACTGGCAACCGTGGGACGAGCAGGCCCTCGCGGCCGCGAAAGAGCGTGACGTGCCCATTTTCCTCTCGATCGGCTACTCGGCGTGTCACTGGTGTCACGTGATGGAGGAAGAGAGCTTCGCCGACGAGGCCGTCGCCGAGGTACTCAACGAGAACTTCGTCCCGATCAAGGTCGACCGCGAGGAGCGTCCCGACGTCGACAGCATCTACATGACCGTCTGCCAGCTCGTCCGCGGACAGGGCGGCTGGCCGCTCTCGGCGTGGCTCACGCCCGAGGGCAAACCCTTCTTCATCGGGACCTACTTCCCGCGGGAGGGCAAGCGGGGCCAGCCCGGGTTTCTGGACCTCTGCCAGCGGATCAGCGACTCCTGGGGAAGCGAGGAGGATCGCGAGGAGATGCAACACCGCGCCCAGCAGTGGACCGACGCCGCGACAGACCGCCTCGAGGAGACGCCGGATTCCGCGGGGGTCGACGCCGGCGGCGCCGCGGAACCACCCTCGAGCGACGTTCTCGAGGCGGCAGCCGACGCCGTCCTCCGGAGCGCCGACCGCCAGTACGGCGGCTTCGGGACCGGGCAGAAGTTCCCCCAGCCCTCGCGGCTGCGCGTCCTCGTGCGGACGTACGACCGCACCGGCCGCGAGGAGTACCGCGAAGTACTCGAGGAGACGCTGGACGCGATGGCCGCCGGTGGACTCGCCGACCACGTCGGCGGCGGCTTTCATCGTTACTGTGTCGACCGGGACTGGACGGTCCCCCACTTCGAGAAGATGCTCTACGACAACGCGGAGATCCCACGGGCCTTCCTCGCGGGCTACCAGCTCACCGGCGAGGACCGCTATGCCGAGACCGTCGCGGACACGCTGGCGTTCGTCGATCGGGAGCTGACCCACGACGAGGGCGGCTTCTTCAGCACCCTCGACGCCCAGAGCGAAGATCCCGAGACCGGCGAGCGTGAGGAGGGCGCGTTCTACGTCTGGACCCCCGAGGAGGTCCACGACGTCATCGCGGACGAGACCGACGCCGCGCTCTTCTGTGCCCGGTACGACATCACGGAATCGGGCAACTTCGAGGGGCAGAACCAGCCCAACCGTATCGCCCGGGTGTCTGAGCTGGCCTCGCAGTTCGACCTCGCGGAGAGCGAGGTCTTGAAGCGACTCGACTCGGCCCGGAAGCGGCTGTTCGAGGCCCGCGAGGAGCGGCCCCGGCCCGCCCGCGACGAGAAGATCCTGGCGGGCTGGAACGGGCTGATGATCTCGACCTACGCCGAGGCGGCGCTGGTACTCGGCGAGGACGAGTACGCCGAAACCGCCGTCGACGCCCTCGAGTTCGTTCGGGATCGGCTCTGGGACGACGAGAGTCAGCGCCTCTCGCGGCGCTACAAAGATGTCTCCGAGCCGCGCTCGGAGGCTCGTGAGACGCAGTCTCACGGTGGCGACGTCAAAGTCGACGGCTACCTCGAGGACTACGCCTTCCTCGCGCGGGGCGCACTCGATTGCTATCAGGCCACCGGCGACATCGACCACCTCGCCTTCGCGCTCGAGTTGGCCCGGGTCATCGAGACCGAGTTCTGGGACGCCGACCGCGGAACGCTCTATTTCACGCCCGAGAGCGGCGAGTCGCTCGTGACGCGACCGCAGGAACTGGGCGACCAGTCGACGCCCTCGTCGACCGGCGTGGCGGTCGAGACGCTGCTTGCCCTCGACGAGTTCGCAGCGAGCGAGTTCGGCGACATCGCCGCGACCGTCCTCGAGACGCACGCGAACAAACTCGAGGCAAACGCGCTCGAACACGCGACGCTGTGTCTCGCCGCCGACCGACTGGCGGCCGGCGCGCTCGAGGTGACCGTCGCGGCCGACGAGTTGCCGACCGAGTGGCGCGAGGCGTTCGCGTCGCGGTACCTGCCCGATCGGCTGTTCGCGTTGCGGCCGCCGACCGAGGCGGGCCTCGAGACGTGGCTCGAGACGCTGGGGCTCGCGGACGTGCCCCCCATCTGGGCCGGCCGCGAGGCCCGCGACGGCGAGCCGACGCTGTACGTCTGTCGCGATCGGACGTGTTCACCGCCGACCCACGACGTGGACGAGGCGCTCGAGTGGCTCGGCGAGAACACCGCCGACGTCGGTTCGGCCGAGCCGACCGCCGACGAATCGGGGAGTCCGTTCTAGGGCTGTCGTACAGTCGGTTCGCAGTCAGTATCGGGGACTCCCGACCGAGACGGACGATTCGACCGACTCCGCACCCGCCCTCGTTACGCGAGTTCGTTCTCGAGTTGGTCGGCCAGCCAGACTGCCGGCGGCACGTCTTCTTCCTCGACGAACCGAACGATCTCCTCGCCGTCGTCGGTCTCGACGACGATCGTCGGGATGTACTCGATGTCGTACGCCTCGACGCCCGGTCCCTGCTTGTCCTCATCGACGTTGACCTCCTCGATACGGTCGTCGGGGACCTCGGCTGCCTCGAGTGCCGCACCGAAATCGGGCAGCAGGGCGCGACAGTCCTTGCACCAGTCGCCGCCCCAGATCTTGTACACCAGTTCGTCGTTGTGTGCTTCGAGCGTGTCGACCGCCTCCTCGTAGGACGCCGCGTCCCACGTGGGGTTCGGCCGCATGGTCTCGAGACTCATACGCACGACTTGTCGGTCGGTGGGCTTAACGGCGGTGTTTCCGACGGGAGACTCGCTCGAGGGTCCGTCCCACTGATCGGCACTATTGGAAGTACAGTTATTGGACAACTCCTGCCTCGAACGAAGGGGGATGTGTGTATTGACTGATTGCTTCGGCAGGGATCCCAGCGCGCGTATTTTCAGGTGCCGACTGTCGGCTCCCGCGTTCCGTGGCGGCCCCGCCTTGGTGACGTTGCCGGGGTCCCTGAACGAACGCCGATCGGGGGAGTACAACTCGAATCCACGCTTCGCCATCCGGCCGTTGGCTCGCTTTCTGGCCACACGAAAGCAACCGATATCCCCCGCAATCGACTCCCTGCTCGAATAGCGGTATACTGAGCCGTGAAAAGACGGAATCGTGGCTGTCGGACGCAGTCGCTATAGCTCGGGCTCGTCGAGTCGCATGTTGACCGTTTTCGTCTGCGTATAGTGATCGAGCGTTTCTTCAGCGCATTCACGGCCGATTCCAGAGCGTTTGTACCCGCCGAACGGAACACCGAGGTCATCGCCGGGGTATTTGTTAACTGCGATCAGACCAGCTTCGATATCCGAAGCAGCCTGATGGGCGAGGGATGCGTTTTCGGTGATCACGTATCCCGCGAGACCGTACTCGATATCGTTAGCCATCTCGATCGCTTCGTCGTAGTCGGAGAACGTGAGGAGACACTCGACTGGTCCGAAGATCTCCTCCTGTGCAATTCTCATATCGTTACTGACGTCGTCGAAGATCGTCGGCTCGATGAACCACCCGTCCTCGAGGTCCGGATCGTCTGGAGCGCTCCCCCCAGTCAGTACGGTTGCGCCTTCCTCCGTCCCGAGTTCGATATAGTCCGTGACCTTCTCGTACTGGCCCTGATGTGCCAGGGGGCCCATCATGGTCCCCTCTTCGAGGGGATCGCCAACGGTGTAGTCGGCTGCGTGGTCGAGGAATGCCTCCGTGAACTCCGCCTTAATGTCCTCGTGGAGGAGGATACGCGACGCGGCGTCACACGCCTGGCCGGTGTTGTAGAAGATGCCGTCCGCGGCCGCTTCGGCAGCGGTTTCGACATCTGCATCGGGGAACACGATCATGGGACTCTTCCCACCGAGTTCGAGCGTCACCGGTGTGATGTTGGCCGCGGCTGCCTTCATAATCGTCTCCCCGGTCAGATCCTCGCCAGTGAACGCGAGCTTGCGAACGTCTTCGTGTTCCGTAAGTGGAGCGCCGGCCTCTTCGCCGTATCCGGGAACGACGTTCAAAACGCCGTCAGGAAGAATGCCCTCGGACAGTTGAGCAGCGTATAGAGCAGTCAGCGGTGTGAGTTCTGCGGGTTTTATCACGACGGTGTTCCCGGTCGCTAGCGCGGGGCCGACTTTCCACGATAGAAGATAGAGGGGGAAGTTCCACGGCGTGATCTGTCCACAAACTCCGTAGGGTTCGCGTTGTGTATACACCAGGGAATCCCCGTCAACGGGGATCTGCTTTCCGCCGTGTGACCGTGCGATATCCGCATAATACGAGAGGAAAGCGATCGCACCGTCGATCTCTTCTTTTGCGAATTCGAGCGGTTTCCCCGTGTCGAGGCTCTCGAGAAGACCGAGTGTGTCACGGTGTGCCGAAAGTTCATCGGCCCACTCGTTTAGCAACGCAGACCGCTCAGAGACTCCGAGACTGCCCCATTCGCCCTCGAAAGAGGATTGTGCAGCGTCGACGGCAGTCTCGATATCCTCGCTGGTACATCGTGGGACTTCCGCGATCGTTTCGTCGATCACCGGGTCCGTCGTCCGGAAGGTCTCCCCGGTGCTTGCCGATCGCGTTTCGCCGTCAATCCAAGCGCCGAAGGTGATCTCCGCAGTTGCTTCGTCGATCGCGCGGCGGTGTCGCTGCCGGATCTCTCCGTGGGATTCCTCGTTATCCATACACGGTGTGATTGCTTCCAATCTTATTAAACGTTGTTCATAATTCTCTTATTAAGTTGGCTCTGGGTCGATAATGGGGGTGAAATAGAAACCGATGGCAGCGGTACTGTGTCGGAAATCTCCCGCCTATGTGGTGGGGCATGAGGAACGTCGGGCGCTGTCCGTTCGAGAAGTGAGTGGACCACCGCGAGAAACACGGTTTCCCCGTCGTCGGGTTTCTCGTCGGCCGATCCGGTTCTCGGACTGCTTGCCCTCGAGTCGATCCGGACGACCCAACGATATCGACCGAAACGCGTCGAACAGGGTTCCCCACCGTCAAATTCGGATCGGACGGTTCCGGGGTAGACGAGCGGACGAGGACTCGAGAGGACGATCGAACGGTTGGTGTCGTACTACGATCACCGTCGGCCCCATCGGCGCTTGACGGACGAAGCAAGTCGTGGAGGGACGGTCCCCGACCTCCCCGTTGTTGTATACTGTTCAAATAGAATCAGGTTTGTAGAATATAGACCACATATTGTGCGCTAGTAGTAAACTATATAGTGTGAAACTCTCATATGTTGGACCATGTCAGCCACGACATACGGTGCATGGTCTCTGTTGCCACTGATACTCGCGATCGGTGTCGCCATCAAAACTCGGAAAGCGATTATCGGGCTGTTTTTAGGTGTCTGGTCCGGAGGCGCGATTTATCGCTACTTCGACGGGGTCGATCTCGCCGCAAGTCTCTTTAGCGGGGTCGGACTCCCGTCCTACGAACCGCTCAATATTGTCGTTGGTATCATTATCGCTGGATTCTGGGGTTCGATCGACGCGCTTCAGTGGATCTCGGAGTCAGTCGGTGAAAGCGTGTTCAACATGCAGATCATCCTCTTAGTTCTGTTCTTAGGTTCCGCTATTGCGATGATCTGGAAGTTGGGTGGGACACTCGCCGCCGCAGAGAAGGTCACTGAGTACGTCGATAGCAAACGAAAAGCCGGTCTGGCAGCGTGGCTAATGGGAATCGGGTTATTTTTCGACGATTACGCCAACGCGGCGATCGTTGGGACGACGATGAAAGACATATCGGACGAGCTTAATATGTCTCGCGAAAAGCTGTCCTATATTGTCGACTCTACGGCCGCGCCGGTTTCGACTCTTGCATTATCTTCGTGGGTCGCCTTCCAGATGTCAATGATCAACACCGGCTACGAAGCAACGGATATTCCGGCCAGTGAAGTCCCGTCTTCTTTCTTAATATTTATCAAATCCATCCCGTTCAACATGTATTCTATCTTGGCGATCGTCATGGTTGGGATTATCGTGGTCACCCAGCGCGACTTCGGTGCGATGCTGTCCGCGGAACATCGTGCCCGTGAAACCGGGAAGGTCAACGGGGAAAAGGCGCAGCCGATGCAGGACATAAAAGGAGAACTGGGAGAGCCCATCGAGGGAGCGCCGAGAATGCTCCGGACGTTTTTCGTTCCCGTCCTCGTTCTTCTGGGTGTCGTCACGGTCGGTGCAATCATAACGGGATACGAACCCGGACGAACACTGCGAGAGATACTGATCAACGCGAACTACATTTTCACCATCGTCGTTGGTTCGTTCGCTATGGTCGGGTCGACGTGGTACTACGCATACTTCTACGACTATATGTCAGTCGGGGAGAGCGTGGACACCTCCGTGAAAGGATTTAAAATTATGCTGACGCCGCTGACGATCCTCGTGCTGGCGTGGACTATTGGCTCTGTCGTCGAACAGCTGGGAACTGGCGAATACGTTGCAACGTACGCGACGATGGTATTGACGCCTGAAACGCTCCCCATCGTGGTTCTGCTGATTGGATCGTTCATGGCGTTTACGATGGGCGACTCTTGGGCCGTTATGGCGGTTCTGACTCCCATCGCAGTTCCGCTCGCCTGGGAGCTTACCGCCAGTCACACGATGGTCGCTGTCGTCGTCGGCGCAACGTTCTCAGGAGCCATCTTCGGAGATCACTCTTCGCCAGTTGCTCCAACGACAGTACTTGCAGCGACGTTCACCGGAGCGGACCTGATAGACCACGTCCGAACGCAGGTTTACTACGCGCTCACCGTCGTCGCAGTTTCCACGGTCTTACTCCTGACGTGGGGATACGGTTCCCCCATTTGGGGACGCTCGATCTGGGCAGCCGTCGCACTACTTCTCGTTGGGAGCGTCCTCCTGACCGGTATCGTTTATTTCCTCTCAGGATGGGACGCGAGGCGAAAGAACATCTCGGCTACCGTCACGAATCACGAAACGCATAGCTTGGAGGCCGGTGATGACTGACGCATCTCAGAGAGCTAGTTAGTCGGCCCTCGATCCGTCTGGCCGTAGCCGATCATCTCGTTTGAACAGAGTGCAACTAAAATCCTATTACTCGTCCAATATCCTATATAAGAAAGTTTTATTATATTTGAGTCCAGATAACGCGTATGGACCTGGACAATCCCGACCACAAAGAACTGTACCGTGAACGCACACAGGGTAACAAGGAATTTTTCGAACGTGCGAAGCAAGTGACGCCGCTCGGTGTCGAATCCAACGTGCGACATTTCGATCCGTATCCGATCTACGTGAATCGCGCGGAAGGATCGTACGTTTACGACGTCGACGGGAACGAATACCTCGACTTCTTGATGGCTCTTGGTCCCAAAATCTTGGGTCACAATCACCCTGCTGTTACCGAAGCAGTGAAAGAACAAGCAGAGAGGGCTGATCTAACCGCCACTCCACAGGTCATCAGTATCGAACTGATGGAAAAAATCGTCGAGTGGGTTCCCAGTATCGAGAAGGTCCGTTTGACAAACAGCGGTTCGGAGGCGACCATGCACGCTCTCCGCGTAGCTCGATCGTATACTGGCAACGACAAGATCGCCAAACCGGAAGGTGGCTACGGCGGTGCACACGATTATCTTCTCCAGAGCGTCCTCGCTGACGAAGACGCATTGGGAGACGAAAAACGGCCGAATACGGTGTCATACGGGTCGGGAATTCCAGACCAAATCAGCGATCTCACTGTCGCGTTCCCCTTCAACGATAAGGAAGCGACGGAGGAAATCCTCCGAGAACACGCCGATGACTTAGCCGCAGTCATCATCGAGCCGGTTATGTTTTCAGCTGGCTGTCTGAAACCGCAGGACGGCTACCACGAATTCCTACGTGACCTGACGGACGAGTTGGACATCGTCCTGATTTGGGACGAAGTCATGACCGGCTTCCGTCTCGCTCCGGGTGGCGCCCAAGAGCGGTTCGGGATCGAACCGGACATGACGACGTTCGCGAAAGCGGTCGGCGGGGGATATCAGATGGCCGGGTTCGGCGGAACGGCCGAAATCATGAACGAGATTATCCCACCGGAAGAATCCAACGCACAAAAGAGTTGGCAGACGACGGCGTTCCACGGTGGAACGTACAACGGCCACCCTGTCTCGGCAGCCGCCTCGCTAAAGACTCTCGAGGTCCTCGAGGAGGAGGACGTCTACGCCGACATCGATCGAAAAGGGGAACTGCTCTTCGATGGGTTACAGGACGTCATCGACGACATCGGAATTCCTGCCCACGTCGAGTACATCGGTTCGGCGGGTCAGGTCCTCATGATGGATGACGACCTGGACGGGTTCCGTGATCTGTTCGGCGCAAACGGCGACCAGTTCAACGACTGGTTCGTCGAGGCCGCTGCTCGCGGAGTTCTCTTCGGCATTCCGCCGCAAGGCGAGCGGTTCTTTACTGCGTATAGCCACACCGAGGACGAAATCGAACGCGCCCTCGAGGTAGCCGAAGATGCGTTCAAGGCGGTCGACCACGAGTACGACGAATAAATCGCATCTGTAGGTCCCCGCCTCTAGTAGCCGGCACGTCCTGCCTCTGTCCAGCACGGGTTTACGTCTCGAATCCATATTGTGGGTCAATGAAAGGGAGTATCCTGGACACGATCGGCTCGCCGCTGGTCCAGGTCGACTCGCCGGAGGGCGCGACGGTCGCGGCCAAGATCGAATCGTTCAATCCCGGCGGCTCGGCCAAGGACCGGCCGGCCCGCGAGATGGTACGGGCCGCCGAACGCGACGGGCTGATCGAACCCGGCGACTGGCTCGTCGAACCCACGAGCGGCAATACGGGGATCGGCCTCGCGCTCGTCGCGGCCGCCCGCGACTACGACCTGACGATCGTCATGCCGTCGGACAAATCGAAGGAACGCCAACAGGTCATGGCGGCCTACGGGGCCGACCTCGAGTTGGTCGACGGCGACATGGCGGACGCCCGCGCCCGCGCCGAGGAACTCGAGGCCGAGGGTGCGGTCCAGCTCGGCCAGTTCGAGAACCCCGCGAACCCAGAGGCCCACTACAAGACGACCGGGCCGGAGATCATCGAGCAGGTCGGCGACCGCGAGATCGACGCCTTCGTCGCCGGCGTCGGCACCGGCGGCACCATCTCGGGGATCGGCCGACGACTCCGCGAGGAGTACCCCGAGATGGAGATCGTCGCCGTCGAACCCGAACGAAACGCCGTCCTCTCGACCGGTGAATCCGGCAACGACGAGTTCCAGGGGATGGGGCCGGGTTTCGTCAGCGACAACCTCGATCTCGACCTGCTCGATCGCGTCGAGACGGTGGCGCTCGAGGACGCCGAGGCGGAGTGTCGCCGCCTCGCGCGCGAAGAGGGAATCCTCGTGGGCCAATCGAGCGGCGCGACCAGCCTCGTCTCACAGCGGATCGCCCGCGAGATCGCCGACCCCGCCCTCGAGTGTCCGGAGGTCCCGACGGCGTTCGACGAGGGAACCCAGCCGGCCTCGCCCGAGACCGACGGCGGACGGGCCGACGACTGCCCGCTCGTCGTCACGGTCTTCTGGGACAGCGGCGAGCGCTACCTCTCGACCGGTCTCTTCGACTGACCGGCTCGAGCGGGGCGATTTCGCCAGAGGTCCCATGACCACGTCGACCGCCGCTCGAGTACGGGCTGGTGAAAACGGCTCTTTCACCTAGCCGAACCGCCTTTAGGTACCCCTTCGTACGGTCAGGTAGAATGACACGCCCCTCCAGGCGGACGCTACTGAGTAGCACTGCGGGACTGCTCGCGCTCTCGGCCGGCTGTATCGCCGACGGCACCGACGACTCGCCCGACGACAACGACGAGAGTGACGATCCCAGCGAAGACGACCCCGGATCGGATGACGGAAGCGAGGACCTCCCCGAGGAGGTGACCGGCTACGAGACACAAAACTACCAGTTCTCCACGGATACGGAGACGTCATCTGTCGACCTCGTCCGGGACGCCGACGACGCGACCGAGTGGCTCGAGACGCGTACGCTCTCCAACGTCGACCCCCTCGCCAGCTTCGTCGACGACACCGACTTCGAGACGTCGATCCTGGTCTCGCTCGAGTCCGAAGCACCGAACCCCTGTTACGAGTTGGTCCTCGAGTCGATCGACGTCCGTCCGATCGAGGACGACGAGACCGACGAGGAGTACGAGACCGACGGGGACGGCGACCCCAGCGGCAGCAGTACCGGCGGCGACGGCGAGACCGACAGCGACGGGACGGACGGAAGCGCCGACGAGGAACTCGTCCTCGAGGCAGGTGTACGGGACACGGCGGACGAGAACGAGGCCTGTACCCCGGTGATCACGACCGTCGGCCGGCTCGTTCGGGTGACCTTCGAATCGGAGCCGCTGACGGCGCTTTCCGCGACGGTCGTCGATCACGAGGGCAATACCAGCGGTGCCTCGATGCGCAGCGACAGCGCCAGCGCGTCGGAGAGTACGAGCGTCGAGTCGGACGACGGGACGGCCGAGGACGACTCGTAACCGCTCGAGCGAACGACGGCCCCGCTACGGCGTATATTCCGTCTCGGTCAGGCGGACGACCAGCGTCTCCGCGACGTCCCGGAGGTCGTACTCCGGAAGATCACCGTCCGTTCGCCGGACGTACAGCGGTTCGACGAGCCGATAGGTTGGTTCCCCGCCGGCGCCGCTCGAGGCTGCAGCGGCTCCGTTTTCTTCACCCTCGCTCGCGGCCGCGGACTCGTCAGTCTCGCTCGAGGCCGCCGCATCGGGTTCGGTGCCCTCGTCCTCGACGGCAGGGGCGACTCGCTCGAGGCCGTAGATCTTGCAGAACTCGCCCGTCTCGTCGGCGTCTGCCTCGCCGTTCCGGAGTTGCGTCGCGAGCGAGCGCGACAGCCATTCGTCCCCGCTGACGCTCGGCTCCTGTACCAGCACCTCGTCGACGAACCGGACGAGATACCAGTTCAGGTCGTTCAGCAGCGAGACGGCGGCCCCGACGCTGACCGTCCGCAGGGCCAGCGAGTTCTCGAACGGCCGCTCCAAGTCGTAGGTCGCGAGCGCCTCGCGGGCCGTCTCCCGCGAGAGGAGTTCGTACTGGAGGTCGCTCCCGGCCTCGCCGATGAGACAGACGCGGGTCACTGGTTCGTGGTGTGTCCGACGGCGTAATGGGGGTTTCGGCTTCTCTGCGATGAAGACACGAGTAAATCTGCTGTCGGAGACGCCACGACTACGAAAGCGCGCCAGCCCATTCCAGTCCCACCCGGCCGTGGGTAGGTGAGGTGTCTACGAGCGGCGGGAAAACGGGCGGTTCGAAGCCGACTCAGGGTTCGACCAGAGTCGCGTTTTTCGCCGCTTCCTCGGCCCGCTCGAGCAGGTCGTCCGGTTCGTGCTCGAGCAGGGGCTTCAGGCGGGCGTTGGTCTCGACCTGATCGGGAGTGACGCGGTTGCAGCCGGCGTCGATCGTCGAGTCGCTGAAGGTGCCGATCTCGCGGGCGCGGGCGACGATGTCCTGCTTGTCCCACGTCAGGAGCGGCCGGTGGATCGGGAGCCGGGTCGCGCGGCTGGTGACCCCGAGGTTGCGGACGGTCTGGCTGGACTTCTGGCCGGCGGCCTCCCCGGTGACGATGCCGTCGGCGTTGACGCGTTCGGCAAGCGTCTCGGCGGCCCGGTAGAAAAAGCGCCGCAGGGAAAGCATCCGACCCTGCTCCATCTGCCGGACGAGCAGGTCGACCGTGTCGCCGCCAGGGATCCGGTAGACCTGCATATCGAAGTTCGGCGCGTAGTCCGAGAGGAGCCGGACCGTCTCCATGGCGCGGGCCTCGTGGTCGATCCCGCCGTAGTCACCGAGGTCGACGTAGGCCGGGACGATCGGGCTGCCGCGGCGCATCATCTCGTAGGCCGCGACCGGCGAGTCGATGCCGCCGCTGACCAGGGCGATGACCGGCTCCTGGGAACCCAGCGGGAGCCCGCCCGGGCCATCGCGCTGCT
The DNA here is from genome assembly GCF_051225675.1 of Natrinema sp. CGMCC1.2065. Taxonomy (NCBI): domain Archaea; kingdom Methanobacteriati; phylum Methanobacteriota; class Halobacteria; order Halobacteriales; family Natrialbaceae; genus Natrinema; species Natrinema sp. CGMCC1.2065. The sequence goes on along the minus strand of NZ_JBPJSJ010000013.1, from coordinate 75,566 downwards.
CGAGGTAGTGGAAGGCCGCGTCCTCGCGGACCTCGACGCCGAAGGTCAGGTCGGGATCGTCGAGATCGACGTCGGGTTCGAACTCGTCCTCGACGGCCGCCCAGATGGCGTTGCCCGCCTCGCGGCCGAGGTCCTCGCTGTCGTAGGGGAGGCTCTTGTCGGCCCGGCGGGCCTCGACGGCGAACGTCCCGCCGTCGTAGTGTTCCCGGGCCGTCTCCGCGAGGGCCTCGAGGATCCGTGCTTTCTCCGTACTGGTGGTCAGGGCAGGGCTGGCGGAGACGACACCGAAGGTGTCGGTCGCGGCGTCGGTGGCGGCCTCGACGGCGTCGCTCTCGGTGTGGATCAGCGGCCGGCTCCACCGGCGCTCGACCTCGCCGGGAATCGACCGCGCGGACAGGAGGGCCTCGAGGTTCTCCGCGAGGAGGTCCTCCATGTACCGCTTGACGGTGTTGCTTTTCGTGTTGACGTCCCCGTGACGGACGAGGACGGTGTCGGCTCCCGGGGGGTGCATGGACTGTGATAGATGATCGGAGCTATAAGGGGGTTGCGAGGTACGGTTCGGCCTCGAGCGATCCCGACGAGTCGCGGACGGTCTCAGACGATGGATTCCTCGACCGTCGGGCTCAGGCTGCCGGTGTAGGTGTAGATCCCGACCACGAGAATCGCACCGGCCAGCAGCGGGATGGTCGCGCTGAGCGCGTACAGCACGTCGAAGCCGATCGCCTCGGCGAAGGGCAGCGAGAGCAGCGGGCCGACCGCGCCGCCGACGTCGCCGAAGACGTTGTTGGTCCCCATCGCCCGCCCCATTCGGTCCTCGGGCGTGAGATCGGCCAAGAGTGCGGTCAGCGGACCGCCGACCCCGCCCTGTCCCGCGCCGATCAGGGCGCAGGCCCCGACGACGATCGAGAGCGACGGCGCGAGCGTCAGGACGGCGAACCCGAGACAACTCGTCACGAGGAAAACGAGCAACACCGGGACACGAGCCCCGACGGCGTCGCTGATCTTTCCGCCGAGGATGGTAAAGAGCGCGCCCGACAGCGCCGAGACGGCCATCAGCAGCCCGGAGGTCCCCTGCTCGCCGTACTCGAGGCCGACGCCGGCGAACTCGAGGGTGAGGACCGTCGACTCCGCGTCGAGGTACAAGACGAGCGTCGAGAAGAGGACGCCGAAGTACGCGAAGTAGAGCCCGAAGTTGACCAGGCCGACGGTCAGCGCGGGGAGGGTGGTCTCGAGGTCCCACGGCTTGATCGAGGCGTCGGGGCTGTCGACGTGGGTCTCGGGGACGATGAAGTAGGCGATGACGCTCGCCAGCCCGGCAAAGCAGGCAGCGAGGACGAAGGCCGTCGCGTTGCTGTAGACCTCGCTGACGATCCCGCCCAGTACCATGCCCGCGGGGAAGCCGAACGTGATCCCGGCACGGACGATCCCCATGCTCTCGCCCCGCGATCCGGCGTCGCTGACGTCGGCGGTGATGGTGTAGGCCGTCGCGAACACGAGGGCGCTGCCGACGCCCCAGCAGACTCGCGCGAGGACGAACCAGAACTCGGGCACCGACGACGTGATCGCGACGACGTAGCCCGCGGTCGCGGCCCCCTCGATCGCCAGCCCCGCGACGAACGGTTTCCGGGTCCCGATCCGGTCGACGAGCGCGCCGGCCGGCCCGTTCGCCACCAGCCGCGTCCAGCGGTTGGCCGAGAGGATGACGCCGACCATAAACGCCGAGATCCCGAGTACCTCGCCGAGGTTCGGCAGGATCGGGAAAACGACGCCGCCGCCGAAACCGACGAAGAAGGTACTCGCGACGACGGCGTAGACCACGCGATTCGAACCGCTTGAGGGGAGGTTCACGGATGATCGTTCTCGAGGGATGCCGATTCGTAACGTGCTATCAGTGTTACACACTGTCGTCGCCAAAGGGTCTGTCGAACCCGGCGATCACCCGACGTGGCGGCTCTCGGCCGGTAGCACCGAGCGGTCAGCCCTGCTCGCTCTCGGAGTCGGCGATCACGTACGAATACTCGAGACGTTCCCGCAGCTTCCCCAGGGCGTCGGTAGCCGCGCGCATCGTGTCTCGGTCGGGGAACGCGATTCGGGTCGGGGGAGCCACCGATTCGGGATCGAGCAGGTACCGCAGAATCCGGCGTGGCCACGTATCCGCGGCCGACGGAGCCCACCGGAGGACGAGTTCCTCGCGGTTCGGGACGGGACGAACGCGTCGGAGTCGATCTAGTTCGAACGCCGACCAGCGGTCTCGATCGGCGTCTCCCTCACGCCGGCGCAGTACGTCCCACGACAGTTCGTACCGGTCGCCGTTCGATCGCCACGTAACGAGTCCGTCGACCGGAACGACGGTCGAGCGAGGAATCGATTCGAGTGCGTCGGTGACGGCCTGCAGGAGCGCGTCACAGCCGTCCGCGTGCAGTTCTCGAATATGGGCGTGATGGGGAACCGACCGATAATACCACGTGGCGTCGGTACGGACGACGAACTCCTCGAGGGAGAACACGCGATCGACCCACACGTCGGTATCGTCCGGATCGACGGCCAGCACCGACCGGACGACGTCGGCGTCGTCGGGGAGCGTCGCCCGATACTCCGGCCCGGCACCCGTGAGAACCCGATCTGGTCCGCGGACGCGCTCCAGTCGTCCGTCGGGGTCCAACCGAGAAGCCGCCCCGTCCTCGAGACGCAGATGGACTGCGGTTCCCAAGGACGCCACGGCGTCGACGACGCGGTTCTCGACGGTGATCCAGCCGGCCCCGTCGTCGTCGGCGACGCCGGACGGTTGCCGCGTGATGACCCGGTGGGTTGCCGCGCGCTCGTCGAACGGCTTGCGGAGGGCCATTACCGGACGGCACGCGATCCGTGGACAAAACGTCACCCATCCGACGTGGCGCTATCGGGTCCGGGACTGGGCCGCAGTTCGGATCGAGGCCCGATCAGAACGTCGAGAGTTCGCCGTCGATCACGCTGCGCGTGATTCCGGTGACATCGGCGAGTTCGGCGTCGACGATGGCCGCGACGTCGTCCTCCACGTCCGCGACCGAGACGCCGTCGTCGGTGACGACCTGGACGTCGGCGACGTGGGGCTGATCGATCGGCCGGCCGATCTGGGAGAGCAGTCGCACGCGCAGGTCGCGGATGCCGTCGACCTCGCCGACGACCTCCTCGGCGATCGCCGTCGAGAGCAGGTTGTAGATCTTCCCGATGTGATTGACCGGGTTCTTGCCGCTGGTCGCTTCCATCGACATCGAGCGGTTCGGCGTGATGAGTCCGTTGGCGCGGTTGCCGCGACCGACGGAGCCGTCGTCGCCCTGTTCGGCGGAGGTGCCCGTCACCGTGAGATAGATCGAGCCCTCGTCGTAGTCGTCGGCCGTGTTGACGTGGACATCGACCGCGCGGTCGGTGTGGTCGCGCGCGACGCCGTCGACGAACTCGCGAACCGATTCGACGGCCTCGACGTACTCGTCGAGGTCGGCGACGTACTCGTCGACCATCGCGGCCGCGACGGTGACGTCGATCTCGTCGCCCTCGCGTTTGCCCATGATCTTCACGTCCGGCCCGAGTTCGGGGTGTTCGTCGGCGTACTCGCCGTTCAGCCGTCGCTCGGCCTCGAGGACGATCCGCTCCGTCTCGGTCAGCGGCGCGTGGCCGACGCCGAAGCTGGTGTCGTTTGCCATCGGGACGCTGACTTCGTCCTCGCCGAAGACCTCCTGCAGGTCGCCGCTGCCCTCCCCGAGTTTGACGTCGACGACGACGTCCTCGCCGACGGTCAGCTGGGGGATGTTCTCCTCGAGGTACTCCCGTGCCGCTCGCAGGGCGATCGTCTCGGCGGGGATCGTTTGGCCCTCGTAGTGTTTGGTCGCGCGGCCGACGATCAGTAGATAGATCGGGTCGACGACCTCGCCGCCGCCGAAGGCGGGCGCGGCCTCGCCCGCGACGAGCTGGGTCTCGTCGGTGTTGAAGTGCAGCACTTCGCCGACGCGGTCCAGATACTCGCGGGCAAGCGCCCCGGCGACGCTCTCGGCGATGCCATCACAGATGGAGTCGGGGTGACCGATTCCCTTTCGTTCGACGATTTCGACCTCCTGATCCTCGACCGCCTGCCGGTCGATGGATTCGATACGGATGTTCCGCTCGCTCATTGGCGGTTCTTGACGGACCGCGTTCGTATAACTTGCGGAAACAGATACGGGCCGTAAAATGCCTGTAAGTTATGGATTCGCCGGCGTCGCTTTCGCACTCTCTCAGGACTCGAGCAACAGGCCGAGATACGATGTTCGGAGCTGCTCGTCGGGATCCAGCCCCAGTCGCTCGAGGACGTCGTAGGCCCCCTCGCGGGCGGCCTCGAGTTCGGCTTCGGACTCGAGTTCGGTCTCGACCTCGACGTAGTCGCCGACGTCGGCGACCGAATCGAGGGTGACGGTATACCCCTCGAGCGAGAACCGCTCGCGCTCTTTCCGGACCGTCGCGGCGGGCTCGAAGCCGAGGTTCGTCAGGATCGCATCGACCTTCTCGCCGTCCGCGACGGCGGTCTCGACCTCCTCGCGGGTCTTGGACTCGTCGTCGACGAGCGGCCCCTTGTAGGTAATGTGGGTCTCTGCCTCGCCGTCTTCGGGTCGCTCCGACCGGATCCGCAACGCCTCGTCGGTCTCGACGAACGCCCGATGGGGCGCGTCGTAGTAGGTATCGACCTGCACGACCGCACCCTCGGGCGTCGCCTCGAGGGCCACGAGCCGCTCACGGACGGCCGCGAGGTCGGCGGGGACCTTTGCTTCGACCTCGTACATGCTCGAGTCGACGCGGGGGGATCGTAAGTATCGGTCGCTCTCGCCCGAAAACGTCGTACTTAAATGTAGACGGCCGGACGTACAACGTATGACCGAGGAACAAGAGGCCGAGCTAGACGAGCAGGCCGATGACGTCGACGAAGAAGTAGCCGACGAAGCCGCCGACGGACTCCAGACCGGCGACTTCGTCGAACTCGAGTACACCGCCTACACCGTCGAGGACGACCAGCTGGTCGACACGACCGACCCCGAGGTCGCCGAGGAAGAGGGCGTCGACGAGCAGGGCCAGGAGTTCAAGCCCCGAACGATCGTCGTCGGCGAGGGCCACATCTTCGAGGCCGTCGAGGACGACATCGTCGGCGCCGAGCCCGGCGACTCCGGCACCGTGACCGTCCCCGCCGAGGACGCCTTCGGCGAATACGACCCCGACGACGTCCAGACGGTCAGCGCCGAGAAGATCGACGAGGACGACCGTTACCCCGGCGCGAACGTGCAGATCGAGGGCCAGCAGGGCTACATCAGCACGATCATCGGCGGCCGCGCCCGCGTCGACTTCAACCACCCGCTTGCCGGCGAGGACGTCGAGTACGAGTACACGATCGTCGAGGAAGTCGACGACCGCGAACAGCAGGCCGCCGGTCTCTTCGAGATGTACCTCGGGATGGAGCCCGAACTCTGGATCGAGACCGACGAGGTCGAGGAAGAGGTCCCCGTCGAACCCGATGACGACGACGAGGACGCAGAGCCCGAGTTCGAGACCGAAACCGTCGAGAAGGAGACGCTCTACCTCGAGGCCACGCCCCAGATGACCATGAACCAGCAGTGGATGATGGGCAAACAGCAGATCGGGCAGGACATCATCGAGAAGGTCGGCGTCGACCGCGTCATCGTCCAGGAAGTCATCGACGGCATGGGCGGCATGGGCATGGGCGGTATGATGGGCGGCATGGGCGGTATGGGCGGCGGCGACATCGAGGAGGCCCTCGAGGACGCCGACGTCGATGCCGACGAGATCGTCGACGAACTCGAAGGCGCGGAAGAGTAAGCCGACGCCGCGGACCCGGCCGCTCACCGGTCGTTACCGACGGACAACGAGCATGTGCGGATCGACTTTTTTGCGCGCGTAACCGCCGAAGAGAGGGCGGCGTGTCGAATCGACGAGCGAAGCCGAGGTACAGTACGATGCCCGCACAGGAGGGGTAACGGAATCGGCCGGGCAGCCGGACTCAGGCGATATCGCGGCTCGTGTCGATCGCCACTTCCTCCGTCAGCTCGAGCTTGATCGCGTCGGTCGGCTGGCTCCCGCCGCGGAACTTCGGAATCGTGAGGTGGTTCTCGAGTTCGGTCCCCGAGATCTCGGTCCGCAGGTCGAAGACGGCGTCGGCGGCGTGGTAGGTCCGGGACCGGTTCGGCGGCTCGTCCTCTCCTTTCAGACAGTGGAGGACGGCGATGCTGCCCGTCTCCAGCATGTGCGACTTGAGTTCGTTGAGGAATTCGATGTACTCGTCGGTGTCACAGCGCTCGAGGACGTCCATCGTGTCGATGATGAGGTTCGCCCCGTCGGGCAAGGCACCGATGAGTCGGGTCGCCTCCTCGAGGGTGTCCTCACCAGTGACGTGCCTGACCGTCGGGCTGCCGACCGAGGAGGGCGAGGTCTCGATGGCGTGACGGACGGCGTCGTCGTCGCGCTCAGTGGTGAGATACAGCGTGCCGCGGGCGGCCGTGAGTTCGTAGAGGAGGAGTTCGGACTGGCTGGCCGGCTCGGCGGTGTACGCGACGATACACCCCGGGGGGAGCCCACCGTCGAGCTTCCGGTCGAGGACGTCGATCCCAGTGTCTAACCGGCCGACCATGCGGTATATGCTCTTGCTGTACTGCCCGCATAATTCTTTGCCTTCGTCGGAATGGTATTGTTCAGATTAGCTTGTTCCAACAGTATACGTGGCTCTGCAACCATGTTTCGGATTTTTAGCCCAAAATATATGAAATAGTTCCAAATTAGATGGTATATTTCTTTATCTCTTGAAAGAGTGGTTTGACAGCGTTCAGAACGGTCTAGTTCAGCACCTCCTCGGCTGGTGTTCGGCCATTCAGCGCTTGATTTAGTCGATCGTAATTGTAGTGGTGTTCAGCGGTTGCGTGTTAGAGCCTAAACCGAAGATGTCCGATCCGTGGTGTACCGCGGGACGGACAGTAGGGACAGTCGCGCTCGAGTGTCTACCCAAGTACTGAGGCGCCGTTGACCAGCGGGTCTCTACGGGAGGCTGGCCTCCTATTCCGAGGCGGACTGCTCCCGTCCGTGACGGGTAGTCACCTGCTTGCATCCGGCGCTGTCCTCAGGCACCATCCCGCGAGTAGTACGCTACCACGAGTACCGTTGCGGTGAGCGCCGCAGCGTTCCCCAAGACGACCAAGACGAGTTCGTCAAGCGCTGTCCCGGACCGCAGCAGCGCCGCGCCGACGGCCGCGCTGGCGAAGAATGGACCCACGACTGCCGCCGAAATCAGGATTTGGTAGGTTCCGGTGGCGGTGACGATCGGTAGCCGGTGGGGGACGAGCAGGTCCATGGTGAGAAACGCGAGAAACGTTGCCCCGAACCCGCCCACGAAAAGTACGGGGAGAGCGCAGTCCGGCGCTCGCTCCGCGCCGACCTGTATGAGGACCTCGCCGTTAATGAGTGAGAGCAATGCTCCAACGTCCCACAGCCAGGACCGGTTCCACGCGGAACGAGCGTACAGCCAGCGAGCCGAAAGACGCATACTATCGTTACGGGCATCCGAACAAAAAATTGCGATGGATAATATTTATATCCGATAGCAGACGGCGATCTGTCGATCCTGCTCCAGGGCCTCCGGCTGCACGTACGGATGATTCGGGATTATACAATATACTGACGTAAAAAATATACACCTGGAAGGAAAATGAAAATCCATGTTTAGTACCCTCCGAACGATCCTCGTCGCGTTCGTCGGTATGTTTGTTGGCACTGTGGCGGCAGCGGCGATCGTCCCAGACCCGACCAGTCTGTTGGGAATGACGATCACGCTCGTCCTGGTCGCAGTGTTCAGTTATGCCGCCTACCATCTTGACGAACGTTTCGCCGGGAACTCGAGTACGAACGCCTAAGCTTCCGACTTCTTCACTCTGCCAGATGTGACTGCTCGCGTTCGTGGGATGCCCACGACTCATAGCGGGCCGGAGTTTCCTGTGACATCGATTCCATGCCAGGTTCCGAGGACGTCAACTGCTCGGTCCGACGCACCAGTTCCTGTCTCGCCGTTCGGAACCTCTCCAGTGGCGTCTGACGTTCACTCGCCTACGTGTTCGGCGATCGTCCACAGTGGTTAATCGCGATTGACCGCTCGCGTGGCGGCCGACAAAAGGAACCGCAGTGGGGTCCCGATACGGACTGGATAAACTCGCTTTTACTATAGTAGCAATTGAAACGATTTACACACTGATCGCAATGCCCTCGTGCGATCAGGTGTGCAATGACGTTCAGTTGCTACTATAGTCCGCTCCGATGACGTTGTACGACATGCCGAAGCCCTTGTCGAGGGGGTTGCTTGTATCGGTGAAGTTTATCGTGATCGCCCCAGGAAGCGACAGGTTGGCCAAGTCAACCGCCATTCGGATACCGAACGCGTATGTGTCACCCTCGATCAGTTCCGTGGTGAATTCGTAATCAGTATACGGGGCGTCGTCACCTGGCCCCGCACCGTCCCCTGGTCCCCACTGCTCGTCGATGATGTCGACGGCGTCATACCAATCCGAGCTTAGCGTCCCGAGATGGATCGAATCCTGTGTGTCCTTGTCGACGTTCCTGACGAACCCGAGGAAGTCCGTCCCGGCGGCCATCCCGAGGCTGGAAACCGTCCCTGCAGTATACCCATCAAACGTGATGTCGAAATCACCTGTCTTCATGTCATTGTCGACTAACGTGTAGACTTCTGCGTAGGCATCCGCCTCGATAGAGACGGCAGCGTCAGTCACCGTAACACCACACCGATTGTCGTCTTCGTCGACATCAGTTGCCCAGTTGATCCCCTGCACCCAACAGGGTCCAGGACAGTTCCGGTCACTGTCGCCGTCATCCGCCTCGGTGGCAGAGTAATCGTAGTGGGAAGACGTGGCGCTCAGGGTGGACTTCTTCGATAGGTCCGCAACTTGGTTTTTGCTGGGATTGGCGGAGGCAGCGAAGTCGGCGTCTCTCTCCGAGTGAGCGACGACCTTTTCCCGTTGGTTCTGCTTGAGGGATCCCACGTCGTCAGACGAGAGGATGGTCTTGAACCGCTGGTCATTAATCTTCTTGAGGAACGTGCTGCCGTCGCGGTCCATCGCTGTCGTGACCTCGGCCGTATATCCGTCCTCGAACTCCAATCGCTGGATCATCATCGACCGACCGTCGTCTCGGTTCGCCTTTGCCACCGACGCTAAGCGCTTGCTTGAGTGCGCTACGTTAGTCGGTCCAATCGCGGCATACTCAGTGTCGACGACCTCGCCATGTCGACGCACGGTCGACTGCCACGCCTTCTGGACCTCTTCGTTGATGTCATCAATCTCTAGCCGCTGTTCGCCCTCTGCCGTATCACCGGCAACCAGACCAATACCCAACTGCGCAGTTGCTCCGAGACCGATCGTTCGTAATGCGGTACGGCGTTTCAAACGAGGGGTATCAGACATCCCGCCCTAATATCAATGAGTTATACACATATATTTTACTGAATTAATATATTTAAGTGAACCACTCCCATTCGGTCACTCAATTGAGGTGGGGTACTGCGATCGAATACCCTACCACTGTTCCTATACGATCGTGGATAGCTGTTCGGACGTTTCGTCAACCGGCCGTGGCAGGGTCAGGACCGGCGTCCGGTGCAACTGCTCGTCGCCGTCCGACTGCGGATGGGTGCGACGGTGTGAGACGAACACGCAACGCGTTCGATCGAACGGGTCAGCTGCGGGTCAGGCTCGACTGGCGAGCCACCCGTGTTCAGAATCGAGCGGCTACCGCCTGCGGCCGAGTCGTCGATCGCTATCGACGACAAATGGCGGGATTCAAGGTAGTCCCGAGAGCGTACGCAAACGACAACGAATGCGCCACGATCACCTCATCACGAGCAAACAACTCTCGCGGCCGGACATCGAGACGGTACTCGACCGCGCGGCCGAGATCGACGCCGACCCGTCGGCGGTCGCCGATCGCCACGCGAACACGCTGCTCGGATTGCTCTTTTTCGAGCCGAGTACGCGGACGAAGATGAGCTTCGAGACCGCGATGAAACGGCTCGGGGGCGACGTCGTCGACATGGGTTCGGTCGAATCCTCGAGCGTGAAGAAAGGGGAGACGCTGGCCGACACCGTCCGTGTCATCGAGGGCTATACCGACGCCCTGGTTCTGCGTCATCCCAAGCAGGGGGCGGCGACGATGGCCAGCGAGTTCGTCGACGTGCCGCTGCTGAACGCGGGCGACGGCGCGGGTCATCACCCGACCCAGACGATGCTCGATCTCTACACCATCCGGGAAAACGCCGGCCTGGACGACCTGACGATCGGCATCATGGGCGATCTCAAATACGGCCGGACCGTCCACTCGCTGGCCCACGCGCTGACGAACTTCGAGACCCAGCAACACTTCATCAGTCCGGAGAGTCTGCAGTTGCCCCGCGAGGTCGTCTACGACCTCCACCAGCGACAGGACGGAACGGGGATCAAAGAACACGAGTCGCTCGAGGGGGTCCTGCCCTCGCTGGACGTCCTCTACGTGACCCGGATCCAACGCGAGCGGTTCCCCGACGAGAACGAGTACCAGAAGGTCGCCGGCGAGTACCAGATCGACGCCGAGACCCTTGAGGCCGCAAGCGACGACCTGACCGTGATGCATCCGCTGCCGCGGGTCGACGAGATCGCCCCGGAGATCGACGACACCGACTACGCGGCCTACTTCGACCAGGCGCACAACGGCGTCCCGGTCCGAATGGCGCTGTTGGACCTGTTGTTGAGCGACGACCGGGGGATTCGAGGTGAGACCGATGAGTGACGATCACGACCACCACGACGGCAACGACGACCACGAACTGCGGGTCAGCAAGATCCGTGACGGGACCGTCATCGATCACGTCCGTGGCGGACAGGCACTAAACGTCCTCGCGATACTCGGCATCGACGGGACCAACGGTGAGGAGGTCTCGGTCGGGATGAACGTTCCCTCCAACCGGTTCGCACGCAAGGACATCGTCAAGGTCGAGGGTCGCGAACTCAGTCAGGACGAGGTCGACGTTCTCTCGCTGATCGCGCCCGACGCGACGATCAACATCGTCCGCGACTACGATGTCGTCGAGAAACACCGCGTCGAACGCCCCGACGTCGTCGAAGGTGTCCTCTCGTGTCCCAACGCCGGCTGTATTACGACCGGCGACGAGCCCGTCACCTCACGGTTTACCGTCCTCGAGGACGGCGTCCGCTGTTCGTACTGCGAGACGATCGTCCGCGAGGAAATCGCCTCGCTGATCGAGACGTAACCGCCGCCCGCTCGGCGTCGGATTTTCACGTCCGGATCACTATCCAGAATACCTAAGTATTCGCCGGGCGTATTCTCCCCCGTACATGTCACGTACCGTCAAAGTCGTACTCGCCCTGTTCGTCATCGCCGTCCTCTACAAGGTCGCCTTCGGCGGCTCCTCGGAGGTCGAAGTCGACTACGAACCGACCGAAGAATAGCGCTCGATTCCGAACGGCTTACGGGTGCGGGGCCGGACACTGAGGTATGTACGGCGTCGTCACCCGTAACGCCGAGGAAGTACGGTGGCCGGAGTTCGACCGCGGCTTCTACGAAGTCAAGGACGTGACCGGCCGGTCCGCCGAACCGATCGAAGACGGGGTGAACATGGTCTCGTGTTTCGGCGACAACGCCGCCGCCGACGCCGACCCGTCGCTGGTCCCCGTCGACGACATGGGTCGGCCGGCCGACCGCGAACGGTCCTATTTCGACTGGGCGTATATCTGTCCCTCCCGTAAGGACTACCGGCAGGGCCTGTTCGAGGTCATCGACGACTGCGTCGCCGAAAACGAGGACGTCCGCCTCGACGACATCGGCTTTCCCCGCGCGGAATACTGCCGGTGTGGCGTCTGCGAGCAGGCATTCGCCGAAAGCGAGTACGACGACCGCATGGACTGGCGGGCGAGCGTCATCACGGATTTCGTCGCCGAAGCCGCCGACCGCATCCCCGGGACCGTCTACATGACGCTGTATCCCGATCCCTATCCCGGCCACCTCTACGAGCGCGCCGGCATCGACCTCGAGGCCGTCGCCGAACACGTCGACGAGTTCGTCGTCCCGCTGTACGACACCGCCTACGGGACGACCTACTGGCTCGAGACGATCGCGAAGGGGTTCGAGAGCGCCCTCGAGACGCCCTTTAATATCGAGTTGTACGCCGTAAACGTCGACGTCGAGAACCTGATTCACGCTCTCGAGGTCGCCGAGGAGTACGCCGAGGGAGTCTTCTTCGGCTACGACGCGAGCAAGGGCCGCGCCGCGTTGCGCCGGATGCAGGCCGACGAACGTGAGGGCGTGACCCACGGCGAACCCGGCGATCCGGACGCGTAACCGGCGACTCCGCTCGAGTCCGGCGGTTCCCGTCGCAGCTCCTACTTCTCCGCTCCAACAGACGATTACGCGTCCGTCCAGCGACGTTGTGAGTGATTACGTCTCACCGGTATCGTCTCCCGGTCGTCTGCCGGTTGTTCGCGCTCGCGTCGCCGGTCGCCCGGTTTTCGGAGTTACGAGCGATTGGGGTCGGGCTTCGGATCGGAACCGACGCCGGTCTTTATCTGCGTCTCGGTCGCGCTCTCCCGTGACCGAGGAGCGCCGACGGTAACCGCGTCCTCAGGTGCATACGATGAGAGACCACCAGAGCCAGCAATCCACGGATAGGGAGCGGATGGCGGAGTCGACGATCGAACGGAGTCAACAGACCATGGAGCGGTTGATCGACCTCCAGCGGAACATGGCGGAGATGACACTGAGTGCCCTCGAGTGGGGTGAAAGCGCCCAGCGACAGGGGATGGAGATGACCCAGTCGATGTTCGAGAGCGCGCCGGGGCCGCAGTTCACCGCCTCGATGATGGAGCGCTATCTCGAGGGAATGGAGGCGATCGTGCCGGAGATGGAAGACGCGATGGAAGCGGGAACCCGGGCGGTCACCCATCCCGGAACCCCCGGCGTCGCCGGCACGGGGTACTCGAGCGGGCAGGCGTATCAGGGCCAGCAGGGAGGCGGCGAACGCGGCGGGACGATGGAGCGACGCCAGCGGCCGACCAACCAGTCGATAGGCGAGCAGCCACAGCCGAGTCAGCAGTCGATGGGCGGACGCCAATCGACCGGCCAGCACCGGTCGATGGGAGGCAACCGACCGCCGACCGACCGGCAGCCCACCGGCGGGCAACGGTCGCCCCAACAGCCCATGAGCGGCCAGCAACGCCCGTTCCAGTCGATGGCCGGACAGCAATCGAACCAACAGCAACGCGGCCGGCAAGCCTCAAGCGGTCGCTCCCAGTCACAGTGGCCCCAGCAGTCCGCCCGACCCGGCGAGGCATATCCCGAGACCGGGGAATGGGTCACGCCACAGGAATACGGCGGCGAATCGACGGGGACGGCCGAGTACCAGCAGCGGCCCCTGTCGGCCGCGCCGAATCCGTCGCCGTCGGAGGGCTCTCGAGTGACCGAGGGGCGGCCACAGGGGGGCGAAACCGGGGACCCACAGGAGTCCCAGCGGGGTCGGTCGTCGACCGGGACCGACCGGGGACCGCAGGGACAGCCGCGAGAACCGCAGCGACGACCGACGGCCGACTCACAGCGGGGACACGGCCAGTCCGGCGAGTCGATGGCGGGCGGCGATCGATCACACGCCGCTCGAGCGGGCGACCGACCGACGGAGGGCGGACAGTCGGGGCCGGGACCGGGACGGACCGAGCAGGGTCGGATTCGGGATCAGTACGCACGACGGGCCGACACCGATCGGGGCGAGCGTGAGCAGGGCGGTATCGATCGCGGCGAGGGGACCGAACCGGATCGGTCGTCGGAGCGACGCGGGATGGCGGACACGGACGTGCCGCCCGACCAGCCCCGGCCGCCGACCGAGCGGGCGGCTACCGACGAGCCGCCGGAAGAGGAGTGAGTTCCCCGCCGGCGTGAGAACTCGCGGCTCGTGGCTCGCGGAACGGCCGCGGGCACCCGGCAGTGGTGAGTCATACTCGAGAGCGACGCTGTCGAACGACTGAAGAGAAAACGCTCGTCGTCATTACCGTCCGATAGACGGCCGGCTTCGTGGGCGGGCGGAACGCGGACCGATATTAGCGGGTGCTGCTGGTGCGGTCGTCATCGTCGTCGTCGATCAGCCCGTCATCGTCATCGTCGTCCATGAGCGGGTCGTCCTCGTCGCGACGGACCGCCCCTTCGTCGTCGGCCCCGCTGATGTCGTCCTCGTCCCGATCGATGCCGCGGTCGCTCTCCGTCCCGGAACCACCGGTTCTCGAGTGGGGTTCGGTTTCACCTGTCCCGGTGTCCGTGTCGGCATCGCCCGTTCCGGTATCCGTCATCCCGACGTCGGGATCCGTGTCGGTGGTGCCGCCCGTCCCGGCCGAGCGACCGCTCGAGCGGTCGCCCTCGAGGTGGATCGCGTCGTCGGTAACGTGACCGACCGCGGCTTCCTGCAGCGGGTAGGTATCCTCGCCGCTGTCGGTCCAACCGAGCGCCGCCTTGATCGAGTCCGTGATGCCGGGGTCGGGTTCGACGTGGGCCGTGCCGTGGTCGACGTCGACGACCATGCCGACCTCGTCGCCCGCATCGTTGACGACGTCCTTGCCGACGTCGTCGTCGGTAAACTGTGGGGACATTGCGGTTCGGTTGACGGTCGGTTCGCGCAAGGCCGTGGTGCTTGCGGGTGCTTGCGGTCAGTTCGAGGCACGGAACCGGTCCGCAGCCGCCTTCGGGCGGGTTAGAACTCCGGCTCCCTGTCCTCGAGAAGGGCGGCGACGCCCTCCTCGTGGGCCTCGGACGTCCGGGCCTGGGACTGGAGCAGGTTCTCGTAGTCCAGCGCGTCGTCCCAGGAGCGCCCGAGGTTCTCGTGCATGGCCTGTTTCATCAGTCCGATCGTCTCCGTCGGGCCGGCCGCGAGCGCGTCGACGGTGTCGGCGACGCGAGCGTCCAGTTCGTCGGCGGGCACCGTCTCGTTGACCAGTTCGAGGTCGGCCGCTCGCTCGGCGTCGAAGAACTCGCCGGTGAAGGCCAGTTCCTTGGCCGCCCGCAGGCCGACGATGTGGGGCAGCATGACCGTGCCACCGGTGTCGGGGACGAGCCCGACTCTGACGAACGCACAGGAGAAGGTCGCGTCCTCGGCCGCGTAGGCGATGTCGGAGACGGCGACGAGCGAGAGCCCGGCACCGATCGCGTCGCCGTTTACCTTCGCGACGATCGGCACTCGACACTCGAGCATCGCCTCGACGGCGCGGCCGAAGCTCGCGGTGACTTCCTCGTAGGCGTCCTGTGAGGTGTCGGGCGTCTCCGCCAGCATCTCGAGGTCGCCGCCGGCACTGAACGCATCGCCCGCGCCCGTGAGGACGATCGCGTCGTACTCCGCGGGGGTCGCGTCCTCGATCGCGTCGGCCAGTTCGACGGCCGCCTCTCCGGTGATCGCGTTGAGCGCGTCCGGTCGGTCGAACGTGAGTCGCAACACGCCGTCATCGTCAGTGATTCGCATGCGTCACACATGGGCCCCCCGGATAGTAACTGTGGGCGGTTCGCGGTCGTGTAGCGTCGCTCGAGGCGCACGGATCGGTGGTCGCGCGCTCGAGGTCGCCACTCGAACCGCGATCTCGCTGCTGCTGGCGGTTGAAAACATCGAGTCGGCCGTCACGGGACGACGCGGTCGGAGTGGAATCAGTTCGTAGGGATCGGCGGCGCGGCGGCGTCTTCCTCGGTCACGTTGAGTTCGGCGGTGACGAGCGCGCGGTAGGCCCGGCGTAGCCGTTCGGACAGTGCTTGGTGGGAGATACCGAGTTCTTCGGAGAGCTCCTGCATCGAGACCTCGCGGGGAATCTCGAAGTAGCCGTGATCGATGGCCGCGACCAACGTTTCGTACTGGCGAGCCGTCAGGCCACACTGGGAGTGACTCTCCTCCGCGAGGTCGAACAGGCGAACGATCGTCGGCGTCACGTCGTTGTCGTCGAGTCGGTCATAGAGCGAACTCACGCTCTCGCGGTCGACGACGCGAATGCTGAGCAGCCACGTGCCGTCCGAGGCCGAGGCGCTCAGGACGGTCCCCCCCTCCTCGAGGACGATCTCGAAGGGGTCGACCGTGTCCGGCTCGAACTCGATGTCGTAGAGCCAGCGGTCCTCGTCGCTGCTGATCTGGGAGTACGTTCCGATCGCGTCGGCCTCGTCGAGCGCCGCTTCGATCTCGGACTGGGACGGCCCCGACAGCCAGAGTCCGTGGCCGCTCGAGGCGATTACCCGCTCCATCTCACACGTCAGGGAGGGGACGGCCTCGAACAGTTGACCGGTTCCGGTGCCGTCGGCCGGGATCTCGATGTCTGCGATGGATGTCATGAGTCTCGTTTCTCCGTACAGCGACGATGTCCATAACCGCACTTCCAAAGCACTTAGAAGCGGTTAGAGCGAATGACACGCGATCTGATTTGTTTTCGTTCGGATTCGTCGAGAGCGCCGCCACCGCCGCCGATCAGCCCCGACGAGGGGTGCCGACCAGCAACTGAACGGCCACGACGACGACCACGGCGATCGCGAGCAAGGCGATCGCGATCGGGACGATGGCGTCGATCCCGCGAGCGATGAAGGCGACGCGGATCCGGGTCGGCATCGTCCGCGGCGTGTACGCGACCATCATCGTCGCGCCGAACTCGCCGATCGCCCGGACGAACGTCAGGACGATCCCGGCGGCGATGGCGTTGCGGGCAAGCGGCAGCGAGACCAGCCGTATCGTCCGCAGTCGGCCGTAGCCCATCGTCCGCGAGGCCTCCTCGAGGCGGGGGTCGACCCCGTCGAAGCCGGCACGGGCGGTGACGACCAGAAACGGCGCGGCGACGAACGTCTGGGCGAGGACGACGCCGGCGGCGCTGCCGGTCAGTGGCACTCCGATCGCCGCCGCCGCGGCCCCGATCGGCGTGTAACGGCCGACGACGGTCAACAGCATGACACCGCCGACGATCGGCGGGACGACCAGCGGCAACAGGACCAGCGCCTCGACCAGTCGCTTCCCGCGGAACGAGGCCCGCGAGAGGACGTAGGCCAGCGGCACGCCGAAGGCGGTCGCGACGGCCGTCGAGACCGGTGCCGTCAGCAGCGACGTCGCGATCGCATCGCGGACCGCGGGATCGGCGAGCCCGGCGACGACGTCGACTCGCCGGCTCCGGAACAGAAAGGCCGCGAAGGGGACGACGAAGTACGCGAGCAACACCGTCCCGAGCAACGCGGGGACTGCCAGTCCGCCGGGAGTCCACGGTCGATCGACGCCGAACCAGCCGCGGCCGCCGCTCGAGGCGGTCCGGCGCTCGCGGTCGGCGTCCGACGCGCGCTCGGGCCCGCGGTCCGAGGTGTCCTCGTGACTGCGATCGGGGCCCGACACCTGTTCGGGCTCGCGGTTCGGGGGGGTCACGGCGCGATCTCCTCCGGTGGATCGCCGTGGAACTGGGGGATGGCATCATCCACCCGCAGCCCGTGATCGGTCAGCAGGCCCTCGTTTTCGAGCAGGAAGGAGACGAACGCCCGACCGGCGTCCGGATCGTCGGCATCGGCCGGGATCGTCGCGTTGTAGACGACGGGCGACCCCGTGACGGTGTGGCCGCGTTCGGTGGTGTAACTCGCCCGCGCGTACCGGTCGGCGTTCGCGCGGCTCCCGAAGTTGTAGGCGTCATCCAGCCGCCGCACGGCCGCGTCGCGCTCGACCGCCATGTTGCGGTAGGCGACGACACAGGCCCGGTCGCCGTTCTCGAGTCCGGCGAGCAGTCTGGGTTCGTCGGCGACGTGGGCGACGCGGTCGGCCATCGCCGTCCGGAACCCCTCGAGGCCGTGTTCGCGCTCGGCGAGTTCGAACAGGAGCAGCGCCCGGTAGCCAAGCGGGTCGACGTCGGGGTCGCTGATCGCGATCTCGCCCTCGTCAGCGTCGGCGAAGACGTCGTACCACGGCTCGCCGGCCGCGAGGCGCTCGCCCAGCGCGGTCTCCGGGGCGTACGCGATGACGACTTCGTTGGCCGCGAACGTCACGTCCCAGTCGGCGTGATCGGGATAGAGCCGATCCCGGAGGAGGGCGGCGTCGGCCCCGATCACGACGTCGGGGTGCTTCGTTCCATCAACGACCAGTCGCAACACGGCGTTGGTCCCGTAGTACTCGCCCGCGTAGCCGAACTCGGCGTCGGACTCGAAGGCCGGACCGACCCCGTTCTCGAACGCGCTGGCCAGGCTGCCGGCGGCGAGGACGCGGACCTCGTCGGTGGCACCGAGACAGCCCGCCGTCCCGACCAGTCCCGCCGTCAGGCCGCCGGCCGTAGCGAGTAGCTCCCGACGGCTCGTCGGGTCCGTCCCGTTGCCGTCGTGACTGCGCATGCGTTCCCTTCGAACGGCCGTACAAAGAAAACTGGTTTCCATTCCTATTCCGTGGGAAAGCAATTGAATATGGTTACGCGATGCCGGCGGGGCGGACGGCGACTACGAACCCGCCGACTCTGTCCGTCCCAATCGAGTCGGCGAGCCGACCGCCGTCTCCCGGTCAGTCCGTCGACTCGTCCGTTCGTCCGCCGCCCGCCGGTACTGTGTGCCCCTCGAGCGAGCGGATCGACTCGAGGAGGTCGTCGATCGGGTCGTCGCCGCGACCGATGACGGTCCCGCCGACCGCTTCCGGGTCGCGATCGCCGACGAGGATCGTCGGGACCGATGCGTCGGCGAAGCCCTCCACGATCACGGTGTCGTAGCCCCGACCGGCGAGGCGCTCGAGGGTCCGCGAGAGCGCCCGCAGTTCGGGGTCGTCGGTCTCGAGCAGCGGTTCGTCGACGGTCGGCTCGGGCGGGTTCCGCTTCCCGCGGGCCGTGATGTCGAAGGTGAGTTCGGGCGTGACCCCGACGACGGTTTCGGCACCGGCGCTCCGGTGGCGATGGGTGTCCGTGCCGGGCGTGTCGACCTCGATGTCGTGGTGGATCGACTTGACCGTCGCGACGCGGTCGTCAGCGGCCAGTCGCGGGACCAGTCGCTCGACGAGCGAGGTCTTCCCCGCGTCGCTCGGGCCCGCCAGACAGACGACCCGTAGTCTCGAGTCCTGATTCATACGAGTTCGTTTCGGACGTGGGTACAAGCCCCGTTCGGACCGCCGCCGAAGCGACGCCAGACTCGGCTACCGGGCGACGGCCATCACCCACTCGTCGGGTGCCTGCCTGCGGACCTGATACTCCGCGAAGGCGTCGCCGGGCGCGCCCTCCCGGTCGACCGCCGAGACGAGTTCGTTGGCGAGCGGCGACGGGTCGTGGTCGTTGATCAGGTAGAACGTCTCGCCCGGCTCGGTCGCGCGGAACTCCTCGGTGGCCTGCTCGTGGCGGATCCGCTTTGGCAGCCCGCGCAGGTCCAGTGCGTGGTCGGGCACCGAGAGGTCACCGACCGCCTCGAGTCGCTCGTCGACGGCCCCAGCCAACTCGCGGGCCTCCGGCGGCACGTCGTCGAAGTCCCGAACGCGCTCGTCGAAGGGAAACTCACAGAGGACGGGTTGATCGAGTTCGGCCTCGATGTCGGTCTCTGGGAAGAGGTCGTGTTCGCGGCCGCACTCGCAGCTGAACCCGCGCATGTTGACGACCGTACCCAGCAGCGGGACGCCGTTCTCCTCGAACAGCGTGGCGCTGCGGGACGTGTCGCCGACGCTCGTCGGATGTGGGGTACTCACAAGCACTGCGCCGTCGATCGGCAGCGACTGCAGCGCCGTCAGGACGATGTCGCCGGTCCCCGGCGGGAGGTCGATCACGAGCGTATCGAGGTCTCCCCACGCGGTGTCCTCGAACAGTTCGCTGACGGCCTCGTGGGCCATCGCGCCCCGCCAGGCCAGCGGCTCGTCGTTGGCGATCAGCCCGACGCTCATCGCGGTGAGGTCACCGGCCTCGATCGGCTCGGCGTCGCCGTCCGCGTTGGCTGACACCGGCCCCTCGAGGTCCAGTAGTTCCGGGACGTTCGGCCCGTAGAGGTCGGCGTCGAAGATCCCGACGTCGCGGTCGGGATCGGCGGCCAGTGCCCGGGCGAGCTGGGTCGAGACCGTCGTCTTGCCGACGCCGCCCTTGGCGCTGGCGACGGCGATCACGGTGTCGACGCCGGCCGCGCCGTTGATGTCGTCGTCTGCCGCGCCAGTCGACTCACCCTCGACGGTCGCCCGCTCGACACCGGGCGTCGACAGCGCCCGCCGGCGCATTGCCTCGGTCACGTCCTCGGCCGTCGGCTCGTCGAACCCCGCGAGATCGGCGGCGATCCGGACGGCCCCGCCCTCGGCCGAGACGTCGATCACCAGCCCGGACTCGAGGACGTCGGTCCCCAGATCCGGGTCGTCGACGGCGCGCAGCCCCTCGCGGACGCGGGCCGCGAGGTCGTCGGTCGGTACCTCGTCGGGAACGATATCGTCTTTTGCCATGTTACCAGGCCTCGAACTCTTCTGCGTCGTCGTCGGGGTCGCGCTCGTTCATCAGAGTCCCGCCGTAGGGGCGGAAATCGAGGTTGTACGCGTTCGCGACGTCGTCCAACGCGTCCTCGCGCTCGGCGATCGCCGCCGTATCGAACTCGAAGGTCTCGACGGCGTCGACCAACTCGTCGTCGCTCACTCGGCCCTCCGCGTAGCCCGCCGCGATGCCGTCCCGGACGACGTCGGCGTTGCGACGGAGCCGCTTTGCGTCGTCGAACTGCTCACGCAGGTCGTCGTCGAGGCCACCCCGATCCAGCGGGATCTCCTCGAGCAGCGCGGTGGCTTTCCGATCGAACTGATCGGCCATCTTCAACAGCTCGATCACCTGTTTCCGCGGCTCGAGTCGGTTCCAGGCGTCGCGGGCCTCGTCGGCGACGACGGAATCGATCGCTTCCTCCCACTCGGTCGAGCGCTCGACGTCTTCGAACGCCTGCGCGACGAACGCGCCGACGTGGTCGTCGGGGATCGTCACGCCGAGTGACTCCTCGAGACCGCCGGCGGCGCTGCCGTCGGTCGTACAGCCGTCGTCATCGTGGGCCGACTCCGAGTCGGTGGTCGCGTGCGGTTCCTCGCCCGTGGGTGTGCTGTCGAGTTCGTAGGTCATCGTCGATCACGCTGTCCCTGTGTCAGGCCGTCGATCGAGCCGGCCGGTCCCCGACCCGGGCCGGGGCCCTGTTGCTCCCGTCGGGAGCCCGGCCCGCCGCCGGGCGCGGCGCCGTCCTCGAGTCCGGCATCGATCTGGTCGGGGTCGACGCCGCGGGCCGTCGCGAGCGCCCGCTTTGCCGACCGACGGACGTCGTCGCTGCGGTCGTTCAGTCCGTGGCGCTCGAGGACTGCCTCGGCGCGGTCGGTGCCGAGATCCCCGAGGCTGGTCGCGGCCTTGGCGCGGACGAACGCCTCCGGATCGCGGGCCAGGACGGCCGCGAGGATCCGGACCGCGTCTTCGATCTCGTCGGCGTACTCCCGGAGGTAGTCGGCCGCGTACTCCCGGACGCCGGAGTGGGGATCGTTCTTGATCCGTTCGATCAACAGCTCCTGGGAGGCCGCCCCGGTCTTCGAGAGGGCGATGACGGCGTTGCGCCGTACCCAGCCGCTGTCGTCCTCGAGGGCCGTCCGAAGCGGCTCTTCGTTGCCGGGTTCGGCCCGCGACTGTGCTACGACGGCCTCGGAGCGAACCCACTCGTGGTCGTCGGAAAGCGCCGCCCGGATCGCCTCGCGGGCCGGCTCGGCGTCGCCCGAACTGGCGGCCAACCCGAGGGCTTCGACGGCGAACTGTCGGACGTCCTCGGAGCTGTCGCCGGTCGCCCGCTCGGCCAGCGCTCCGATGGTCGCCGGTGCCAGCCCGCCGTCGGCGGCCGGATCGACCAGCCCGAGCGCCCCGCGTCGGCGATCGCGTTCCCGATCGGACTCGAGCCGGTTTCGAAGCGTTGCCTCGTCGTCGTCGGGTGCCCGGCCGCGGGCACTTCGGTTCGCGTAGTCGGTCATTCTCGGAGCCTCCAGTAGCTGACGAGCCACGCGGCGACCGTCGCGAGCAGCGTCACGGCGGGCCAGTTAGTCGCGGAACTGGCAAGCCAGCCGGCCGTCTCGGTCACGCTGGCCACCGCACCGCCGTCGCTCGCGTCGGTGTCGCCGTCGTCGCTCTCGTCGTCGGCCGCACTGAGCGTGCCGTCGTCGGTATCCAGCGTCAGATACTGGTACGACAGCGACTTCTGGCCGTTCGCCTCATCCGCGCTGCCGTTCCAGACGGCGTAGGTGAGATACATCTGTTCACTGTCCTCAAACTCGGCGTCGTACTCACCGCTGGCGTCGTGTTCGCGCTGGAACACGACCGCCCAGCCGTCGTCGGTCCGCTCGCCGTTGGCCGAGACGGGCTGGGTCTCCGCGTGGGTCAGCGAGCCGTACCCGGTCGCGTAGTAGTTTTGCCCGTATCGGGTGTAGCTCGACTGCGAGAGCGGGTTCCCCGCCGCCTGTCCCGGCTTCGTCCGGTCGTCCGGATGCGGATACGCGTACATGTCGCCGCCCGGATCGGACTCCGAGAACTGCCAGCTCGAGCGCCAGTACCAGATGTTGACCGGGTCGCCGTTCGCGCCCATGACGATCGGCGGCTCGCTCCCGCTGCGGAGCATGACCGCCGCGGCGTCGCTGTAGGCGTTGGGCTCGTTGATCTCGGTGTCCTCGGTCGGGTCCTCCCACTCCAGACGGAAGGCGACGTGCGTGTCGTTCGTGACGGCCTGGACGTCTACTTCGTCGATGCTCCCGCCGCCGTAGGGGGTCGCCATCTGCTGGGCGTCGAGCGACAACGTCTCGGTGTCAGCATCGTCCCACGCGTCGGCGTCGGGCTCCGCGGGCACCGAGTCCACCGAGTCCATCGGCTGCGGGCCGATCGTCAGGACCGCGACGACCGCGACCTGAACGACCAGCACGAGACACAGCACGACCGCGGCCAGCTTCGTCGCGCCGCGTGCAGCGTCGTGTTCGATCGAGATCGGCCCGATATCGGTGCGGTCGCTCACGGAGCCTCACCTCCGCTCGCCGCCTCCGCCGAGACGGTCGGCTCGGGATGTTGCCCGTTGTCGTAGGTCACCAGCTCCTCGACGAGGTCCGCCGCGGCGACGTAGGCGTCCTCGTCGGTCGCCTGCCGCAGGTCATGTGCCAGCGCCGGGACGAACTCGACGAGGTGATCGGCAAGCACCGTCGCCTCGGCCTTCGCGACCCGCTCGGCCGCGACCGGCTCGTCCGACTCGAGCGCCACCGCTCGCTGGCCGGCCAGAACTTGCGCTAACTCGAGTTCGGCGGCGACGTGGTCCTGTCGCTCGGCGAAGTCGTCGCTGGGTTCGAGGCCGAACTCCTCCAGCAGCCCGACGACGGTCGCGATCCGGCGCTGCTCGCTGCTGATCTCGTCGCGGGTCGTGTAGTGGGCTTCGTAGGGGATCACCGCGTACGTGCCGTCGTCGCTCGGGAGGCCGAACAGGTTGTTGTAGGCCACCTGCAAGTCCTCGAGGCCCGTTTCCTCGAGGGCCTCGAGCAGCGTGATCGCCTCCTCGGTGACGCCGACGGTCTCGGCGGCGCGTTCGATCCCCTCGCGGGCCGCGGGATCGAGTAGTTCGCTGACTGTCTCCTCGCTCGGATAGGTAAACGCCGCGGCAGCGCCACAGTAGAGGGTGGCCCGCGCGGCGTGGTACTCGGAATCGGGTGTGTCGTTCGGTGTCATTGGTCTATGGCTGGTTAGTCCACATCTCGCCCTCGCGGACCTCCATCTCCTCCTCGAAGGGGATGTCGACGACCTTGTTCCCCTTGCGGTCCCACCCCTTCACGCGGTGTTCTTTGACGGTGTAGGTCTCGATGAGGCGGGTGGTCGCGCCGAACAGTTGGAGGATGCCGAGGGTGTGGTGGCTCGGGTTGCGGACCCGATCCTGGACGATCTTGACCGACTCTTCGAAGGTGCTGCCTGGCCACTCGTTTTGCTTGTCCTCGGTGTTGGGCGTGAACATCTGGGTGAGGAACTCCGGCGGCACGTGGTAGGGCGGCATGTAGAACACCTGCGGCCGGGTCCCGAACTGCGGGTACAGCGGGAGCGCGATCTTCTCGTCGCTCTTCGCGAGGTAGTTGACCGGGCTCCGGCCGGCCGCCGCCGACGTGTTTCCGCCTGGGTGGCCGGCGTCGGGACCGCGGTTGATGTTGCCGTGCAGGCGCGTCTTCCCGATACACGAGGAGACACAGCGGGGGACGTTGCCCTCCTCGATACGGGGGAAACAGCCGACCGGCTTCTCCGAGACGCCCGTCTCGGGGTTGTACATCGGCTTGTGGTACGGACAGGACTTCACGCACTTGCGGTAGCCCCGACACCGCTCCTGGTCGAGCAGGACGATCCCGTCCTCCTCGCGCTTGTAGATCGCCTTGCGCGGACACGCAGCCAGACAGGCGGGGTTCTTGCAGTGGTTACAGAGCCGCGGCAGGTAGAACTGCCACATGTCGTGGTACTCGTCTTCCTCGAGGTCGCTCTCGACGACGTCGCCGGTGGGGTACTCGCCGTGGACCTGGTCGTCGCCCAGGGCGGGGTACTCCCATTCTTCCTTCTGGGCGATGTAGCCCTTGGCCGCCTCGCCGTCCTCGGCGGCTTCGAAGATGGTCTCGTTCTCGCCTAAGTCGTCGAGCAGGCGCATGTCCCACCCCATCGGGTAGCCGCCGTAGGGCTCGGTCTCGACGTTCATCCACCACATGTACTCCTCGCCCTCCCCGCTCGTCCAGGTGGACTTGCAGGCAAAGGAGCAGGTGTTGCAGTTGATACACCGGTTGATGTTGATGATCATCCCCCAGTGCCAGTCGCGTTCCTCTTCGCGGTGTTCGTAGGGGTAGCTGTGCTCGCGGCCGAGTTGTGGGTTGTAGGTCTCCGGCATCAGCTGTCACCTCCCTGCAGCGATCCGCTCACGTAGTCCTGGAACAGTTCGTCCTTCCGCGCGTCGCCGGGCCACCAGTCCGCCTCCTCGTATTTCTCGACTTCCACGAGGTCGTCGCGGTTCGTTCCCGTCGGTGCCCAGACGGTCTCCTCGTAGCCATGCTCGAGTTCAGCCCCCTTCCAGACGATGTCGTCCTCGACGTGTTCGGAGATGTTCGGATCGCCGAAGACGGACTTGTGGACGAGGTCGTCGGTCTCCTGGGCCGGGTCGAGCCAGATATTGGTCGTCACGTTGTATCCCTTGACGCCGTCGCCTTGCTCCTCGTCGTCGGGGAAGTGCTGGGGCCACCAGCCGTGCCAGATGGTCAGCTGGCCCATGTCGCCGGCCGAGCGGGGGCGCTGGCGCTCGCTGACCATCACGCGCACGACGAGGTCGCCGCGCTTGCCGGTGATCCGGACGTAGTCGCCGTTCTCGACGTCGATGTCCGCGGCGTCCTCGGGGTGCATCTCGACGAACGCCTCGCCAAGCGGCGGGGTCTCCTCGGTCTCGCCCTCGCCCTGCGGGAACGAGAAGTTATCAACTAGCCGCTCGGTCCCCTCGGGATCGGCGTTCGTCGAGCCGAAGTCACGCGACGACCAGATCAGGTTCCAGTCGGTCATCCCCCACGAGGAGTGGGTCCGGTACTTCGGGTGGGGCGTGTTGTAGTAGAACTGGTACTCCTCGTCGTGATACAGCGGGTTCTCCTCGTCTTTGGCCTCGTCCCACTTCTTGTTCACCCCGTAGGGCGTCCCCTCGGGGCTCTCGATGTGGTCGAGGTCGGCCCGGCCCAGTTCGAGGAACCGGTCCTCCTCCTTGTGGAACTCCATCCGGCCGGTCTTGGTGTAGAACGGCCGGTCCTCGTTGATCTGGGAGTAGAAGGGGATCCGCGGATACGTCTTCAGCTGGAGGCGTTCGGGGCCGTCCTCGATGTCCTCGACGTCGATGTCGCGGGTCGTCATCCCCGCGTCCAGCGTCTCCTGGATGTAGTCGCGGACGTCCTTGTCGTCGTCGAGGAACTTCTCGAAGTACGCCCGGTAGGAGTCGACGTTGCGCTCTTCGGGCGGGATCTTCTCGTCTAACTTCTCCGCGACCATCGCGACGGCCTCGCCGTCCTGTTTCGTGTCGTAGAGCGGGTCCATGACCCCGTGGTCCATGTGGATGAAGGGGTTCTCCGGCCCGACCGTGATGTCCGGATACTCACACTCGAGCCAGGAGGGGACTGGGAGTACGATGTCCGCGTGGCGCGCGGAGTAGGTCATGTGCATGTCCGAGACGATCGAGAGCTCGTTGCTCGTGTCCGGATGTTTGACGAAGTTCTCGATGACGTGCTCCTGATGTTTGGTCTGGTTCAGGAGGTTGCAGTTCATCGTCCACAGGACCGTCGGCTTCGACATCGTGTACGACTCCGCGTTCGTCGGCATCACCGGCTCCTCGGCGTCGCCCTGTGGGACGAGGTCGAGTTCGCGGTCGAAGTCCCCGCGGATCTCGTGGGCGTCGAGCTGTTCGCCCCCGAAGAACGCGAACGCGTAGCCGGGATACATCCCGTGGGCCGCGTTGCCGTCGGGGTTGACGTACTCGGGGTAGCCGTCCAGCAGCTCGATCTTGTACTGGCCGGAGTAGTTGTAGTAGCCGGCCCCGCGCTCGCCGATGTTGCCAAGCATCGACTGGATGAAAAAGATCGTCCGCTGGAGCGAGTCGTTGGAGTGGAACCAGTGGTTGATCCCCTCACCGGTGAACCACTGGGCCTTCTCGGCGTCGGCGAACTCGCGGGCGGTCGTCCGGAGCCCGTCGGCCGGGATCGTCGTGATCTCCTCGACCGTCTCCGGATCGTAGTTCTCGAGGATGTTCGACTTCTGGCGGACGAAGTCGGTGTGGACGCCGACCGACTCGCCGTTTGCCAGCTCGAGGTCGGTGTCGACCTCGAGCTGCGGGGTCGCGGGCGTCTCCTCGCCGACCTCCTCGCGGGTGACGGGGACGGGATCGCCGTTCTCGTCGAGGGCGACGAAGTCGCCCCAGTCGTTTTCCTCGTGGCGTTGCTCGCTGTCCTCGGCGGGCGGCTCGTGGTCCTCGAAGACCTCGTGGGCGCGGAGGTACTTCCCGTCGTCCTGCCGGATCAACAGCGGCAGGGTCGTGAACTTCCGCATGAACTCCTCGTCGTAGAGTTCCTCGTCGATGATGACGTGGGCCACGCCCAGGGCAAAGGCGGGGTCGCTGCCCGGGCGGACGGGGAGCCAGCGGTCGCACTTCTGGACCGTCGGCGAGTAGTCGGGGTAGACGCCGACCATCTTGCCGCCGCGCTCGCGGGTCTCCTGTAAGAAGTGGTTGTCCGCGAGCTTGTTGTGGATCAGGTTCTTCCCCTGCATGATCGTGTAGTCGGCGGCCCGCCAGGCCGACGCGTCGGCGTCGCTGGTCTGATAGCCCGTCGTGATGACGTGACCCGGCGGGAGGTCGGCGTACCAGTCGTACTCGGTCCACTCACAGCCGCCGAAGATCGAGGCCAGCCGCCGGCCGGCCCCGTGGCGGGTGATCAGCCCGTCGGACTTGATCGCGTTGAAGATGTGGAACCGCTTCTCGTCTTCCAGACTCGCCATCTTCTCGGCGATCAGGTCGATCGCTTCGTCCCAGGAGACGCGCTCGAACTCGTCCTCGCCGCGACCCTCGGGGTTGGGATCGTCGGGACTCCACCCCTTGCGGACCATGGGATACTTGATCCGGCTGGGCTCGAACGTCCGGCGGTGCAGCGTCAGCCCCTTCATGCAACCGCGCGGGTTCCAGTGGCGGGTGACCCCCGCCTCCTCGTAGCCGCCGGGGCCGCCCGGACCGGGGCTGCCCTCCTCCTCGTGATAGATCTGTTCGGCCCTGATCGGGACCCCGTTTTTCATGTAGAAGTTCAGGGCACACGACTGCGTACAGTTGGGGTGGCAGACGGTCCAATCGACCGAATCGTACTCGTAGATGTCGTGGTAGACCTCCTCCCAGTCACGGTTGGGATAGGCCTTGAGCGGGTTGTCGACCTGTGTGATGGTGTCGACGGATTGGGTCGCTCCCCACGCGGAGCCGAGCAGGGCACCGACCGTCCCCGTCCCGGCAGCCGCCAGGAAATCGCGACGCGAGAGACTCATCGTCGACCACCTCGTGTGGCGGAGCGTTTCGATAGCATACATGACGGCGTTGCTACTCGATTCTTTAACCCGGTCCGCCTGTTCCCACGCGTTGGGGACGCTACCGCCAGAATCCCGCTAATGAGGGGTCTTCAAGTGGGGGCGAGAATGCGTGGCCCACCCTTCCGACGACCCGCCCGCGGTAACCGGCGGCCGCGAACCGACGCTGCCGCGGGCACCAGCACCCGCAGTCACTCCGACCCCTCGCAGTCGAGGTCGAACAACCGATGGGTGGCCTCGATGACCGCGTCGTCGCCGTCGCGGGCGGCCGCCCGGAGGCGCTCGGTCGGCGTGCCAAGCAGCGATCCGGTCAGTGCGCTCGCGAAGTCCTCGAGGACCGCCTCGGCGTCGGCCCCGCTCGCGAGCCGGTCACGGGCCCGCTCGAGTTCGCTCTCGCGGATCGCGGCCGCCGTCCGGTGGAGTTCGCGAAGCGTGTCCTCGGCGCGGTTCTCGCGTTCCCGATCGACGAAGGCTGCGACCGCGTCAGTGATCGCGTCCTCGACCGCCGGCACCGCCGCCCGCCGTCCCGCGACGGCGGCCGCGATCCGGCGCTGGATCGCGTCGAGGGACACGACCGGCACGGCCGATCGGCGGACGGGTTTGGCGACGTCCGGCGGGGTCGCCAGGTCCACGACCGGCGTCTCGGACGCGACCCCCTGTATTGCCTCGAGCGTTACCACCGGGTCCGGCGCGCCCGTCGCCGTTACGATCGCGTCGGCGTCGGAAAGTGCGGCTTCGAGGGCCTCGAGCGGCCAGTACCGACCATCCTCGGTCGGGAGCTGGGACGCGGCCGAGCGGTTGACGGCGTCGACGCGGCAGCCCCAGCGGTGGCCGGCGGCGCTGGCCACTTCGGTCGCCATCTCGCCGGCACCGACGACGACGAGTCGGTCCGGGACCCCGCCCGCCTCGGCGATGGCCTCGCAGGTCGCGCTCCCGTAGCCGACCGTTCCCTCGTCGATGTCGGTCTCGTCGCGGCAGCGCCGCCCCACCGAGACGGCCGCGTCCGCTGCCCGAGTCACCACGCCGCCGGCGAGGTCCGCCTCGAGCGCCGCATCGAACGTCCGCCGGAGTTGGCCGAGGACGTGTGCCTCACCGACGACGGCGCTCTCGAGGCCGCAGGCGACCCGGAACAGGTGTTCGACGACTGCGAGTCCGGTCTCGGTCCGTGCGCCGTCGGGATCGCCCAGTGCCTCGCGTGCGGCCTCGAGCCCCGCGTCCCGGTCGGCGGGCGTCCGCGTGCTGAGATACGCCTCGACGCGGTTGCACGTCGAGAGGACGACCGCCTCGGTGACGCGGTCGTGGGCCGCGATCCGCCGGGCGGCGGCGACTGGGTCGTCCGGAGCGACCGCGCCCAGTTCTCCGGTCGAGCGGCTCTCGTGGTCGAGCCGGTAACACGCGAGTCGGCGGACGCTCTTCGGCACCGCCGCGACCGGCGACGGCTCGGGCTCGGTCCGCGCGTCCGGGGGCGCTGAATCGGGGGCGTACATGGACCTACTCGAGCGCTGCGGTCGCGTCGACCGGTGGCGCGTGATCGGTCGGCAGTTCGTCGGTGCTGTACTCGGCCTCGGTGAGATAACACCGGGGATCCTCGGCCCAGAGGTCGTCGTGGACCGCCGCGGCGCGGGCTCGGGAGTTCCCGCCACAGACCTCCTTCCACGGACAGCGGCCGCATTTCCCCTTCAGGTTGTCGGTCGGTTCGGCCAGTTCGTCCCAGAGGTCGCTGTCGGCGAGGATCTCGTCGAGTCGGCGCTCGCGGACGTTCCCGAGCGTGTACTGCGAGAGGAACATGCTCGGATGGACGTCCCCGCGGTGGTCGACGTTGACGACCTTGGGGCCCGCGTCGCCGTTTTTGACCACACGACCGGGGCCGTCGTCGAACAGGAGTTTTCGAGCCCGGTCCGCGTGGGCCGGCATGTCCTCCCGAATCCGGTGGTAGAGATAGACCGCGTCGGCGTAGTTGCCGGCGGTCAGGATCTGCATGTCGGGATGGGTGTCGGCGAGGGCTTTGGTGCGCTCGTAGAGGGCATCGACGACCGCCCGCGTGCGTTCGAACGACAGGTCGGCGTCGGTGATGTCACCGCCGCGCCCGGAGTAGATCAGGTGAAAGACGTTCACCCGGTCGATCCCCTCCTCGACGGCGAGGTCGATCACGTCGGGGACGTCGTCGACAGTCCCCTCGGTCATCGTACACCGGATGCCGGTCCCCATCCCGGCGTCGCGAGCGTTGCGGAGCCCGTTCCGGGCCCGCTCGAACGCGCCGTCGACGCCGCGGAACTCGTCGTTGGTCGCCCCGACGCCGTCAAGCGAGACGCCGACGTACTGCATCCCCGCGTCGGCGACCGCTTGTGCGCGCTCCTCGGTGAGGAAGGTCCCGTTGCTCGAGGCGATCGGCCGAATCCCCTGCTCGGACGCGTATCGGGTCAGTTCGGCGATATCGTCCCGGAAGAACGGCTCGCCGCCGCTGAACACGAGTACCGGGACGTTCACCGCGGCCAGCGAGTCGATGAACGATTTGGCCTCGGCCGTCGACAGTTCCTCGCTGTCGCGCTCGTCGCAGGCCCCGAAGTAGCAGTGCTTGCACTGTAGGTTACAGGCGGGGGTCGTGTTCCAGACGACCAGCGGAACGAGCGCGTCGCTCGCGTGGCGCTTCTCGTATCGGATCTGTTCCGGTCGGTTGTCGAGTCCTCTGATGAGTCGTGTGAGATCGATCATTGGTCCACCTCCGGGCGGAAGATGCCGCTCGGTTTCGCGCCGAGTCCGTCGATCCGGCGGCCGACGGTAACGTCCGTCGGCCGATCGTCGGCCAGCGGCCGCGTGTCGAGTACTGCGAGATCGGTCCGTTCCATGTTCCCGACGTAACACTCCTCGCCGTCGGGTCCGAAGACGACGTGGAGCGGTTCGCCACCGACTTCCACGCGGCCGGCGACGGTGAGATCGGTCAGGTCCAGCATCGTCACGAACGGTTCCTCGTAGGAGTCGACGACGGCGTAGCGACCGTCCGGCGTCGTCGCGGCGAAGCCGGTCGTCGTCCCGACCTCGAGCAGCCGTTCGGTCGGCGAGTCGTCGCCGGCCGCGACCGCCTCGAGGTCGACGACGGCGACGCGGTCGTCCTCGCGGGCCGGGAACAGGCCGTACCGGTAGTCCGGCCCGTCGGCGACGGCGAACCCGTGGGGGTTCACTCCCGTCTCGGCGGTACAGCGGACGGTCGTAGCGGTCGCATCGACGAACGACGCCGACGATCCGCCGGCGTGGTTGGCGACCACCAGCCCGTCGTCCGCGAGGACGTACAGGTCGTGTGGCTCCGCGCCGACCGGAATCTCGGCCTCGAGGTCGAGCCCGGGATCGGCACCGAGGACGGCGATCTCGTTTTCCGTCTTCTGGCCCACGTAGAGCCGATCGTCCGGCCCGATTCGCATCCCGGAACTCCGCGAGAGCGGGCGCGTTCCCGCGGGGTCGAGCCGGCCGTCCTCGCCGATCGCGAACGCGAGGACGCCGGGATCCGACGACGCCGGCAGGTCGACTGCGGTCCCGACGAACAGCACGTCGCCGGCCGGCCCGAGCGCGCTCCCGACGGGCATCGTCCCGAGCCGCTCGATCCGCTGGACCGTTTCGAGCGCCTCGAGATCGACCACCTCGAGGTGGGCGCTGGCGATGTACAACAGGTAGGCGACCGGCTCGGTCGGGTGAAACAGCGCCGTGTGCGGGTATCGACCCTCGCCGAGGTCCGCGACGACCTCGCCAGCGGCGAGATCGACCGCGCTGAAGTGGCTGCTGGCGGCGTTTTTGACGATCGTCGGCACACCGGACGAGCGGGCGCTCGCGGTGTCGGTGTCTGGTGTCATTGGTAGCTCCCTCTATCGGTACGAAAACAGCCCGCAGGGGCCGCCCCGTCGGGCACGTCGATGGTCGCCGCGATCGGGTTGGAGTCGCCGGCTCGAACGCCGTCGACGTCGACGACGGTCACGGTGTCGGCGTCGACGCTGGGGACGTAACAGACCCGGCCGTCCGCGCTGAATCGCGGGTGACGCGGCGTCGACCCGGTCTCGACGCGCGCGATGACGTCCAGGCTCGCGGGGTCGAGGAACGCGACGCGGTCGTCGTCGTACGCGTCGACGGCGAGCAAGGAGCCGTCGGGGGTAACGTCGGGAAAGGCCGTGGGCGTTCCCAGCGAGACGCGATCCGTGGCTGTCGCATCGGTCTCGCCGCGGCGGACCGACTCGAGGTCGACGACCGTGAGGCCGTCGTCCTCCGTGTCTCCGACGACCCAGCGGTCGCTGCCCGGGACGGCGGTCCCGCCCCTCGGGTTCGGGGCCGGGACCGTCCCGAGGACCGTCGCCTCGAGCGTGTCGACGACGGTCACGCTGTCCCCGTCGGCGTTGTTCACGCCAAGCAATCCCCGGGTCGGTTCGTGGGCCAGGTCCTGTGGCCCGGCACCGACCGCGAACCGATCCAGGACATCGAACGGGGGCGTTGCGCCGATCCGGAGCAATTCGTCGTCGTCTCGCAGCGCGACCCACACGTCGTTGTCGGCGTCGACGGCGAGGCCGGCCGCCTTCCCGATCGGGAGTTCGGCGACCGGTTCGATCCGCTCGCCCGCCGTCCGAAAGACGGCCAGCCCCGGGCGGTCGTCGCCCGGGAGCCCGCCGTAGGTACTGACGAACAGGTACCGTCCCGTCCGACTCAGCACCGCTCCCACGGGCGCAGTCCCGACCGCGTCGACGCGATCCGCGACGGAGAGCGTCCAGCAATCGAGGATCTCGAGCGCGTTCGACCCCATGTAGGGGACGTACGCCCAGCGGCCGCCGGGACGGACGGCCAGCGCGTGTGGCTGGCGGCCGTCGCCGATCCGGCCGAGCGGCTCGTGGGTAGCCGCGTCGATCACCGTCAGCCCCTCCCCGCGGAGGTGCTTGACGAGTGCGAGCGGTCCCGCCGGTCGTCGGTCCGTCCGCGTTCGCGGGGTCGCGTTACTGGTATCGGACATGTGCCTGTGGGAACGGTCGATCGCAGTCAGTGCCCCTCCGCGCGGACGCCGAGGAACTTGCCGGTCGGTGCCAGCAGGCCCTCGATCTGGGTCAGCAGCTCGCCCGTGTTCGGATCGAACACGAGGATCGATTCGTTCTCGCCCTGCCAGACGCTAATGTAGACCTTCTCGCCGTCGCGGCTGAACTCGGGGTGGATCGCGGCCGCGGCACCCCACTGGCTACAGTCGATCTCCTGATCGACCTCGAGGGTCTCGGGATCGATGGTATAGACGTAGGCGTCGTCCTCGCTGTCGGTGAGGATGACGTCGGCCCAGACGTAGTCGCTGTTCTCGTGTTTCCGGATGAACAGCCCGGAGCCCCTGACGTCGATCATCTCCTCCGTTTCCCAGGTTTCGGTGTTCCAGACGCCGACGCTCGGCGCACCGGCGTGGGTGGTAAAGGCGAGGTCTTCGTCGGGATACAGTGCGCCCGGGCCGGGGTGGGGAACCCCGTCCATCGGGATCGCGGCGACGTGGCTCCGTTCTTGCGTGTCGATGATGTCCATCTGGTTGTCCGTCTGCGAGGCGATCATGAAGTAGCGACCGTCCTCCGTGAAGAAGCCGTCGTGGAGGGTACGCCCGCACTCGATGGTCGCGACGACCGGGAACTCGTCTTGCGTGTAGTCGATGAGCCACACCTCGCCGCCCTCTTTCAGCCCCGCGAGGAAGAGTCCCTCCTCGGGGACGTCGTACAGCGAGCAGACGCGGCTCCCCAGACTCTCACCGTCCGGGTTGACGGTGTGGGTCGGGATCCGCTTGATCGGCTCCATCGTCTCGGCGTCACAGATGACCAGATGGTTCGGGTTGTAGAACCCGCCGATCACGTAGTCCCCGTCCCGAGAGACGGCGATGTCCCGGGCGTCCGTCCCGGCGTCGGCGACGGCGACCCGCTCGAAATCGAACAGATCGATCTTGTACATCTCACCCTGTCTAGATTGGGTGTAGACGTACGCGCCCTCGCGCGTTTGCTCCGGCAGGTCGGGGTGGAAGTCGTGGACGTGGATCGCCTTCCCGACGTTCTCGACCCGCTCCATGAACTCGTCGTTGACCGTATCGATCATCGCGACCGAGCCGTTGTTGCGCTCGGTGACGACCATGATATCGCGCAGGTCGAGGTCGTGGCTGGGCTCCTGGGCCAGTTCGCTCTCCTCTTTGAGGATTTCGTGGCGCTCCGTCAGCGTCTCCATGTCGGTAAAGTCCACCTCGTCGACGGACTCACCCTCGGGGACGACGTACAGCTGCCCGTTCATCTGGGCGTGGCCGTCCCCGCAGTAGACCGAACACTCGAAGTCGAAGGTCCCCTCCTCGTCGGTCACGAACGTTACCGAATCGATGACTTCGTCGTCCGTACTCTCGGGCAGTTCGACCGGCCCGACGTCGTAGGGGTCCTCGAGGTAGAACGTGTGCATCGCGAAGTCCTCGTTCTCCTCGAAGGTCGACTGCGTGAACTCGATCGTGAGTTCCGTGTTCGGTGGGACCCGGATCTCCTGGGGATCGAACTCGTATTGCTTGGCGGCCAACTGGACGGTTTCGCTCCGCTCGGCCGACGGCGTCTCTCCGTCGGACTCCCCGTCGTCCGACGAGTCATCGTCATCGTCATCGTCGCCGGCACAGCCCGCCAGCGCAGCCGACGCCGCGACGACGCCGCTGGTCTTGATGAACGTCCGGCGGCCCGGACTGGGCAACCCCATTTCGAAACTGAGGTCGTCATCGAACTCCAGGGTCTCCGCGATCTCCCTCGAAGCGCTCAAGTGACGCTTGATTCGTTCCTCGTGTTCCGCAACCGACTCGGCCGGTGACTCGGATCGTGACATACTGGGCACCTCTCCGGTCGAACGTCTGGGACCCACACCTATAACCCGGCAGCAACGTTTCGAGTTCGCGAGAGGTCACGGGAAGATGTTCGTAGCGGGTTTTTTCAGTCGTGAAAGCATGTCGAACTGCCGGCGAAAACCTGCTCCTTACGCCCTCTAAACTCCATTTTGATCGGTAGCGTTCGATTTCGGTTCCCAGCCCGTAGGATTCGTCGGTACAGCCATTTATAAGGTAATAGATAGTTGAGACCATGACGTCTGACAGTTCCGAGTCGAAACCCCGCGGCGATCGAATGACCACCGACTTCTTCGAGGACGTCCTGACCGAGTACCTCGCGGACGGCCGGATCGAGTCGGGCGTCGTCAGACTCCGGCTGGACGACGGGCGAACCCGCCGGTTCGTCGTCGGCGACGACACCGAGTCGATGCACGCCTACGAGTACGTCCGACGGGAACTCGCGGAGGCACAGCGCCTGATCGAGGGCAACGACGATCGGTTCGACCAGCCCGTCGAGTTCTCGGTGCCGGTCCGCGACGAGGACCGACTCCTCACCGAACTCGAGGACGAGGGTGCCGTCACCACCTGGATCAAACCGGACGGGTTCGGCCTCCTGCTCGAGCATCTCCGGGCGATGGCCGACGAACCCGCGCCTGATCCGTCCGACGCGACCGAGTGAGACGACGGCCGATCAGAACAGTTCGACCCGGATCCCGTCGGCCTCGAGGTCGTCGGCGAAGGCCTCGGCATCGGTCTCGATCGGGTCGAACGTGTCGTAGTGTTCGGGCAGGACCAACTCGGGCTCGACGCTCCGGGCGAAGGCGGCGGCCTCGTGGCGATCCATCGTGAAGTGCCCACCGATCGGCGGGACGAACACGTCGGCCGTAACCGACTCGTGATGGGGCAGGAAGTCCGTGTCCGAGGGGAAAAACACCGTCGTCCCCTCGAGGGCAAGCACTACCCCGATCACCTCCCCATCTGCGTGGAACGGCTTCCCGTCCTCGTCGACGTGGTCGCCCGTGGGGTCGTTGTACGCCGGCACCGTCCGCACGTCGATCCCGTCGACGGTCGCCTCGCCCTCGTAGGGCAGGTCGACGACATCGAACGCGAGGTCGTCGGTGTCGATCTCCTCGTAGGCCGCGACGGTCACGTCCGGCCCCGCGACGGCCTCGATCGCGGCCGCGTCGTAGTGGTCCATGTCGTCGTGTGTGACAAAGACCACGTCGCCGTCCGCGGGTTCGCCCGCGAGGACCTCGCCCCACGGATCGACGTAGATCACGGTCCCGTCGTCAGTTTCGATGCGGACGCTCGCGTGGCCGGGTCGCTCGAACTCGAGTCCCTCGTAGGTGACGGTCATCGTGGCTCGAGAGTACGGTGCGGGTCGTCTTATAGACCGGTTCCCACCAGTCTGGAACGACCACTACGGAAACGAACCCGCGGCGCGACGGTCCGAGTACCCGTGACTCATACGTCGAGACGGACGCTGCTGACGGCCGGTGCGAGTACGATCGGGCTCACCCTCGCTGGGTGTCTCACCGACGGTGCCGGTGAACGGACGCCGGACGAACCGATTCCGGCCACTACCGCGACGATGTACAAGGGCCCGAACTGTCGCTGCTGTGATTCGTACGGAGAGCATCTCGACGCGTCCCTCGAGACCGACCTCGAGACCGTCGTCGCGGACGATCTCACGGCGGTGAAAGACGACCGCGGGATCGACGCCGACCTTCGGAGCTGTCACACGGTGGAACTGGACGGCTACCTCGTCGAGGGTCACGTCCCGGCCGCGACCGTCGCCACGCTGCTCGAGGACGAACCCGAGATCGCCGGGATCGCGTTGCCGGGAATGCCGTCGGGGTCACCGGGAATGGGCGGCGAGAAACGCGGCACGTGGCAGGTGTACGAACTCCGTTCCGGCGACGAGCCGGCCGTCTACGCGGAGTTGTGATTCCCGCTCGATCGGCGTCCACGGATTCGAATCGCTGTCGCCGGGCGCGATTATGAACTACGCCGAGACGTTCCAGTTCGCTCGCTACGCTCGCTCACGGGCTGCGACTCGTCTAGTTCAAATCGCTCTGGCCGCTTTGCTCCTCACGAAAGTGTTCGTCGCAAAAGCGGGCCGGGCGCGATTTGAACACGCGACCGTCTGATTAAGAGTCAGACGCTCTGCCGGACTGAGCTACCGGCCCTGTACCTCCGACTTTCCGTCGGTCCTTCAAATACGTTTCCCTTGGTCGGTGCCGTGGCAGTGATCCACGAGCGTACATCCCTCGAGTCGTGCAGGTCGGCTCTCAGGACGTACCACTCTTCGGGAGGGTTAAGTGCGGTGGGTCCGACCACTCGGGCAATGAGTACGGGGGTTACGATTTCGTCCATCTCCGATTACGCTATCTTGGGTTGCGGGAGCGTGGGATACGCCGTGGCGGAGGAACTCGTCGAACAGGGCAAGGACGTGCGGATCATCGACCGCGACGAGAGCCGCGTCGAGTCGCTGCGCGATCAGGACTTAGACGCCCGTCGGGCCGACATCCGCGAGCCCGAGGCCGCGGAACTGGTGGCCGATCGAGACGTGGTCCTCATTCTGGCCTCCGACGTCGAATCGAACAAACGCGCCGTCGAACACATCCGCGCGGCCGACGACAGTCAGTTCGTCGTCGCACGCGCGAGCGACCCCGTCTCCGGCGACGAACTCTCCGAACTCGGGGCCGACATCGTCATCAACCCCTCCTCGGTGATCGCCGAGTCCGCCCTGCGGGCGCTGGAATCGGGCGAACTCGAGTACAACGCGGGCAAGCTGGCGGATCTCGTCGAGGAGACGGCGACGCGGCTGGCGATCGTCACACAGGACAGCCCCGACCCGGACTCGATCGCGTCGGCGGCGGCCCTGCAGGCGATCGCCGACCACCTCGGCATCGAGTCGGACATCATCTATCTGGGTGACGTGGGCCACCAGGAGAACCGCGCGTTCGTCAACCTGCTGGGGATCGATCTGGTCCAGTGGGACGAGATCGAGGACCAATCGGTCTACGACACCGTCGCCCTGGTCGATCACGGCACCGCGGGCGAGATGGAACTGCCCGTCGACATCGTCATCGACCACAACGAGTCCGAATCCGAGTCCGAACCCGAGTTCGTCGACATTCGGCCGAACATGTCCTCGACGTCGACGATCATGACGAAGTACATCCAGGAGTTCGACATGAACGTCTCCGAGGAGGTCGCCACCGCCTTGCTCTACGGCATCCGCGCGGAGACCCTGGATTTCAAACGCGACACCACCCCTGCCGACCTGACCGCCGCGGCCTATCTCTACCCCTTCGCGAACCACGACACCCTAGAACAGGTCGAGTCGCCGTCGATGTCACCCGAAACCTTAGACGTCCTCGCGGAGGCGATCACCAACCGCGACGTTCAGGGGAGTCACCTCATCTCCAACGCCGGCATCGTCCGCGATCGCGAGGCACTGACCCAGGCCGCCAGCCACCTGCTGAACCTCGAGGGCGTGACCACGACCGCGGTCTTCGGGATCGCCGACGAGACGATCTTCCTCGCCGGTCGCTCGAAGGACATCCGCATCAACATCGGGAAGGTACTCGAGGACGCCTACGGCGAGATGGGCGAGACTGCGGGCCACTCGACGCAAGCCAGCGCGGAGATCCCGCTTGGTATCTTCACCGGGATCGAGATCTCGGAGGACACGCGAGATACCCTGCTCGAGCTGACCGAAGAAGCGGTCAAACGGACGCTGTTCGACGCGATGGGCGTCGAGGGCGGCGGGAGCGAAGGCTCGAACGGAAGCTAAGCGCCGCGAAACGGAATCCGATCAGGCCAGCAGTTCGTCTTCTTCCTCGTCCGGTTCGCGAACCCGTTCGACGACGTCGTTGATCAGGATGATGTCGCCGACCGAGCGGACCCAGCGGTAGGGGACGATGATGCCCTGTCCGGTCCGAGCTTCCTCGGCGAACAGTTCGCTGTTCAGGTTCGCAAGCGCGAGGCCGGAGACGGCCTCGCCGTCGATGTTCAGTCGGAGATCCTCGACTTCGCCCACGAAGACGCCGTTGTTCGAGTAGACCTCGCGGCCGACGAGGGAGGTGATCTCTTGGGGTGTGTCGTCCATGTCAGAGTGCATGCGTGGCGGACTCTTAATTCTTGGTCAGACGTGACAGTCACCGTCCGATACTTGTGGCACGTCATGGACTACCGGCGGCGAATCCGCGTCGCGTGTCACGCCGCCCAGACTGCGACCCCGATAGCAAGAGTGAGGGCAACGAGCCCAAGGATTGCATAGTACAGTTCCGACCGCTCTTCCGAGACGGCCCGAAACCGATCCGAGAAGAGTCTGAGCCCGGAAAGGAGTCCGAGACCAAGAAAGCCGACCGTCAACAGTATATTGCCGTTCGAAAACAGACACAGCCAAAGGACCATGAGTAGCGACGAAACGAGGGCGAGTAGATCACTAACAGGACGCTGCGTCATACTTCGAGCGTATGTTTGAGCGACTATAATAGAACCCATTCAATATGATTAATTAATGCCTCTCATCGATGCGCATCGAAACCGACGAATACGGATCGATAGATCGGCAAGGCGAGCGCCGCTGGGAATCCTCCGGTGGCTTATCCCAGGATCGAGTCGATGTCGGCGTGGTCCGACAGCAGCCGCTGCATGCGGTCGACGGTGTCGGCGGTGTGGGTCCGGCCGCTGCGGACGACGTCTTCCGCGCGCTCGACGGTGGTCAGCGTGTCCGTCCGGACCGACAGGATCGGGACGCCCTTTTCCCGGGCTTTCCCGGTGATCGCGCTCGAGGGCCGGTGACCGCCGGTGAGGATGAGACAGCGGACGCCGGGGGCCTCGAGCGCCGCGGTGTGGATCTCGGCTCGATCGCCGCCGGTGATGACGGCGGCGTCTCGCGTCCGGCGGAAGTGTCGCAGGGCGCTGTCGGCCCCCATCGCGCCGACGGTAAAGCGCTCGACGTAGCTCTCGGCCCCGTCCGCGACGAGCGTCTCGGCTCCGAGTTCGTCGGCCAGGTCCGCGACGGTCACGCCCGACAGCTCCCGCTCGCTCGGGAGGACGCCATGGACCGGAATCCCCCGTCCCTCGAGGAACGGGACGACGTCCGTCTCGAGCCCGTCGTAGGCCGCATCGGAGACGCCGTTGAAGACGACGCCGGCGAGCCGATCGCCGAACCGGTCGGCGGCGGCGATGATATCGTCGACGTCCGCGGGGATCTCGTAGGGGGCGACCAGCAGGACGCGGGCGTCGAGCAGTTCCGCCACGTCGGGGTCCGCGAGGTCGACGATGCCGCCGACGTCGTAGCGGCCGCCACCCTCGACGAACATGCGGTCGCGGTCGGCCGCAAGCGTCTCGAACGCCTCTTGGACCCGCTCGCGGAGTTCGTCGGGGTCCTCGCGGCCGCGGATCGCCTGCTCGATGAACGTCGGCGAGTAGACGACCGGCTCGAGGTCGTGGAGTTCGGCCGCCAGCTCGAGCAGGTCGCGGGCGAGCAGCGGGTCCTCGTCTAAGGTCTTCCCGACGTTGCTCTGGAGGCGGGTCCCCTTGGGTTTCATGTAGCCGACGCTGTCGCCCTCGTCGTCCGCCGCGAGACGGGCCAGCGCCAGCGTGATCGCCGTCTTGCCGGCGCTCGCCTCGAGCGAACTGACGAGCAGCGTGTCGGGGTCGCCGCGAACGGCGGTGGTCGCGTCGTCGGTGTCGGTGGTCGTCTCGCTGTCAGCGGTCGTGGGATCGGAGTCTGGATCGGTCATGGGTCTGTCGTGTCGAGATCGTCCGGATCGACCGTGAGCCGCAGGTCGATCGCCTGTACGCCATCGGGGCCCGCCACGAGCGGGTTGATGTCGAGTTCGAGGATCGACGGGAAGTCGGTCACCAGCTGTGAAAGCCGCTGGATCGTCTCGACGACGCCGTCGATATCGGCCGGCTCGCGGCCGCGTGCGCCGCGCAACAGCGGCGCGGCCTGGATCTCGTCGACCATCTCGCGGGCCTCGGCCTCGCCGAACGGGGCGACCCGAACCGACGTGTCCTCGAGGATCTCGACGAAGATACCGCCGAGCCCGAACAGGACGAGCGGACCGAACTGCGGGTCGCGGTTCATCCCGACGATCGTCTCGGTCGACGCCTCGAGATCGAGCATCTCCTGGATCTGGACGCCGACGATCGTCGCGTCGGGCTGGTAGTTTCGCGCCCGTGCGACCACGTCCTCGTAGGTGTCGGCGACGTCCGCGTCGCTGACGCCGACTCTGACGCCGCCGATATCGGATTTGTGGGAGATGTCGGGGCTGACGATCTTCATGACGACATCGCCCTCGATCGATTCGGCGACCTCGCGGGCGCGGTCCGGATCGTCGACGATCTCGCTCCGCGGCGTCGGGATCCCGTAGGCCTCGAGCAACTCCATCGACTCGACGCCGAGGCGGTTGTCGTCGCGGCGTTTCGTCCGGGCGAGGATCTCGTGGGCGCGCTCGCGGTCGACGTCGAACGTCGCCGGCTCGTCGGCCGTCCGCTCGCGGATATCCCGGAACCGCGCGAGCGCGTCGAGTCCAGAGACCGCCCGCGAGGGATCGAAGTAGTTCGGGATCCCCGACTCGCGCAGCGTCGCCTCGGCGTCGCGGGCCCGCTTGCCGCCCATCAGGCACGTGACGACCGGCGTATCGTGGGTCTCGAGCTTCTCGATGACCGTCTCGGCCAGGTCGTCGTAGGAGAGAACAGCGGTCGGCGCGGCGACGACGACCGCGCTACCGACGTTGGGGTCCTCGAGGGCGATCTCCAAGGCCTCGCCGAACCGTTCGACGTCGGCGTCACCGATCGCGTCGATCGGGTTGTAGACGTTGGCCTCGTCGGGCATCGCCGCGGCGAGTCGATCGATCGTCTCGTCGGCAAAGCTGGCCATCTCGAGGGTCGAGTCGCCGACGGCGTCGGTCGTGAGGACGCCGGGGCCGCCGGCGTTGGTGACGACGGCGACGCCGTCGGACTCGGGTTCGGGCAGGCCGGCCAGCGCCCGCGCGGAGTCGAATAGTTCTTGGACCGAGCGAGCCCGGAGGACGCCAGCCTGCTCGAGGCCGGCCTCGTAGGCCCGCTCGCTGCCGGCGATCGCGCCGGTGTG
Source organism: Natrinema sp. CGMCC1.2065 (assembly GCF_051225675.1). Classification (NCBI taxonomy): domain Archaea; kingdom Methanobacteriati; phylum Methanobacteriota; class Halobacteria; order Halobacteriales; family Natrialbaceae; genus Natrinema; species Natrinema sp. CGMCC1.2065. The sequence continues at coordinate 33,508 of NZ_JBPJSJ010000013.1, read as the reverse complement.
TGAGGAGGCCGCCTGCGCGCCGGCATCGGTGCGGCCGGACTTGACGAGGACGATCGGGGTGTCGGCGGTGACCTCGCGGGCGGCCTCGAGAAAGCCCTGCCCGTCGTCGATGTCCTCTAGATAGCCGATGATGACGTCGGTGTTCGGATCCGACCCCCACTCGCGGACGAAGTCCGTCTCGTCGAGAACGGTCTTGTTGCCCAGCGAGACGACGTCTCGAAAGCCGATCCCCTGTTCGTTGGCCCAGTCCAGCACGGCGGTGATGAACGCCCCGGACTGACTCATAAAGGAGATCGAGCCCTCCCGGGCGTCTTCGGGGCCGAAAGTGGCGTTCATCCCGTTTTCGGTGGCCATGATACCGAGGCTGTTCGGGCCGACGACGTTGAGGTCGTGTTCGGCGGCGATCTCGCGCAGTCGCCGTTCGCGTTCGGCACCCTCGCCGCCCGTCTCCGAGAAGCCGGCCGTGATGACGACGACGTTCTCGGTACCGGCGTCGGCCACGTCCCGAATCGCCTCGATGACGATGTCGGGCGGTACTACGACCACCGCCAGATCGATCGGCGGCGCGCTCGTCGCGTCCTCGTAACACTCGAGTCCGAGAACCGTCTCGCGCGAGGGATTGATCGGAACGACCTCGCCGTCGAACCCGTCTCGCAGGTTCTCGAGGATCGCCCGGCCGACCGCGCCCTCGCGGTCGGTCGCGCCGACCACGGCGACGGTCTCGGGATCGAAGAGTGCGGATAACCGTCCCATCGATTGATGGTTGTCCGGGTAGCGTGTTAAGCATATGGCGTGTTCCCGCCATCCGGTACCGGGCGTCGGAACGCCGCGCTCGAGAGGCGACCCTCACTCGGGGCGGCCGGAACTGGTGGCTCATCGTCGTGGGGTGACCGTCCGACCGCGTAGGCGATCACACTGCCGGCGACGAGTTCGGCGAGTGGGACCGCCAGACGGAGGGTGGTGACCGCGCCGCCGGCCGCGGCGAGTAACGCGACGAGCGCGAGGGTCAGCGGCTCACCCAGTACGTCCGCAACTCGAGTCCAGTAGACGTACCCGGCTGGCCAGAGAACGTAGCCGCCGGCGAACGCGAGGACCGCGCTCGTGAGGACGCCGGTCGATCGACTGCGCATACGAACGTATCGGCGCAGGATCACGTAATTACCGGGGTCGAAGCCGACTCGAGCCCCGGTGACGGACCGTGTTCGGGCCGGTCTCCCGAGTCGGAATCGATGCCGTGTCTCGAGCGGGCGATACATCGAGACCGGCCGGGTCGGTACAGTTATCAGTTCGACATGTCAAATGGGCTTATATCCCTCCGATGTCTCAGCCACGTTCCCGACCGATCGCCGCCATCACCGCATTGCTGGCCGTCCTCAGTTTCGTGACCGCGGTACTGTACGTCGAAACGATCCCGGAAAACCCGCCCGGTGACGGGTTCGCGGCGGGCCTCACCGGACTCTTCGTGCTACTGTGTGTCGCCGTCGGGATCGTCACGCTCGCGGAAGCGGGTCTGTTGTTCCTCGTCGACCGCGTCCGGGAGCCGTCGGAACGGTCGCGACAGTTGCTCACGACCGGGGCCGTCGTCGGGAGCCTCTCGGTCGTCGTGCTGGTCGTCCCCATGCTGATCGCGCACGTGTTCGACGTCTTCGTTCCCGGATACGGGCTCGGGATCGGTCTCCTGCTCGTTCCGATCGGCATCCTCTGTTCCGGCGTCGGCGCGCTCGCACAGCTCGTCGACGAGGTGCGCGCGAAATCCGGTTCGTGAACGGGCTCAGTGCGTCGAGATCGCGGCCGTCGAGCGACTCGAGGCGAAGATTGCGAGCAGGTAGCAGGCGATCGCGACGACGACGATCGAGCCGCCGGTGGGCAGCCCCTGCGAGATCGAGAGGGCGAAGCCGCCGATGACCGCGACCTGTCCGACGAGGATCGACAGGGTCAGCGTCTCGCGGAAGCTGTGGGCGACCTGCGTCGCGGTCGCGACGGGAACGACCAACATTGCGGCGACGAGGATCACGCCGAGGATCTGCATCGCGCCGACGACGACGACGGCCGTCATCACGATCAGTAAGGTGTTGTACCAGGTGACGTTGAGTCGCGCGACGCGGGCGGCCTGCTCGTCGAAGGTGATGAAAAGCAGTTGTTTGTAGGTCGCGACGGTGACGAGGACGACGACGACGCTGATGACGGCCATCAGCCGCGCCCCCGAGGGGGTGACGACCGAGATGTTCCCGAAGAGATAGCCCTCGACGTTGAACCCGGTCATCCCGCGGCCGTAGCTGATGATGAGCGTGCCGACGGCGAAGCTCCCGGTCAGCATGATCGCGATCGGGACGTCACCGTAGGTGTCGGTCCGCTCGGCCAGCCACTGGACGCCCAGCGCCCCGAGGATGCCGACGACCAGTGCGACGAGCATCAGTGAGCCGCTCCAGCCGGTCATCGAACTCACCACGAGCCCGACGGCAACGCCGGCGAACGCAGTATGTGCCAGCGTCTCGCCGATCAGGGCCATCTCGCGGTGGACGAGATAGGTCCCGACAAGCGGCGCGACGACGCCGATCAGGATCCCCGTCGCGATCGAGCGCCACATGAAGGGATGGTAGAAGACGTTCGTCCCCAGGTAGTGATCGAGCCACCAGCCCGCGATCCGGGCCTGCTCGTAGATCACGTCCACGACCGGATACGAACGGAGCGCATCGATCGCCAGTAGGCCGACCATCGCCACCGCCAGAACCGCGGTCAGACCGATCCCGATACGCTCGAGCCGTCGGCGAAGGGAAGAGCGAGTCGACATCGTCAGTGGTGGTGGTGAACGACCTGGCCGCTCGCGCCGTAGGCCTCGGTCAACGCGTCGCTTTCGACGAACGATTCCGTGTCACCGTGGTGGTAGAGTTCGGTGTTGATACAGGCGATCCGGCTCGCCCGGTCGGTGACCACGCCGATGTCGTGTTCGATCAGGATGATCGTGATCCCGTCCTCGTTGAGCGACTCGAGCAGCTGGTAGAAGGCGTCGCGGGACTCGGCGTCGACGCCGACGGTGGGCTCGTCAAGCGCCAGCAGGTCGGCCTCGGAGGCCAGCGCCCGCGCGATGTAGGCCCGCTGGCGCTGGCCGCCCGAGAGCGCGTTGATCTGCCGGTCCGCGAGGTCGGTGATGCCGACCGTCTCGAGGGCGTCGTCGACGGCCGCGTGATCCGCGTCGGTCAGTCGGCCGTGGCCCGCGTGGGCGAACCGGCCCATGGTGACGACCTCGCGGACGGTGACCGGCATCGAGCCGCCGCCGCTGGTCGCCTGCTGGGAGACGTAGCCGATCCGCTCGCCCTCCTCGAACGACGACACCGGCTCGCCGAACAGCTCGATCGAGCCGCTATCGGGGCTGCGCAGCCCGAGCATGAGCTGCAGCAGGGTCGTCTTGCCCGAGCCGTTCGGGCCGATCAGTCCCAGGAAATCGCCCTCCGCGACGGTCAGCGAGACGTCGCGGACGGCCGGCTGCTCGCCGTAGGCGAAGGTCACGTTCTCGAGGTCGACGACGGTCACTGTGCGTCTAATACCTCTCTGAGCGCGGGGAGGTTTATTTCTTCCATTTGCTCGCGGTACCCCCACCCCTCGTCTTCCCACGCCGAGAGGGTCCCCGAGAGGTGACTCAACGGCATCGCGTCGGTCGCCGTGCTGTCCCGCAGCAGCGTCTCGACGAGTTGTGGGTACTCGTCGGTGGGCGCTTCGAACGGATCGTAAAGGATCGTCTCGATCCCCTCGTCGTCGATGAGCGAGATCGTCTCGGAGATCTCCCCAGACGACGGGGTCTCCTGGGGCGAGACGCCGACGGGCGTGTGCAGTTCGAACCCGTATCGATCCTGCAGATAGGTAAAGGAGTCGTGGCCGGCGAAGACGGCGGTCCGACGATCGGCCGACTCGAAGAGATCCTGCAGTCGCTCGTCCAGCGACTCGAGGTCGGCGACGTACGCCGCGGCGTTTTCCTCGTAGGTGTCGGCGTTGTCCGGATCGGCGTCGGCCAGCCCGGTCGCGATCGTGTCGACGATCTCCCCCGCGATGACGGGATCGAGCCAGACGTGGGGGTCGTAGTCGGTCTCGTCGTGATCGTGGCCCTCGTGGTCGTCGCTTTCGGTCTCGTCGTGATCGTTCCCGTCGTGACCCCCGGTGTCGACCTCGTGGCCCCACCTGAGGAGGCGGTCTTCCAGTCCCTCGAGGCCGTCGATCACGGCGACGGTGTCGTAGTCGGCCTCGAGGGTCGCCGCGAGGTCCTGGGCCCACGAGAACTCGGGCGTATCGAGGTAGACGAAGGCCCCGGTGTCGGCGACGTTCCGGGTGAGGTCCCCGCTCGGTTGCCAGCCGTGGCCGGCCTCGCCCGTGCCGACCGGGTTCTCGAAGTCGATCGCGTCGCCGCTTACCCGCTCGGCCCAGTCCCAGAGGGTGAAGAAGGCCGCGTAACCGTCGTCGGTCTCGGCGCTCGCCGGGTCGATATCGTCGAGACAGCCGGCGATCGCACCCGTCGCGACCGCACCGGCTCCCGCTTTCACCAGCGCGCGTCGTGTCAGCTTCATACCCGAACGTCGGTCCGTCGGGGTATAAGAGTTATTATCTCATTGGCCAAAGTTATTAACAAGCGGCGTCGGTGACGACGTCTGTTAACAAATCGTGGTGGAATAGCGGTCTGAGTTACTAGCGTCGAGTTGCGGACGGTGCGAATCGAGGGCGGTGAGCATCGCGTCGGTCAGACGGTCCGCTGTACGTCATTTCCGGTGCCACCGCAAGCCGTGGTCGCGGTCGCACCGGTACATCGGTACAGCGAACCGTCTCACTCGAGCGAGACGGCGAGTTCGACCCCGTCGCGGCGGCGGTAGGCGGGCGGGTGACCCGGTTCGAGATCGCGAACGACCTCGAAGGCGTCGAAGCGGATCACCAGTCGCCCGGAATCGATGGTCGCCCGGAGGACGGGGCCGCGGCTCGTCACGACGACGTAGGGCGGCCCCGCGACGGGACGGGCCCGCAGCTCGTGGCCGGTCGCGTCGACGGCACCGGCGAGAACGCCGGGCAGGGACTCGAGGATGCCGGTCTCCTCGAGCGCCTGGTGGAGCCCGTCGGTGACGGCGTCGGCGTCGGTGGTGCGGGCGGTATCCCAGGGCTCGGCGACCGCGTCGGCACAGGCGTCGATCCCGCTGACGATCGACGCGTGGTCGCGCTGGACGTACCGCCGGGCGGCCCGGACTGGATGGGACACGGGTTGCGGTGGGGCGGGAAGCCACTAATGCGTCTCGACTCCGGTTACGAACGCCAAGCATGACCGTTTGCGTGACGATTCGGCCGGTGACCGTCGAAAAGGAGCCCTGCTATCGTGGCAACAGGGCGTTGCCACGCCCTCCCCAACCGATTCGCTCACTCGCTACGCTCGTTCGCTCATCCCTCGCGCAGTGTCATCGGTCGACCTCGCTAGCGCTTCGGTCGACCGACAGCGCGCGCCACCGCATATGCTCGGTCAGTTCGAAACGAGACGGCGGTCTCTTCCGAACTGTAGCCCAGCCGTCGAGCCTATTCGCGCCGGTCCTCGAGGACGCCGACGTTCAGCGTCCGGACTCGCGAAAGCGCGCCCCGTAGCCGTCGTCGCCACGGTCCCCGGCTGGCCGCGAGTTCGCGCCGGAGCCGCTCGTTCTCCGCGGCGAGGTCGCGGTTTTCGGTCTCGAGGGAGTCGACCCGCGCCTCGAGGTCGTCGACGCGGTCCTCGAGCCGGTAGCGACGGCTGCGCTGGGCCTTTCGATCGTTCCGAAGTTGGTCCCGTTCCCGCCGGAGGGCGGCCAGTCGCGCCTCGAGGCGCTCGCGTTCGCGCCGGCCGTCGTCGACGAACGGCTCGCGCTCGACGTCCTCGGGGATGCCCTCGAGCGACTCGTCCCCGCTCTCGTCGGAGTCGATCTCGATGTGGCCCGAGTGCGTCGCGTTGACGACGGCCCCGACCAGCAGGATCAGCCCGCCGAAGTACAGCCACGTCAGCAGGAGCAGGATCGCGCCGATCGGCCCCGCCGACTCGGAACTGCTCGAGAGGGCGACGTAGACCTGGAAGAGCGACTGGAGGAGCGCCCAGCCGACCGCGGCGACGACGACGCCCGGCAGCACCTGCCGGACGGAGAGGTCGGCGTCGGGAAAGCGGTAGTACATCGGCAGGAACGCGAGCGTCAGCCCGACGACGAGCAACAGCGGGTTCAACAGCCCGAGGAAGGGGATCGTCGGGAAGACGGCGAAGGCGATGGTCGTCAGGGCCGCGGCGACCAGCGCGATCCCGACCGCGCCGAAGACGACGGCCCCGTCCTGGAGCTGATCGACCAGCGAGTTCTCGTCGGTCGTCGCGTAGATCTCCGAGAAGGCGGTGTCCAGCCCGCGGAAGATCTTCAGCGACCCCCACAGGAGCGCGACGAGTCCGATGATCGACGTCCCGACGCTGCCGGTGTCGCCCTCGATCCCCTGCTCGAGCATCACCTGTCCGCTCTCGGGGAGAAAGCCCTCGGTGATCGACGACACCTGCTGGGCCAGCGCCTCGTCCCCGACGAAGGCGACGAGGAAGAACACGAGGACGAGCAACGGGATCAGCGAGATGAATGCCTGATACGCGATACCGGCGGCCATGAACGTCACGTTCTTCTCGCTGATCCCCGTCACGACCGACTTCGCGAACGGGACCGCACCGCGGACGTTGATACCCATACTCGTTGTCCGACGCAAACTCGGATACCACTCCGGCTTGCAACCACACGGCGCCGGCGCTCACTCCGCCTCGAGCAGCGCGGCGACCTCGGCGCGGGTCGGCAACGCCGTCATCCCACCGGCAGCGGTAGTCGCCCGCGCCCCGACCGCGTTCGCGACGGTTACCGCGGCCTCGAGGTCGTCGCCGTCTCGCAGGGCGGCGATCGCGCCGGCGACGAAGGCGTCGCCCGCACCCGTGGTGTCGACCGTCTCGACTGCGAATCCCGGATGCTCGACCGTCGCCGCCGGCCACGGTGCGTCCGCGCTCGCGACGGCGACAGCCCCCGCCGCGCCCCGGGTGACGACCGCCGTGTGGACCGGCCCCCGCTCGACCGCCGCCCGCGCGATCGCCATCGGGGAGTCGCCGTCGAACCCCAGCGCCGCCAGTTCCGGCCCCGTCGCGAGACAGACGTCGACGTAAGCGAGCGCGTCGCCGACCACGGTCGCGAACGTCTCTTCGTCGGACCACAGTTCGGACCGCAGGTTCGGATCGAACGAGACGGTACAGTCGGCGGCCGCGGCCCGTTCGAGCAAGTCCAGCGTCGCCTCACGCGCGGAACCGCTCGAGAGGGTCACGCCGCCGGCGTGGACCCACTCGCAGTCCGAAAGCGTCGCATCGTCGACCCGCCCGGGCTCGAGGCGGGTGTCCGCGGTCCCGTCCCGGTAGAAGGTAAACTCGCGGTCGCCGGTCTCGTCGTGGGTCACGAACGCGAGGGTCGTCTTCGCCCCGGAGTCCCGCTCGACGAACCGGTCGGGAATCCCGAGGTCGACCAGCGTCCGCTCGAGATACCGGCCGAACGGATCCGCCCCGACCCGGGTCCAGAACAGCGGCGGCTCCTCGAGGCGGGCGAGCGCGACGGCGACGTTCGCCGGCGCACCGCCGGGTCGGCGCTCGAAGCCGGCAACGTCCTTGAGCGACCCCGCCCGTTCGGGGACGAAATCGATGAGCGTCTCGCCGGCGACGAGTACGTCGTGGGGCATGCCCGCGTCTTCATCCGCAGTGGGGTAATTCCTTCGCCGTTCGTCGGCGGGATCGGGATAGTTATATATGCCAATGATTTCGACTCGTAGTCATTAGTATGGAACGCACTCACCGACGGAAACTACTCGCGACGACCGGCACGGGACTCGCAGCGCTCGGTGCCGGGTGTCTCGGCGGGTTCGGCGGCGAAGACGACGAGAGCGACGACGCCGAGTCGCCGACCGAGGACGGCGACTCGACTGGGACCGCGACGCCGCTCGAGCGATGGGTTCCGACGTCGGGAAGCGAGGAACTGCTGTTTCACTACCGCGATCTCACCGCGCTCGAGACCCACGAGGACGCCCTGCAGCCGTCCGTGATCGAGGCCGTACCGACGCTACCGGACGGCGATAGCGCCGCGGTGGTCGAAGACGCCGCCGACGGGACGGACGCGATCGACTCCGTCCTCCGGTTCGGCTCGGAGGGCGTCGTCGGCAACGTCGTCGTCAGCGGCTCGTTCGACCCCGACGCGCTCGAGACGGACGGCGACTCGTCGGTCGGCGCGTTCGAGACCTTCGGGCGCGACGATGTCTCGGTCGCCGTCTCCGAGGAGACGATCGTCGTGAGCCCGGCCGACGGCGCGGACCTCGAGGCGATCCTCGCGGCCGGTATCGAGGGGACCGATCGGCGGGTCGATTCGCACGGGAACTTCGCGCAGTTGACCGACCGACTCGGAGACAGCACGTTCCTGTGGGGCGAATACGAGGGAAGCGACGATGGTGTCGGAGCCGCCTTCTCGTGGGAACTCGGTGCCGAGAGGGCGACGTATTCGGGAATCGCCGTCTATGCCGACGCCGACGGGACGGACGAGTTCGAGGACGCGATGGCGGATCGGTCCGCCGACCTGACGGTCGAAACGGACGGCGACGTCGGTGTCGCGACGAGAACCGTTCCGATCGAGGAGTACGAGTATCGAGACCTGTTCGCCGAGCGCGGAAGCCAGTCGACGGAGCCGTACGCGGGGGTGAGCCTCGATACCGACCGGAAGCCGAACGCGGTCGTCGTGATCTATCACTCGAGCGGCACCGCCGATCGGGTCGAGGTGCGCGACGAGAGCGGGGTTCGCGTCGAGTTGACCGAGGTCGGCCAGGCCGAGACGATCGAGTACGAGTCCGGGACGTCGGCGACGATTACCGTCGTTGCAGTCAGCGGCGGCGAAGAGAGCGTCCTCGTGACTGAAACCGTCTCGTTCTGAGGGGCGGCGGGAGCTTGCGGGACGGGGACGGAGCGGACAGCGATCGATAGCGGTCGGTCGACTACAGCACGATGCTCTTCTCGCGCATCATCGCGTGGATCGAGGCGTCGAGTCCCTCGCGGCCGATCCCCGAGTCCTTGTTGCCGCCGAAGGGCACGTCCCCCAGCCCGTGGCTCGGCGCACCGTTGATTCGGACCGCGCCGGCGTCGATACGCTCGGCCATCCGCATCGCGCGCTTGTAGTCGTTGGTGAAGACCGCGGCGTCGAGTGCGAGATCGGAACCGTTCGCGATCTCGAGGGCCTCGGCCTCGTCCTCGAAGGTGGTGATCGCGGCGATGGGGCCGAACTGTTCCTCGTCGACGATGCGGGCGTCGTGGGGCACGTTCGCCAGCAGCGTCGGCTCGAAGAACTGGTCGGCGAGTTCGTCCGGGACGCCCTCGGGAGCGCGACGGCTTCCCCCGCGGACGATCTCCGCGCCCTTTTCGACGGCGTCCTCGACGAGTTCCGCGACCCAGTCAGCTTGGTCCTCGCTGATGAGCGGGCCGACGGCGGTGTCCTCGTCGAAGAGGTCGCCGGCCTGCCAGGCGTCCATCTGGCCGTCGATCAGGTCGACGAGGTCGTCGTGGACCGACTCGTGGGCCAGGACACGGGAGATCGCCGAGCAGCGCTGGCCGGCGTACTTGAACGAGCCCTTGGCGCAGTCCCCCGCCACGTCGGTCAGGTCGGCGTCATCGAAGACGATCGCCGGGGCGTTGCCGCCCAGTTCCATGTGGAGGTTGACCATCCCGCTCTCGCGGGCGACGTGTTTGCCCGCGCCCGAGGAGCCGGTCATCGCGATCGCGTTGACGCGGTCGTCGCCGGCCAGCAGGTCGCCGATCTCGCTCGCCTCGCCGGGGACGAAGTTGAACGCGCCGTCGGGGATCCCGTCGACGTCGGCGATGACGTCGGCGAGGATCGCGGCCGAGACCGGCGTCTTGCTCGCGGGCTTGAGCAGGACGCTGTTGCCGGCTGCGATCGCGGGCGCGACCTGCAAGGCCGTCGTCGCCAGCGGATAGTTGTAGGGGGTGATACACAGCACCGTACCGATCGGTTCGTGTTTGACGATCGCCTGCCAGCCCTCGTGGCCCGCCGTCGAGCCCTCGCGGTACTCGCCCTTACTGACGATGGTGCGTGCCTCCTCGGCCGCCCGGTCGAACCGCTCGGCCGCCTGCCCGACCTCGCCGCGGGCCGACGAGATCGGCTTGCCCGCCTCGCGGACGATCACTTCTGCGAGTTCCTCCTCGCGCTCGCGGAGCCGGTCGGCGATCGTCTCGCACCACTCGGCGCGCTCGACGACGGTCGTCTCCCGCATGCGCGGTTTGATCTCGTGGGCGGCCTCGAGTGCGGTGCGCACGTGGTCCGGCCCCGCGGCAGCTACCTGTGCGAAGGCCCCGCCGTCGGCGAGGTCCGAGACCGACAGTGCGTTCTCGGTTTCGATCCACTCGCCGTCGACGTAGAGCCGCTCCCGCCGCTGTGCGATTCCGGTTGCCATACGCGTCCCTTCGCCCTCCCCACTGAAAATGTTTACTCAGGCTCGAAAAAATAGAGATTCGCTTGACGGTGTCGTTCGATGATACGTTTCGTAGCTACTGAGGGAACCGTAGTGCCCTAATCAAAAACAGATCTTTAGGTATACCAAAGAAATGTTTTCTCAAGGGAAGTCTTTAAGTGGAACGCGTCCGTACTTGGGAGTAGGATGAGTACCCAAAAGACCGTTCGCCAGTCGGCCGACACCGTCGAGGAGAACGAGCTTCGCCTCGAGCAGGAGAAGGCCGAACAGATCGTCGACGCACTGAACACGGAACTGGCTAACGCCTACGTCCTCTACCACCAGCTCAAAAAGCACCACTGGACCGTCGAAGGCGCGGAGTTCCTCCCGCTCCACGAGTTCCTCGAGGAGGCCTACGAACACGTCGAGGAGGGTGCGGACATCATCGCCGAGCGCGCGCAGGCGCTTGGCGGCGTCCCCGTCTCCGGGCCGGCGAACCAGGAGGAGCGCGCCACCGTCGAGTTCGAGGGCGAGGACGTCTACGACGTCCGCACGATGTTCGAGAACGACCTCGAGATGTACGGCGACATCATCGAGTCGATGCGCGATAGCATCGAACTCGCGGAGAACCTCGGCGACCACGCCACCGCCGAGATCCTCCGGGAGATCCTCGTCGACCTCGAGGAGGACGGCCACCACTTCGAACACTACCTCGAAGACGATACGCTGGTCCTCGAGGAAGCGACACACTGACGACGGCTCCGACGCGGCGGCGGCTATCGGACCGGGAACCGCGTTTTTTCCAACGACGAAGAACGGAGAGCAGTCAGTAGTCGATACCGATCGTCGGTCCCGAGCGTCGACGACTTCACCGCTCGAGGTCGACGGTCAGATCGGTCGCGATCCAGCCGTCGCTGTTGTCGCGTTCGGTAAAGACGGTCTTTCCGGGGCGGGTCTCGTGGCTCGTCACGACCGCCGCCGGTTCCTCCTGGTCCTCGTCGAGTTCGGGCTCCTCCCTGCGGGCGGGTACGTCCATCACGAGGAGTTAGGTGAGCCTAAATCTAAAAAGGTTTTGGTCGGCCTAAGATATCGGGAGCGGGGCGATCGGTTCCTGGTCTCGAACGCGATCGAGAATTCGACGCTGTGGCGGCCTATCGTAGCGTTTCTGGACGACCACAGTACCGTCACGCGAATATAGTGTCCTTTTTCATGCTCGAGTGAAACGTTGTTCTCATGAGCTTACACGGGGATCGATCACAGGGGGCACGGGACCGGCGCGGTCGCGAACTGATCGCTCACCTGTTCGATGTTGATACCGGCCGCATCGAGTCGTTGAGTTGGTCGCTCGGCAACCGCGTCACCGTCGAGGCCGACGCTGAGCGGCTCTTCGCGCTCGAACACCGCCGGTCCTCACGAACGGTAACGGCGTTCTCGGTCACGGACTACACCTGCGTCGTCCGACTGCGCTCACCGGTCGGCCGCGAGAAGTTCTACGGGATCGCGGACGCCGACCTCCCGACCGAGCCGGCGGGCCCGGAGTGGGGCCGGACCGACTGAGGCGAGCCCACCTCACACCCACGGTCAGTTTCATTGCGCTCGATCCGGAACGCCCGAATATGGAGTACGAGGTCGTTCAGGGTGACATCGCCGCACAGTCAGCCGACGCCGTGGTCAACGCCGCTGGGACGACCCTCCGGATGGGATCGGGCGTCGCCGGCGCGCTCCGGCGCGGGGCGGGCGAGGAGATCAACGAGGCGGCCATGGCGAAGGGGCCGGTCGACCTCGGTGCCGTCGCGGTCACCGACGCCTACGACCTCGATGCCGACTACGTTATCCACGCCGCCGCGATGCCCCACGGCGGGGACGGACGGGCGACCGCCGAGAGCATTCGAGACGCGACGTACAACAGCCTCGAGACGGCCGACGAACTGGGTTGTCGATCGCTCGTGATCCCGGCGCTTGGCTGTGGCGTCGCCGGCTTCGACCTCGCAGACGGGGCCGCGATCATCGGTGCGGCACTCGAGCGCTACGATCCCGACTCGCTCGCGGACGTCCGGTTCATCGCCTACAGCGACGCGGAGTACGAGACGGTTCGTGCGGCGACGGCCACGGGGAGCGACGCGGACCGGTGACAGGAACACTCGGCCGACGGGGATTCCGACCGCGCCGGGGAGTCCCGCTCGGTCGGACTGCCACGCAGTGAACGACGGCTGTCGGGGGTAGGAACGTCGAGGATGGTTTCGACGTACTGAGAACGGCTGCTAGTTTTACCACTGCTGCCATCGAACCATCAGATGAGTGATAGCTGATGTACGATACGATCCTCATTCCGACCGACGGAAGCGAACAGGCGAACCGCGGGGTCGAGCAGGGGTTAAGCCTCGCCGAGAACTACGGCGCAGACGTCGTGCTGCTCTACGTCGTCGACGAACGCCGGCACGGACGGCCGCCGGCACTGGGTAGTACCGAGATCGAACACGTGAAAGTCGAGGACGAGGCCATCGAAATGCTCGAGGAGATCGCGGACCGGGCCCGCGGTCGGGGACTCGACGTCGACCGCGAGTGCCACCGGGGGCTCCCCTGGGAGGAGATCACGTCACTCGCGAAACAGCGTGACACCGATCTGATCGTGATGGGGCGACGCGGGGCGACTGACGACCGACGAACGCCGCTCGGAAGCGTCGCCGACCGGGTGATGCGACACACCGATATCCCCGTTCAGGCGGTCTAACCGTCACGGCCGTCCGTCGGTCCCCTGATTTCGTGTCGTCCGCGCCGCGTCTTCCCACCCAACCGGGGACACCGCCGCGCTTTTCGAACGGTCCGAGTTCAGGACAGCGAGCAGCCGCGGATCTCGACGCCGTCGCCGTCCGTAACGCGGCCGATGATCCGTCCGTCGGTCTCGGCGACGAGGTCGGCGGCCCGGTCTTCAGGAACCGCGACGACGAAGCCGGTGCCCATGTTGAACGTACGGTGCATCTCCTCGTCGGAGACGTTGCCCTCCTCCTGAACGAACTCGAAGATCGGCTGGGCCGGCAGCGGATCGTCGACGACGTACTCGTACTCGCCCATCCGCAGCAGGTTCGTCCAGCCGCCGCCGGTGACGTGGGCCGCCGCCCGGACACCGCACTCGCGCATCGGCTCGAGCAGATCGGTGTAGATCCGGGTCGGCCGCAGTAGTTCCTCGCCGATCGTCGTCTCGGGGTCCAGCGGGAACGCGTCGGTGTACTCGTGGTCGCGGGTGACGGCTTCGCGGGCCAGCGTCAACCCGTTCGAGTGGATGCCGTTCGAGGGAAACCCGACGAGCGCGTCGCCGGCCGCGGCCTCCCCGGCGAAGATCTCGTCTTTGGCCGCGAGGCCGGCACAGGTGCCCGCCAGATCGAACCCCTTGACGACCTCCGGCATGACTGCCGTTTCACCGCCGAGCATCGTGAGATCCGCCTGCTCGAGCCCCACCGCGAGCCCCTCGCCGATCCCGTTGGTCAGGTCCTCGTCGGGTTCGTCGATCGCCAGGTAGTCGACGAACGCGACGGGCTCGACGCCCGCGGCCACGAGGTCGTTGACGTTCATCGCGATGCAGTCGATCCCGATCGTCGAGAAGTCCTCGACGGCTTCGGCGACTAACAGCTTGGTCCCGACGCCGTCGGTCGCCAGCGCCAGATACCGGTCACCGATGTCGATCATCCCGGCGTACTCGGTCCGCAGGCCGCTCCCGAAGGCCTCGAGCAAGGCCGCGGTCGCGTCCTCGCTGGCCTCGATGTCGACGCCCGTCTCCGCGTAGGTGAGCCCCTCGTCGTCCGCGTCGTCGGCTGAGTCGGTCATGTCTCAACGACCTCCCGGGGCGAGCAAAAGATCACCGGTCCGCTCGAGCGAGCCGTCCGCGATCAGAACAGTCCGACGTAGAAGATGATGATTGCCGCCAACAACACGCTGGGAACGAACACCAGCGCAAAGACGCCTTTGTGCCACTTGAGAACGGATTTGCCGTCGAGTGGACCGAAGGGGATCATGTTGAACGCGGCGAGCACGATGTTGATCCCGACGCCCATCTGGCCGATCGTCCCGAGGTAGGTCGGGAAGACCATCAGCGGGAGAAAGAGTAGCGCAAGCAGGAGGTTCGTCACCGGTCCCGCAAGCGAGATCAGTCCGTTCTCCCGCTGGGTGATCCGGCCCCGGTGGTAGACGGCCCCGGGCGCGGCGAAGAGGAAGCCGACGAGCGCGCCCATAAGCGCCAGAAACAGCATCTGATAGTCGGCCCGGAACTCGGCGACCTGCCCGAACTCGACCGCGACGACCTTGTGGGCGATCTCGTGAAGCAGGAAGGCGACGCCGACCGTGACGAGGCTCAACACGACCATCGTGAGGAAGAGGCCGACCGCCTCGCCCCGGTGGACGGGCGCGAAGATCAGGGCGAAGGCGACGCTGAGGGTGACCCATGCGATCGCGAGATCGCGTTGCTCCCGGTCGCTGAACGTGAGTTCGGGCTCGGAACTGGCCCGCGTTCGGTGGCTCATAGCAGCCCCCGGAGCAGCTCGAGACTGTTCTTCGCCCCCTCGAACAGTTCGCCCATCAGCGCGTCGACGCCGCCGATCTCGGGTCCGGCCAGCCACGGCAACACGACGAAGGGGAACAGGAAGGTCGCGATCATGCTTCCGACGTTCGTCAGCGCGACGATCATGATCAGCCGGAACAGCGGCACGTCGAACATCGCCGACATGGCCTCGTCGATCGGCCGCTCGGTGTCGTCGACGATCTCGTTGAGCGTCTGGATGTCCCGGACGTTGACCGGCCGGTGTTTGAGTTCGACGTAGCCCGCGAACCAGCCCGGCGCGAGCAGGGGGTTGATGCTCGTCAGCCACGCGACCGCGCCGCCGACGCCCGCGCTGGTCCAGCGTGCGCCGGCCAGCCGCGCCAGCGTAAAGGCGAAGATCCCGTTAAAGAGGAACCAGGCGGCGAACACCTTCAGCAGGAAGACGTTCCTGACGCCGGCCATGATGAGCAGGAAGAAGAACGCGAGGAAGCCGACCATGACGAGATAGCCGAGGACCTTCAGCGGGGAGAACCGGCGACTCGAGGCGGTCCCCGAGATCGACTCCCGCGAGGGGATCTCCGCCGGGTTCTCGAGGTGGCGTTCGATGCCGGCTCTGTGGCCGGCCCCGACGACCGCGAGGACGTCGTACCCCTGCTCGCGAAGGTCATTGAGATGCGATGCGATGTAGGCGTCGCGCTCGTCGATCAGGGCGTTCGCGCCGCTGGGGCTGAACTGCCGGAACTCCTCCATCATAGCGGCGACCACGTCGCCGTCGGTCATCTCCTCGATATCGATCTCGTCGATCTCCTCGACGTCGGCACCGGCCGCGTCGAGGAAGAGGCCGACGACCGCCCCGATCGTGACGCCGACGCCGAGCCCCGCCAGCATTCCGGCACTCCCGCGGACCGCATAGATGCCGGCGCTCTCGACACTTGCCGCCGAGAAGGGGCCGACGAAAGTGTCGGTCGCGACCAGCCCGAGACAGGCGACGACGCCGAGGACGATCCCCCCGAGAACTCGTATCGAGAACCCCGAGAGGAGACCGCCGGTGTACTCTTCGGCCGACTCGAGCGGCGGGAGGACGAGCAGGCCGGCGACGGCACCGACCAGCGCGCCGATGGCGGCGCCGCCGGCGTACTGCAGCGTTGCGGCGTCGGTGATCCCGAGCAGCAAGACGTCACCGACCCCGAGCAGCGGGGCGATAAACGCGGCGACCAGAAAGCCGACGAGCAGGCCGCCGATCGCGCCGAACGTCAGCCCGAGCGTCCGGGGATCGGTGATGCCGAGCGCGAGGCCGCCGACCATCTTCAGTTTCTCCGTGAACGTGAGCCGACTCCAGAACCGCTGGATCGTCACCTGAATGTCGCGATCGACCAGGGCGACGCCGCTGCCGTGTTCCTCGGCGGCCTCGATCGCGGCACGCATGTCCGCTCCGGGCTCGATGTCGAACTGGTCGCCCAGCCGCGACTGGACGTACGACAGCATCCAGTAGGCCAGAAACTGGAAGACGGTGTTGCCCGAGAGCAGGTCTTCGGCCTCGACGTCGTCGGGCGTGCCGCCCTGCATCTGGTTGTACCGGCCCTCGTCGAGTTCGACCGCGACCACGTCCGGTCGCTCGCGCTCGATGGTGTCCCGTACCTCGTCGACGCTCGCCTGCGAGACGTGTGCCGTCCCGAGAACCTGGACGGAGCCACGCTCGCGGTCGGGTGGCTCGGGCGGCTCCGGCACGTCGGCCTCGCCTGCATCGCTCATTACTCGCCCCAACTCGGCGGCGACTTTTACCAGTATCGGACCACGAACCCCTGTAAAATATCTACGATGAGCGCTCCGGAACCGGCGACACGTCGCTCGAGTCGTCCGCGGTCCGCCGAGAGTAAGACTGATTGTCGCCGTGGGAAAACGTCCGCCGATGACGGACCTCATGGAGACGGTAATCGAGAACCGGGAGATGGTCCAGCCGAACCACGCCAATATGTTGGACGTCGCTCACGGGGGCAATGTGATGAAGTGGATGGACGAAGTCGGCGCGATGTCGGCGATGCGGTTTGCCGGCGAGATGTGTGTCACCGCCCGCGTCAACCAGATGAACTTCGAGCGACCGATCCCGGTCGGCGATACCGCCTACATCACCGCCTACGTCTACGACGCCGGGACCTCGAGCGTGAAGGTCCGGCTGATCGCCGAGCGCGAGAACCTCCAGACCCGCAAGCGCGAACGGACTACCGAGTCGTACTTCGTCTACGTCGCGATCGACGACGACAACACGCCGACGACCGTCCCCGAGCTGACCGTCAGTACCGAGGAGGGCGAACAGCTCCGACAGGAAGCGCTGGCGGACGATCTGGGCCGGGCGGACTGAGCCGGGCGGCCGAAACCAGTTCCGGTTTCGGTTCTCCACACTCTCGTCTATCACGCGGTGACAACGCCGTTCGCTATCCGGCGCGAACGAAAAACGGGTCCGTGGGTCCCCGAAACGAGGACCGTCCCGGTCGCGTTACTCCTCGCTGCCGTCGGTCGACCGCGGGTCGAGTTCGCCGAGGTCCTCGAGGGTTCCCTCGAGCGTGCCGCGGGTGTCGGCGACGGTCGCGCCGACGAGCCCGCCGATCGCACCGCCCGTACTCGCGGCGTTGCGGCTGAACAGTCCGCCGATCGCTGCACCGACGGCTGCACCGATGGCCGCGTATCGAGCGCGCAACAACACTGCTGTGATTCGTTCTCTCATGTGTCGTACATGGATACAGTCACGGATAAATATACCTCCCGAGGCGTCGCAGACGGCCCGCCGGAAGTCGCTCCCGCGCAACCGCGACCACCCTGCGGTTGGACCGGCAAATTGGGACAGATCGTCTCAGAGAAGCGTGTCGACGGCGGCCAGCGACTCGAGGACGTGATCGGGTTCGGCGTCGGCCCCGACGTCGGCGAGGTCCGCCCGATCGGTGACGCCAGTGAGGACGAGTGCAGTTTCCATCCCCGCTCGATTCCCCAGCGCGATGTCGGTATCGAGCCGGTCGCCGACGACCAGCGTGTTCCGGGGGTCGGCCGCGAGCCGGTCCATCGCGGCCGTGGCCGCGACCGACGAGGGCTTCCCGAGGATCGCGTCGGGCTCGCGGCCGGCGACGGCCTCCATCGCGGCGATCATCGCGCCCGAACCCGGAATCTCGCCGTCGTCGATCGGAACCGTCGCGTCCGGGTCGGTGCCGTAGAACGGCACGTCTCCCTCGAGCGCCCGCAGGGCCGACCAGAGGGTGCCGTAGGAGAAGGTCTCGTCGAACGACCCCAGTACGACCTCGGCCTCGTCGGGCTCGGTCGTCAGCGCGACGGCCGCGTCCGCGAGGATCGACTCGAGCCGGTCGCTGCCGACGAGATAGACGCGCTCGCCGGGGTGGGTGGCGGCGAGGTACTCGGCAGACACCGTCGCGGAGGTGAGGACGGTCTCGGGATCGACATCGATCCCGTGGGGCGCAAGCGTTTCGCGGTAGTGATCGCTTCCCCGCGTCGGGTTGTTCGAGAAGAGCAGTCGCGAACAGCCCGCGGCCTCGAGCGCGCGTAAGCCGTCGGTCGCGCCGGGGAGCAACTCCTCGCCCCGGACGATCGTCCCGTCGACGTCGAGGATCGCCGCCTCGTAGTCGGTCATCGGCCGTCCCTAGGACCGGCCGGCGATTGAGTGTTGGGATGGCCTCAGCGCTCGCGCTCGAGTGAGAGGTCCGCCGTCTCGACGTCGGCATCGGCAGCCCGTTCGTCGGCCGCGAGCAGTCGGTCCAGCTTCGCCTCGAACTCGGCGTCTGAGAGTTCGCCGGCGGCGTATCGCTCCTGTAAGGTCGTCACGGGGTCGGTTTCAGCGGCGGCCGCATCGGACTCGGCGGCCGAAGCGGACGATTCGGAAACGGCGGGCTCGTCGCCCCCGCCCTCGGCGAGATACCACAGGAGCAGTCCCCCGAGGACGATCACGGCAGTAGCTAGAATAGCGTAGATCGGTCCAGCCAACAGCAGTAAAGCGATGATGAGGACGTCGGCCAGGACGAACTTCATGGCGAACAGTTCGACGAGGGAATACTCCCGGCCGCCGGCGTTTCCGCTGGCCATACGCGCTAGTTGTGTGGCGGCTGAAATAACTGTACGGGACCGCGATCGCAGGTCGGCCGCGACCGGCAGACAGCCCGCGATCAGTCCGCCCGGACCTGATCGAAGAATCCGTCGCTAGTGTCGTATCCCTCGCCGTTCTCGACGTAGTGGAAAACGGTCGAGTACCCGTTGTCGTCCCAGGCGCTCGAGGCGGCCTCGCGGGCCTCGGCGAAGTTCCAGGGCGGGCCGTCGTGGAGGACGGGATCCTTGTGCGCCTGGCCGGCGACCGCGATGTTCTCCTCCTCGTACTGGGGGAGGTCGTACGCGCGGACGTGGTACTGAGTCGTCGGCGTCGACAGCCCCTTGACGATGTGTTCGTCCTGTTTCGTGACGTAGGGCAGGGAGGCGTCCTCGTCCATGATGACGTATCTGTCGCCGGGGCTGCCGGCGTACAGCGACGTCCACCCCCACGACTCCATCTGCGAGTTGATCGACGCGGCGTCGCGATCGAGGTCGCGGTTCCAGCCGACATTGATCGGGCCGGTCGCCTCGCCCAGGTCCTCCTCCTGTGGGTTGTCCACGTCGGAGTTGTAGACGTACAGCGGTCCGGTGTAGTCCGGGATCGACGCCGTCCCGACCGCCGCGTCCGCGCTTCCCGCGTCCCGCTGTTTTGTCTCGAGTCGATCGAACTCCCGGAACCGGCCGATCACTGCCGTGTCGCGATAGTTCAGGGTGAACGCGCGATCGGGGTCGGTGTACTCGTCGGGGACGGCACGTCGGTGGATCGTTCCCTCGTCGTAGACCAGCGTCGCTTTCCCGTAGTAGTCCCGAAGCTCGGGGCTGACGAACCGCTGTTCGTGTTCGAAGAAGTCGCCGTCCGGTCGGTACTTATGGATGCGGCGACCGGAGACGGTCACCGGCCCCGCGTCGTCGTCGCTCGCGGCGCTTCTCACGCCGACGAGTCCAGCGAGCAGGCCGCTGCTCGCGATCGATGCGAGGAATCCGCGCCGCCCGAATCGTGTCGGATCTTTCGCGTCCATGATCCGGATCATCTTCCATCTGGGACTGTAACGTAATTTTATAATATCGCTCCGTACCGGATCGACTGTCAGCGTCTCTCACAGAGGAGTATTGAGGTAGGATTATCGGGCTAGCGGCCGTCGTCCGCCCCGTGACATCGGCCGTCCCCTCGGTACTACTCGGTGGCGATCGCTTCCAGTTCGTCGCGCTCCGCTGGACGCTGCTCGCACTCGCCGGCGGCACGATCGCCGGCGGACTGCGTCTGGCCTACGTGACCGGAACCGTCGACGCGAGCGGGTACCACGCGCTGTCGGAACCCGCTCTGTACGCGATTCTCGCCCTCGGATTCCTCGTTGCAGCCGGAACGGGATATGTGGGCCAGGGCCTGCCACGGGGGATGCTGTTCGGTCTCGCCGCCCCCATCGGCGCGGTGCTGGCCCTGCTGGCGTCGGCGGCCGTCGGCGTCTCCCGGTTCGATTCGGACCCCCGGACGTGGCTCGTCGCAACCGTCGCCGTCGGCCTCGCGGTCGGGCTACTCGGCTGGGGAACCGGTCGACTGCTCGGAACGCTCTGGGGGTAGTCGACGGCGGGGAATCCTTATCCGGATACTCGACGTAAGCCCAGTATGTCACTCGATGTCGAGGTTCCCGATCCCCCGTCGCTTCACGGCTCCCAGCACCTCGGCGACTACGACGCCGTCGAAGAACCCGACGAGCGAACCGGGGACAACGTCCGCCGCGAGGCGCTTGCCGACTTCCTCGAGGGAGGCGCCTGGGAGGACGCCTTCAGCCAGTGGGCGCGGGAGACGTCCCTGACCGACCGGGAGTTCCGGCTCGTCCGAGAGTACGGGCTGTTCGACGCGTTCGACTTCTACTGGAACCAGTCGGCGGAAGACGTCGGCTACCGAGTGCCGTCGGTGCCGACGGACGCGGTCGCTGCTCACGACGATCTCGACGACGTGGACATCGAGACCATCGAGGAGGAACTGGAGTCGCTGGGGTGGATCGTCAGCGAGGTACTGGAGACCGACTACATCCACCGCGACGGCGAGGAGTTCGGCTATACTTGGGAGTAGCGACCGACCGCGTGGCCGCGGGCTCGGTCGCTTCCCGGTTCGAAACCGACCGCGGTGGGAATTCTTATCCGGGAACCCGACCTACGGCCGGATATGACACTCGAGGTCGAGCCCCCCGAGCCGCCGGAACTGGAGTTCGTCGACCCCAACGAGTACGAGGACGCGACCATCAGCGCCGGCGGCGAGGAGATCGACTACCGCCGCGAGGAGCTACAGGCCTTCCTCGAGGAGGGAGCCTGGACGGAGGCGTTCGACGAGTGGCGCGCCGACACCGATCTCGAGGACCGGGAGTACGGGATCGCGCGGGACCTCGATCTCTTCGCTGGCTTTGACTTCTTCTGGGACGACTTCGCCGACCGCGTCGGGTATCACGCGCCCGGCATTCCCGAGGACTGGCAGGCCCGGGAGTACCACCCGGACCTCGACACCTGGGGGACCGTCTCCTCGATCAACGCCGAACTCACCGAGTTCGGCCAGATCGTCTCGGTCACGCTCAAAGAGGAGTACGTCGACTGGGAGGCCGAGTACGAACCGCCCGAGGACCTGCCGGACTTCGACTGAGTCCGGACGGCGCCGACCGACGCTACGACCGCGACTCGGCAGGTCCGGACGGGAGATGACTGCCCGCAACGGCGTTACTCGCGAGCCACGGCGATGTTCCGTGTACGGCCATTGCACTTCGGACAGCGACCGAGCGAGTCCGCGACCTCGCGGTGGCCGCAGTTCCGGCATTCGTAGTACGATCCGTCGTCCGCGTGTGGCGCTGGGTGCATGCTGGCCCGTGATTGACTACCACGGAAGAACGGTACGAGAAGACAGTATGAGTCGATAGAGACAATACTAGTGCGCAGAATGCGGTTTAGGACTGCACAGTCGTCCATCTATTGGGGCGTCCGTCGTTACCTCGAGCGCGAATCGCTCGACGCTTGAGTACCCGGAGACACCGTCGTCGTCAGCCGAGCGGTCGACGGTGAGAGTCGCCGATCGTTTCGTGTTGCGCGACCGTTGGTCTGGTCCCTATCGGTCGTCGTCGGCGACAGCAGACGGTGGCGAAACGGGTTCCGCGACGCTCAGTCGGGTCGGGAGTCGGTGGATCGGAAAACGCAGTTACTCGCGGCCGTCGACGGGGTCGATACTCGAGTCGGTCGTCACCGGGTCGCTATCCGGCCCATTCGCCGGCGAGGTCGCCGGCGATGTTCTGTCGCCACTGTTCGAACCCCTCCTCGCAGTCGGTTTTCTCGTCGATATGGTCGACGAAGCCGGCACCGGGCGACGCGAGTTCGTCTCCGCAGAACGGGCACGTGACAGGGTCGGACCAGTCCGTCGTCGTGTTCACAGCCATGCACCGATATCTATCAGGAACTATCATATAAGTCTCGCCCGTTAGGATCTATTACAATTCATATGCCATATAATGTCATTAGTTATGATGTTGGTAGTTCGAACGATACCGGTCCCGTACCCCGATTCGTCGTTCAACTGGTTGGTTCCCGACGTGTTTACAACGCCAAGAGTTAACCCGACTCGTGAAGTATGACAACACATGGCATTCGAGGAGCAACGCGAGTACGAGTGCGTCGACTGCGGGCGGCGGGAAACGGTCGGCGACGCGCTCGTCAGCACCTGTCCGTACTGTGGGGGCGAGATGCGCAACGTCGAGTTGATTCAGTAGGACGTTCGAACGCCCCGTCTCCCGGCAGTTCCGTCAGCCTGTGGAATCGGTAGCGGACGGTAGTCAACGGTCGAGTGCCACTGCGACGCCGACCAGCAGGAGGCCGAGGACGATGGCGCCGGCCCCGACGGCAGTCCCACCGGTGAGGGCGGCGACGCCGCCCGCGACGACGCCCGCGCCGCCACCACCTGCAGCCACCGCGGGCGAAAGGGCCGTACCGTCGGTCGTCTCCTCGCGAACGGCCTCGAGGTCCGTCCGGAGCGCCTCGAGATCGTCGGTGCGGTCCGCCCGCTCGTCGACATCGTCGAGTCGCGCGTCGATGGCTTCGACCCGATCCTCGAGAGCCGCCAACCCCGTCGAAACCGTCTCGAACCGTCCGTCCATCGAGTCGATCTCGTTTTCGACCGACTGTACGTCGGTTCCGAGCGTCGCCGTCTCGTCTTCGAGCGCCCGAACGTCGCTCTCGAGCGGTTCCAGTTCGCCCTCGAGCGTTCGGACGTCGGTTCCGAGCGTTGCTACCTCGTCCTCGAGCGACGCGACCGTCGACGCCGTCGGCATCGACTCGACTGATTCGGCGAGGTCGTCGTACGCCGCTTGCAGCGACTCGAGACGATCGGCGGTCGCGGAAACGTCGTCCTCGAGAGCCGACAGCTCACGCTCGCTGGCAGCATCGTCGACCCGTTCCGAGAGCCCGTCGAGGTCGCCACCGATCGCCTCGAGTTCGGATTCGACCGCCTCGAGCGTCGCCGAAACGTCCGCGAGTCGGTCGTCGTGGTCGGCCAGCCGCTGGTCGGCGTCGTCGGACTCGGCCTCGAGCGCCGCCACCGTCTCGGTCAACGATGCGGTTTCGGACTCGAGGTCGGCCCGGAGGGCGGCGACGTCGTCCGCGAGCGAGGTCTCGACATCGTCGACACGGTCGTCGAACGACGCCCGTACGTCGTCGATCTCGTCCTCAAGCGTTGTCCGAACGTCGGCTACGTCCGCCAGTTCGTCCTCGAGGCCGTCTAACCGACCCTCGACGGCTGCGAGATCGGCGTCGATCGACTCCACGTCGTCGGCCACCGTCTCGATCCCATCGGCGGTTTCGGTCACCGACTCCCGTACCGCCGCGAGCGTCTCCGCCGTGACTGCCTCGTCGTCGAGCCGGTCGACCGTTGTCTCGAGTGTCGAGAGATCCGTAGCGATCTCGTCGGTCGTAGTTTCGAGTCGACCCTCGAGGGTCGACTCCACCCGATCGATCCGCCCCTCTAGCTCCGACGCCGCCGCCTCCACCCGCTCCGTGAGGGCATCGTCGAGCGACTCGAGGTCGGCTGTCAGCGCTGCGAGATCCTCATCGAGGGCCGTGAGATCCGACTCGAAGGCCGACAGATCGTCGGCGATTCCCTCGACCGTCTCGGTGTCAGCGGCCCGGTCCTCGAGATCGGCCAGCGAGTCCGAGACGGTCGCCACCGTCCCGTCGACTTCCTCGAGTGCCGTCTCGAGGGCCGCCAGATCGTGCGCGATCTCGGCGACTCGCTCGTCGGTCGCGGCCGCTTCCTCGAGGGTCGCGAGCGTGTCCGAGAGCGCCTCGAGATCGTCGTCGAGCGTCTCGGTCCGCTCGTCAAGCCGCTCGCGAACGGTGTCGAGATCGGCCTCGACGGCTGCGATCTCCTCGTCGATCGTGGCCTCGACCTCGTCGACCCGCGCGTCGGTCCGCTCGGACTGTTCCTCGAGCCGTCCCGACACGCCATCGATCCGGGTACGCAACTCCTCGAGTCGTCCCGAGACCCCCTCGAGTCTGGTTTCGGCGCGGTCAGTCGCCGTTTCGAGGGCGTCGAGATCCGCCGCCAACTCCGAGGTCGTCTCCTCGAGGGCCGCGAGATCCGTCTCAGTCGCCGCGGTTTCCTCGAGGGATTCGAGGTCGTCCCGAAGGTCGTCGAGGCCGTTCTCGGCCGTTTCGGTCCGTTCGGTTACCGCGTCGAGATCGCTTCCGAGGTCGTCCAGCCGCTCCTCGAGGGCAGCCCGCTCGTCGGCCGCGGTCGCGTCCAGTTCCGCCAGTTCGTCGTCGACGCCCTCGATCTCCCCCTCGAGGGCCGCGAGCGCGTCCGACAGCGCCGCGAGATCGTCGTCGAGCCGGGAGACGTCGTCCGAGACGGCCGCGACGGTCGACTCGTCGGCGTGGGTCTCGCTCTCGTCCGCGAGGTCGGTCAGTTCGTCGGCGAACGACTCGAGGCGCCCGTCGAGTTCGTCGACCGCCTCGGCCGGCGCAGTCCGTTCCTCGACGTACTCGAGGTCCTCGATCAGCCCCTCGACGTCCGCCCGGACCGACTCGATCTCCGCGTCGCGATCGGCGAGTCGGTCGAACAACTGATCGATGGCGTCGTCGCTGGGATCGGTGTGTGACGGCTCGTCGAACGCGAGTTCGGTCGGATCGCCGGTCGTCGACGCCTCGCCGCCCCCCGATTCGTCGGCAGCGGCGCTCGGGTCGGTGACGGTGTCTCCCTCGTCGCCGCCGGGCGTCGGGGCCTCCCACGTGATCGTCTCGTCGGCGTCGACGTCGTCTTTCGCCGCCGCGAGGGCCCCTCTAGCGGCACTTTCCGCGGGTGCGGGGGCGAGCCGGACGCCGCGAACCGAAAACGGGAGCGCGGCGGCGTCGAACCGCCCGCCGAACAGGTATTCGACGCCCTCGACCGCACCCGCCCCCGCGATGGCGATCGGGACGGACAGCCCCTCCTGGACATCGCTCTCGTCGGCCTCCTCGCGGATCGCCTCGGTCAATGCGGCGATCAGCCCGTCGAACGCCTCTGCGAGCGCGCTCTCGATCTCGCCGGCCGCCGCGTCCGGATCGAGCGTGAACTCCGCGAGGACGCCGGCGACCTGTGCCGGTTCGTGGCCCGTTTCGGCGGCCGCCCGCTCGACGAGCCACTCCCGGCCCTTCGAGAGCGAACAGGTCATCGCCGGGACGCCGTAGTACGCGAGCGTCGCGTTCGTGGTCCGGGCTCCGATGTTGATCCCGAGCCCGGTGTAGTTGTCGCCGGCCAATTGATCGTAGATCACCGCAAACCCCGTGCTGATCGGCGTCATCTCGAGACCACGATCGGCCAGCGCGGTCTCGACCGCCTCGCGATGCGCATCGGCCGAGGCCGTCGCGTCGATCAGCGGCCCGGGTGTCGTATAACAGAGTTGCCCGTCGGACTCCCCCTCGAGGAGGTCGCTGACGACGGTATCCAGCGCGGGTGTCGCATACGCCGTTGTCTCCGCCGCGAGGACGCCGCCGTCGAACACTGACCGGGGCGTGTCGTCGACTTCGTCAGCGACTGCCCGCGCGTCGTCGCCGACCGCGTACGTCGTTCCCTCCGCCTGGATCGTCCGGTCCTCGGAGATCCCTGCCGCCTCGAGGGCGGCGTCGTCGACCGGAACGACGACCGGCGGGACCGCGTCGATCCCCTCCCCTCCGTCCGCGTCTGTAGCGGCCCGTACCGTCCCCGGGCCGATGTCGAGACCGTATGCCATGCCCCCGGCAACTTCGACCGCCCTATTGGAAGTTTGCCCCCCAGTACCAGATGTGAAAATCGGCGCTGCCGGCGCCCGCTGACCGCCACCACTGGACACTCCCGCTATCGACGGAATGCGACTCGATTAGAATTATTTCTGACTCGAGTACTCATTAGTTCCTACCAGAAATAGTACTCTTTCGGCCCTAGTAATGAGATCGTTACACACGGCCGTCTCCGGGCTAGGAACCGCTATACGTTACTCGGTCACTGGGTAGGTCCTGACACACGACGACGAAAATCCTTCACGCTTATGCATCAGGAAGATGGTGACTTAGGTGTATGTCTGAAACCGGGACGGAGTCCCGTCCGCTGGTCCGACAGCTTCCGGATCCAACCACAGCGTCGAACGTCCGGTATAACCCGTCGCTCGAGGAACTACGGGAACTCGCCGACCACGAGGAGACGACCACCGAGTTCGGGTCGCCATCCTACGTCAGTGAGTTCCGCTCGCGGAGCGCCGATCGGACGAAAAACGCCGTCGACGACGAGTTCGACGAGCGCGATCACGAACTGATCGACGACGCCGTCAATCGTACCGACGAGACCGAGTTCGTCTGCGTCGACCGACTGATGGGCCGCCATCCCGAGGCGTCGTTTTGCTGTCGGCTCTTCGTCCCCGTCGAACACGCTCGCATCGCCTACGCGTGGGCGAACCTGTTCGAGCCCGCCGACGGCCGGGACCCGGACCTCTATACGGTCCAGCTCCCCGACTACGACGAGACCGCCATCCGCGTGCTTCCCGACACCGGCTTCACCGCGGTGTTGGGCAGCGACTACACCGGCGAAGCCAAGAAGTCGTTCCTCCGGCTGTTCATGTACCGGATCAAACAGCAGGGCGGTCTGGGGCTCCACGCGGGGAGCAAACGGGTCCGCGTCCGCGACGCGGACGGCGACCTCCGGACCGTCGGGCAGGTCTTCATGGGGCTGTCCGCGACCGGTAAGTCGACGCTTACCTCCCACGGCTGTTGGCTCGAGGACCCCGAGGACGCCTCGATGCTGCAGGACGACGTCTGTGGACTGCTCTCGGACGGCTCCGTCGCCGGCAGCGAAGGCCAGGGACTGTTCATCAAGACGATCGGCCTCGGCGAGGACGAACAGCCCGAACTCTACGCGGCCGCGACCGACGAGTCGGCGATCTTGGAGAACGTCGCGGTCGACGACGACGGTACCGTCGATTTCGACGAGGACCGCCATACCTCGAACTCCCGCGCGATCATCCAGCGCGACCAACTCGAGAGCGCCGACGAGGAGATCGACCTCGGGAGCATGGATCAGGCCTTCTTCATCACCCGGAACCCCCTGATGCCGCCGGTCGCCAAACTCGACGAGGAACAGGCCGCGGTCGCGTTCATGCTCGGCGAGTCGATCGAGACCAGCGCGGGCGACCCCTCCCGTGCCGGCGAGTCGATCCGCGTCGTCGGCACCAACCCCTTCATCGTCGGGCCGGCGGGCGAGGAGGGGAACATCTTCCACGAACTGATCGACATCCTCGACGTCGACTGCTACGTCATCAACACGGGGTATCTCGGCGACAAATCCAAGGACATCGGCGTCACCGAGTCAGTGACGATCCTCACCGAGGCCGCTCGCGGCACCATCGAGTGGACGGACGACGAGCGGATGGGCCTGACCGTCCCCGAGTCGATCCCGGAACTCGACATCGAGGACTACTACGTCCCCGACCACGTCGACGATTACGAGGACGCACTCGCCGAGTTGCGCGCCGAGCGCCGCGAGTACCTAGAGCAGTTCGACGAACTCCGCGACGAGATCAAAGACGCCGTCTACTGATCGCCAGTTCCGGTCTCGGACCGGCCACAACCAACTGTCCCCGGACTTCAGACTGATACGGTCTCCCGTCCGTCATTGCCGGCGGGACCGCGACCGTCCTGCGGTTCCACCGGGAAATCGGCACGGAAAACCGTCTGACGCCCGATTTTCGAGCGGCGAGGCAGCACTTGCCGCGCACGGATACCGTTATATGTGTCGAGTTCCCACGGACCAATAATGAGTACACAGGTACGGAAACCGACCGCGAGAGTCTGCGAAGAATGCAGTCGAGTCGAACGATGGGACGAGAACCTCGAGGCCTGGCAACTCGCGCTCGAGGACGACGAGAAGCAAGTCGGTAACCCACACTGCATCCACGAGTGGGACATCAACGGTACGTTCAATCCGGTCAACGACGACGGGTAGCCCGGGCAACGTGTCCCGTGACGGGACGTTTTTGCCCACCTCGAGCGTAGCGTCGGATATGCCGACCGTCTACGTCACAGCGCCGCCCGAGGCGGCTGCGGAAATCACCGAGACGCTCGTCGAGGAACGGCTTGCGGCCTGCATCAATCGCCTCGAGGCGACTTCGACGTACCGCTGGAAGGGAGAAATCCACCGCGACGAGGAGGTCGTCCTGCTGGCGAAGACCACCGACGACGCCTACGACGACCTCGTCGACCGCGTCCTGCAACTGCATCCCAATGACGTGCCCTGTATCGAACGCTTCGACGAGAGCGACGTCCTCGAGTCATTTGCGACGTGGCGCGCCGATAGCGTCGAGTAGTGACGGGCGATCGGACCCGCACGTGAGACGGTCACAGACGATGACTGCGCGAATTAGCAACCCTTAAAACTCGCGCACGGGTTGTGACGGATATGGCTGGAACCATCGAAGTGCTCGTTCCGGGTGGCCAGGCCAATCCTGGCCCGCCGCTCGGTCCCGAGCTTGGACCGACCCCCGTCGACGTGCAGGCCGTCGTACAGGAGATCAACGACCAGACCGAAGCGTTCGACGGGACCGAAGTCCCCGTCACCGTCGACTACGACGACGACGGCTCCTTCGAGATCGACGTCGGCGTCCCGCCGACGGCCGAACTCGTCAAGGACGAGGCCGGCTTCGAGACCGGCAGCGGCGAGCCCCAGAAGGACTTCGTCGCCGACCTCTCGGTTGATCAGGTCAAACAGATCGCCGAGCAGAAACACCCCGACCTGCTGGCCTACGACCTCCGCAACGCGGCGAAGGAAGTCGTCGGTACCTGTGCCTCGATGGGCGTCACCATCGAGGGCAACGACGCTCGAGAGTTCAAAGAGCGCGTCGATGACGGCGAGTACGACGACGTACTCGTCGACGAAGCGGCAGCGTAATCACGGGCCGACCGAGTTTTGTCGTTTCTCGATGTCGCGTGCGTAGCCGCGCGCGTCGTTGCGAACCCTACAGTGCTATCTTCTGTAGCAGGCGTTCACGCGAGGCTACGAGTCGTCGGAACGGTATAGAGGACGCGAAGCGCCGGCGGGGGTGGCGGGCCGATTCAGATCTTGTTCGCGGGCGGGACGGTCCGGTCGTCGGGGCGGGCCGCGCCGACGCCGCCGACCAGCACGCGGACGCCGGCACCGATGCCGAGCGCGCCGGCGAGGGCGGCGACGGCCACCGTCGCCGGGAACACCAGGCCGGCGGCCCCGTGGATGAGCCCGCCGACCAGAATACCGGTCCAGAGACGATCGCGGCCGACGATCGCGGCCGCGTTGCGCCCGAGCGCGGTGAATCCGATCGCGATCGCGGCCGGCAGGACCGTCACCCCGAGGATGACAAGCGGGATGCCAAAGAACGTCCCGACGCTCGTGTCGACGATGAGATACCCCGTCCCCGCGAGCCCGGCGACGACGAGCAGGCTCGGCAGTCCGAGACAGATCGAGATGACCGGGCTGCGGCGGGACTTCGCGATCGCTCGCGTCCCGAAGTTCTGGAGCAGCCCCAGCACGACCATCGCGACGAGGACCGTCCCTGCGAACTGAATCCCCGCCCGCAAGAGCGGGTCGAGCGATCGATATGCCTCGAGTTCACCGCCGGCCGCCGGCATGGCGATCGAGCCGAGTACTGCCGGCCCAATACTGGTATATAAGTCTAATGGCCACATAGACGAATGGTATACGACAACGCATAATAGAACTTTCGGTGAAATGGACTGTAATGATTCCTTACGAAACTGATAGCTGCGCTGACGGAACGGACTCGCGGCCCGTTCATCGACTACGATCCGAGTACGCGTCGGAGATCGCCGCGTTCGGCCCTGACGCGAGCGCGCGGGTAGTTCGACGGGTTTAAGTCCAGCATCGCACTTGGTTCAAAAGAGACAGGCATCGCCTGTTTCACTGACCCGTAGGAGCAGTCCTGCGTACTACGGAGGTGAACGATGGCAGATTCGGATATTGAAACAGCAGTAGCCCGCGCACTCGAGGACTCGCCGGACCGGAACTTTACCGAGACGGTAGACCTCGCGATTAATCTGCGCGACTTAGACCTGAACGAACCGTCGAACCGCGTTGACGAGTCGATCGTCCTGCCGGCCGGAACCGGCCAGGAGACCCGCATCGTCGTCATCGCCGAGGGAGAGACCGCAGTCCGCGCCGAGGAGGCGGCGGACGAGGTTCTCTCGGCCGATGACGTCGCGGATCTGGACGACGACGAGGCCAAAGACATGGCCGACGAGACGGACTTCTTCATCGCCGAAGAGGCGATGATGCAAGACATCGCCCGGCACCTGGGTACCATTCTCGGTCCCCGAGGGAAGATGCCGGACCCGCTCTCGCCCGACGACGACGTCGTCGAAACCGTCAACCGGCTCAAAAACACCGTGCAGCTTCGCTCCGGCGACCGACGAACGTTCCACACCCTCGTCGGTGCCGAGGACATGGACGCCGAGGACATCGGCGACAACATCGACGTCATCCTGCGACGCCTGCACGCCGACCTCGAGAAGGGCCCCCAGAACATCGACGCCGTCTACGTGAAGACGACGATGGGGCCGTCCGTGGAGGTGGCCTAAATGAGCGCACAGGCCGAACGCAAGACCGAGAACCTTCCCCAGTGGAAGAAAGAAGAAGTCGCGGAGCTCGAGGAGATCATCGAGCGCTACGACAGCGTCGGCATCGTCGGCATCGCCGGCATCCCCTCGAAACAGCTCCAGGACATGCGCCGGGACCTGTACGGCACGGCCCAGCTGCGGGTCAGCCGCAACACGCTGCAGGCCCGCGCGCTGGAAGACGCCGGCTTCGGTGACCTCGTCGAACACGTCGAGGGCCAGGTCGGTATCGTCGGCACGAACGAGAACCCGTTCTCGCTGTACAAGGAACTCGAGGCGTCGAAGACGCCGGCACCGATCAACGAGGGCGAGGTTGCGCCGAACGACATCGTAATCCCCGAAGGGGACACCGGTGTCGATCCGGGGCCGTTCGTCGGCGAACTCCAGAGCATCGGCGCGAACGCGCGCATCGAGGACGGCTCGATTCAGGTCATGGAGGACTCGACGGTTCTCGAGGCCGGCGAGGAAGTCTCCGCGGATCTGGCGAACGTCCTCAACGAACTCGGGATCGAGCCCAAGGAAGTCGGGCTCGACCTGCGCGCCGTCGTCGCCGACGGCGTTCGCTTCGACCCCGAGGACCTCGACATCGACGTCGAGGCCTACGAGAGCGACGTGTCGACGGCCGCCGCCCGCGCACGGAACCTCGCGATCAACGCGAGCTTCCCGACCGCGAGTACGGCGCCGACGCTCATCGCCAAGGCCACGGGCGAGGCCAAGAGCCTCGGCCTGCAGGCCGCCATCGAGGACGAAGAACTCATGCCCGACCTCGTCAGCAAGGCCGACGCACAGCTGCGTGCGCTCGCGGCCCAGATCGACGACGAGGACGCCCTGCCCGAGGAACTGCAGGACGTCGACGCGGCCGCCCAGCCGGCGGCCGCCGATGAGGGCGACGCTGACGACGAATCGGCAGACGACCAGACAGAGGAGGCCGAGACCGAAGACGCCGACACCGACGACGATGACGACGAAGACGACGGTGACGGCGCGGCCGGTCTCGGCGAGATGTTCGGATAACTAACGGAGGACCCAACAATGGAATACGTATACGCTGCACTCATCCTGAACGAATCGGGCGAAGAGATCAACGAAGACAACCTGACGAACGTACTCGACGCCGCGGGCGTCGACGTCGAGGAGTCCCGCGTCAAGGCCCTCGTCGCCGCGCTCGAGGACGTCGACATCGACGACGCGGTCTCCGAGGCCGCAGCCGTCCCCGCCGGCGGGGCCGCCGCGGGCGGCGCTGCAGGTGCCGAGGAAGCCGACGACGACGGCGACGATGAGGAAGAGGCCGAGGAGACCAGCGACGTGCCGGACACGACGGACGACGACGACGATGACGACGAGGCCGACGGCGAGGGCCTCGGCGAACTCTTCGGATAACGTCCCGTCGATCCGGTTTCGACGACATCCGATCCCGACTTTTTATTGACGCTCGAGGGCGAGTGGCGACGCCGTCGCGGTGACCGTATCGAGGATCCGCTCGAGCGACGCGACCCCCGACCCGAGACCATTTACGGGAAGCCGCGGCCAGAGCCGGGGATGCCCGCGCCAGTCGAGGTGGTGAGCGAGCCGGTGGTGACCCTCCAGTTGCTAGGTTGGGTGCTGGCGGGCTCCCTACTGGGGTGTTGTAGCGGGCTCGTGCCGGGACTGCACGCCAACAACTTCGCGTTCCTGCTGGCCGGCGTCGTGCCGTCGGTGCCAGGCCCACCGCTGTTCGTCGGCTGTGCGATGCTCGCGGCCGGCGTCGTCCACACGTTCCTGAACGCCGTCCCCGCGATGGCGCTGGGCGTCCCCGACGCCGAGATGGCCGTCACCGCCCTCCCCGGCCATCGACTGGTCCTCGCGGGGCGGGGCTACGAGGCGATCCGTCTGTCGGCGCTGGGGAGCCTGCTTGCCGTCCTCGTGGCAGTCCCGCTCGCGCTTCCCGTGACCGCGGTCGTAACGGCCGCGTATCCGACGGTTCGGGCTCACCTCTCGCTCGTCCTCGCGATGGTAGCAGTAGCGCTGATCGCCTCGGAACCCACCCGACGCGGCCGGATCGGCGGTCTCGTTTCCTTCGCGCTGGCGACCGGACTCGGCGCGGTCGCGCTGGATCTCTCGCCGGACGCCCCGCTCGAGGCCGGCGGCACCCTCGCACCGCTTTTCGCCGGGCTGTTCGGCGCGCCGGTGTTGATCGACGCCGTCCGCGGGGGTGGCGTCCCGCGCCAGGAGGGCACGGCGGTCACGACCTCGCGGCGGTTCGTCGGGACGACGGCGGTCGCCGGCGCGCTC